>JBBSGX010000009.1:0-29563 GCA_038253685.1 Candidatus Limnocylindrales bacterium | reverse complement strand
GCGACAAGGGCACGTGGGCAGCCGCGATGCGGATCCTGGTGCGGGAGGTTCGGCTCCGCCACGGACGCAAGGCCGATCCAACGATGGTGATGATCGACGCCCAGACCGTGAAGGGCGGACGCGCCGGGCCAACGTTCCACGAGGCCGGCGGGCGCGGCGGCTACACGCGTGGCGCGAAGCGCACGATCCTCATCGGGATCCTCGGGCTGCCTCTCGCCGTGCGGGTCGATTCCGCGAGACCGCACGACGTCCAGGCGGCCCGCTCGTTCCTCAAGCCGCAGCTCGATCCCGCCCACCCGGCTCTTCCGGGCCTTCAGGCCGTCCTCGCGGATCGGGGCCACTCGGGCCTCGGTGCGCTGGTGCGCGGCCACGGGACCAACCGCGAGATCAAGAAGCCGCCGTCGCCGCCCCCGCTGCCGCCCCTCAAGCCCGGCGGCAGGACGCGCCGGGCTCCGCGTGCCTTCACGCCGATCCGGCCGCTCTACAAGGTCGAGAACGCCTTCGCCCGCCTCGGGATGTGGCGGCGGCTGTCGCGGTGCTACGAGCAGACCGCGCTCGCGGCCCAGACCTGGATGGAGGTCGCCTGCGTCGCCTACCTCTGCGGCAGGCTGCGGGCGGAGCCGACGTAAGCGGCGGCAGGCGCTGAAAGCCGAGGCGGACCGGTCAGCAGTCGAAGACCGACCAGCATCTCTCGTTGCGCAGCCGCTGGTCGTCGAGGACCAGCTCCCGGATCGCGTCGGGAAGCCGCCCGCGCTGCCAGCGGCACTCTCGGCGGCCGGCCTCCTCGCGCTCGCTATCGGGAGCGGCTGCGCGAACGGCTCGGATGGCGTAGGCCGCCGCGCCGAGCTCGTGCTCTGCCACGTGCGCGACGGCCGCCGCCTGGCCGGCCGCGTGCGCCGCCTCCCGGGCAGGACCAACCAAATCCCGCGCAGCCGCGTTGGCGTGGCCGGCCGCCGCGCGGGCCTCGCTCATGGCGATCTCGCCCCGGGACCACGCCCGACCAAGTTCGATCGCCCGGCGGGGGCGGTCGTCGCCGGGCAGCGCGTCCTCGAAGTAGTGGAGCGCGTGCTCGGCGCAGTCGGCCGCCCAGATGGCGAGCAGGCGATGCTCGTCGTCCCCGAGGGTGCCGCCACGACGCACGGTGATGAGCCTCGGGTCCCGGATGTCGCTGAAGATCATCTGCTTGCCCACGCGCTCCCATTCTGGCCGGCTGCGGCTCCCCCGCGCGCCGATGATCATCTTCCTACCGTAAGTCGATCAGCTCCCGCAGGCAAGTGGAACTCGCGCTCGTTGGCCCTGGCACGAAATCGGCTACAGGCTCTGAGAGCGGGCGCATCCCCAGGTGCGGCTTGGGTGCGTCACTGTTCTTCCGAGGATCTCCGAATATCTGCCTCACGGCCGCGGCCCCGGCGGCGGTCGTGCAGGGAGAGGGCTCGCTTGCGCAGCCGGATCGTGTTCGGGGTGACCTCGACGAACTCGTCGGCCGCGATGAACTCGATGGCCGATTCCAGGGTCATGGGCGGCGGTGGGACCAGGTGGAGCGCGTCGTCGTGGCTGTGGGTCCGGATGTTGGTGAGCTTCTTCTCCTTGGTCGGGTTGACATCCATGTCGCCGGGGCGGCTGTTCTCGCCGACGATCATTCCCTCGTAGACCTCCTCGCCGGCACCGATGAACATCGACGCGCGCTCCTGGAGGTTGAAGAGGCCGTAGGCATTCGAGACACCGGTGCGGTCGCTGACCAGGACGCCGGAGGTGCGGTGCGTCACGTCGCCGGCCCACGGCCCATACCCCTCGCCGATCTGGTGCAGCAACCCGGTGCCTCGGGTCTCCGTGAGCAGCTCGCCGCGGTAGCCCACCAGCCCGCGCATCGGCATCACGAACTCCATGCGGACGCGTCCGTCAGCGTCGGTGGTCATCTGCTCGAGGCGCGCCTTCCGCGCTGCCAGTGACTGGCTCACCATTCCGATGAACTCAGGCGGAATGTCCACCGTGACGCGCTCATACGGCTCCCGGACCTTGCCGTCTTCCTCGCGCAGCAGCACCTCGGGGCGCGACACCTGGAGCTCGTAGCCCTCGCGGCGCATCTGCTCGATCAGAACCGCAAGCTGGAGCTCGCCTCGGCCGCGCACTTCGAACGTGTCCGCCGACTCGGTCGGTCGTACCTCGACCGAGACGTTGCCGAGCACCTCGCGCTCGAGCCGCGCCTTGATCTGCCGGGATGTCAGCAGCTTCCCGTCCCGCCCGGAAAGCGGCGAGGTGTTCACCCCGAACGTCATTCGCAGGGTGGGCTCATCGACGTCGAGGCGCGGTAGCGGGCGCGGGTCGCCGGGATCCGTGATCGTGTCGCCGATGGTGACCTCGGGCAGGCCGGCCACCGCCACGATCTCGCCCGGCCCGGCTTCGCGGATCTCCTCGCGTTCGATGCCGCGCGCCGTCGTCAGCGACGTCACGGTGCCCATGAGCGTGACCGTACGGCCCGGCTCAACGCTGCCGTCAGTGGACTCGGCCTCCTCGCGCACCACGGTGATGCGCTGGCCCATGCGGATCGTGCCGTTCCACAACCTGCCGACCGCCATGCGGCCGACATAGTCGTTGGCCGACAGGTTCGTGACCAGGAGCTGGAGGGGGTGCCCGGGCCGGAACATCGGAGCCGGTGTGTGCTCGACCAGGAGATCGAGCAGCGGGCGAAGGTCCATGCCGGGAATGCTCAGGTCCGGTGTGGCCGTCCCCAGCTTGGCGTTGGTATAGACGATCGGGAAGTCGATCTGGGCGCCGGTCGCTCCGAGGTCCATAAACAACTCGTACACCGCATCGACGACCTCTGCCGGCCGCGCATCGCTCCGGTCGATCTTGTTGATCGCGACCACGACGGGAAGGTGGCGCGCCATCGCCTTCTTGAGCACGTAGCGCGTCTGGGGCAGTGGACCCTCCGCGGCGTCGACGAGCAGGAGCACCGAATCGACCATCAGCAGCGTGCGCTCGACCTCGCCGCCGAAGTCCGCGTGCCCGGGCGTGTCCACGATGTTCAGGCGCACGGGTCCGTACTGGACGCTGGTCTGCTTGGCGAGGATCGTGATGCCCTTCTCACGCTCGAGGTCCATCGAATCCATGACCCGATCGGCCACGATCTGGTTGGCCCTGAACGAGCCCGTCTGGCGCAGCATCGCGTCCACGAGCGTGGTCTTGCCGTGGTCGACGTGGGCGACGATCGCGAGATTGCGCAGGTCGGATCGGGCGCTGAGTGGCGCGTCGGGACTTTTGGGCAGCGTCAGACGGGGTGCGGTCTTCATCGGGAGGTCCGCATTGTCTCATGGCACTCACATGACCGCCGTATCCTCGGTAAGAGTCTTGCAGCCAGAGGATGGAAGGCGATGTCAGACCTGGTCCACCACGAGCCGCTTCACCGGGCGCCGGAGGTGGTCGCGTTCGAGATCGTCGTGACGCTGGGGCAGGCCTACCTCGCGGGCGTCTGCCTCGTGCTCGCGGTGCAGACCGGGCAGCCGGGCCTCGTCGCGGTAGTGCTTGGTTTGCTCGCCGTGGGGGCCGCGGCCGGCTACGGCCTGTGGCTCTTCGGCGGCCCTGGCACGCTGATGACCCTGGTCAACGTGCCGCTCCTCGTGCTCTGCCTGTTCGCGCTGCTGGTGTCGCTGCAGCCCGACGCGACGGGGATCGGCGGAACGATCGTGCGTTCAGACGCACTCGGGCTGGCGCTTCAGCTCGTCGCCATCGCGTCTGCCGTGCTCGGAATCGTCGGCGGGGTCTTCCTGCCTGGCCCGCGGCGGCGGCGCTGGCACCACGCCCATGGACTGGATGCGACCGCCCGCCCGTCAGTGACGACCGCCTCGGACGCCCTTGCGGCCCTCGGCGAACGCCTGCGCGCCTCGTTCCGACGCCTGAGGTCAGCCGCCGAAGCCCGAAGGCTTGGCAGAACGCGCAGCTCGGAGACGGCCGCGACCGACAAGATACCGACGCACGCGGACATCCATGGCCACGAGCCGACGTACAGGCTCCGCGAGGACGACGACTGGGACCCGCAAGAGCGTTCGGACGCCGGGGACGCGGACGACAACACCGACGCCGACGATTCGGCCCGGTACCGGCCGCCGCGGCGATGACCGTCGCAGCCGTAATCCTCGCCGCATCCGCCGAGTCTGCGCTCGCCGACGCCGCCGGGCGGCCGACTGTGCGACGCCTGGTCGAGATAGCGTGGGCCGGCGGCGCCGTGCCGATCGTGGTCGTGGCGCCGGACGTCGATGGCCAGGTTGCGGGTGTCCTCGCAGGCTCAGGCGCGGTCTTGGCAGAGCCGGCCCCGATGGAGGGCGGCCCCGCCGGCCAGATCGCCCGAGGCATCGCCGTGGCGCGCGAGAGTGTCGGAGAGACTCACGCCGCGATCATCTGGCCGGCGCGCCTGGTGTGGGCGGACGCTGAGACGGTCACCTCGATGATCCAGGCGCACGGCATGGACGAGCAGAGCGTCCTCCGGCCGACCTGGCGCGGTCAGCCCGGTTGGCCGGTCCTCGTGCCCGTCGTCCACGCCGCCCTTCTGGCTTTCATCGCGCCGGATCGCATGCCGGACGGCATCCTCGACGACTTGGCGGGACTGGGCGCGCCACTGCGATTGATCGACCTTGGAGACCCCGGCGTCACGCATGATCGATCCACGGCGCGGGAGGACCTTCCGGCGTACGACGGCCCGCCCGCGCCGGTGGCAGCCCCGCCGGAGTGGGGCGCAGCGGCGGCAGAGCGCGAGGATGACTCCCCGCTCGAGGGTCCGGCACTCGCGCCGTACGGGCAGGCAGCCGATCAGGACGAGTAGGTGCGCCGACGGGGCGCGAGCGTCGGCGGACTGCTGAACATCGGCCCAGGCGCGAACGCCGGACGTCGCGGGCTTGGCGGATGGATGCGCCGGGTCTACGATGGGCGGCGACCTCCATCGCCAGGTGGCGAACAAATGGAATTCCTCGCCAGCGTTGCACAGATCGTGGCCTGCTCGGTGCCGATCGCAGTCATCGGCGCCTGGGTGAGCTCGCGCGGCACGTCCGGCATGCGGGGACTGGTGAGTCCGTGGCGATCCGATCCCTGGCCGGTCGGGGTCCAGGAGGAAGATCCGGACGCTCCGTGGGGGCACGGCAAGGCGACGGGGACCGAACCCCTGGTCGAGGTGAGTGCCGCGCTTGCGGCGTCTTCCCCCGCGATCGAGGACCTACCGGCCGAAGCCGCGAACCTCGCCAGGCCGGAGGTTTCGCGACTGCGCGGCTCGGTGCATCGCCCTCACTGAACGCGCGGCTTGAGCATCAGGCCAAGCTCGTCGAGCTGGGCCGGCTCCACCGGTGACGGTGCTCCCAGCATCAGGTCCGTGCCCGAGGAGGTCTTGGGGAACGCCATCACCTCGCGGATGTTGATCTGGTCGGTGAAGAGCGCCGCCCAGCGATCGATGCCGATCGCGATACCGCCATGCGGTGGCGCCCCGTACTCGAACGCCTCCAGGATCCCGCCGAACTTCTCCTGCATCCCTACGGGCGAATGGCCCATCAGCGCGAACGAGCGCGCCAGCAACTCGCGCTGGTGGAAGCGGATCGAGCCGCCGCCAACTTCCCAGCCGTTGAGGACGAGGTCGTACTGGAGCGCACGGGCCCTGCCAGCCGGGTCGCCGGGGTCCGGCTTGTAGGGATCGCCCGACGTCGTCCGAAGCAGCGGTTCGTCCTCGGGGACGACGCCGCTGAAGGGGTTGTGCGTGGCATCCCAGCGCCGGCGCTCGGCATCCCATTGGTACATCGGAAAGCGATGGACCCACGCGTAGGCGAGCACGTCCGGAGTCGCGAGCTTGAGACGCGCCGCGACCTCGACGCGCAGCTGCCCGAGCGCCTCCTGCGCGTGAATGTCCGCGTCCGCGACGACGAGGACGAGGTCGCCGGGATCGGCGCCCGCCGCGGCGACCAGCTCCAGGGCACGAGCATCGCCCAGGAACTTGGCGATCGGCGACCGCACCGTTCCCTCCCCCTCGACGGCCAGCCAGACGAGCCCCTTGGCCCCGGCGCGCCTGGCCACCTCGGTCAGCTCGTCGATCTGCGAACGAGTTGCCGCGGCCATGCCCGGAGCCGCGAACCCGAAGACCCGGCCGCCGGCGGCAAGCGTTTCGTCGAAGACGCGGAAGCCGCTCCCCGCGGCCACCTCGCCGAGGTCGTGCAACTCGAGTGCGTAGCGCAGGTCCGGCTTGTCGCTGCCGTAGCGGTCGATGCCGTCGCGGTAGGTCAGGCGCGGGAACGGGTCCTGCTGGATCGGCCGGTCGGGCAGGATCTCGTGGCTCACGCGGATGGCCATCTGCTCGACCCAGGCCATCACGTCTTCCTCGGCCACGTAGCTCATCTCCAGGTCGAGCTGGGTGAACTCCGGCTGTCGATCGCCCCGCAGGTCTTCATCGCGCAGGCAGCGGGCGATCTGGAAGTAGCGGTCCATGCCGCTGACCATCAGGAGCTGCTTGAGCTGCTGGGGGCTTTGTGGCAGCGCGTAGACGCTGCCAGGCTGAAGCCGCGAGGGCACAATGAAGTCCCGCGCGCCCTCCGGCGTGGACTTGATCAGCAGCGGCGTCTCAATCTCGACGAAGCCGGCCTCATGATGGGCATCGCGGATCGCCTTGACCAGGCGGCTGCGGGTCAGGATCCGTCCCTGCATGCCCTCGCGCCGCAGGTCAAGGTAGCGGTACTTGAGGCGGATCGCCTCGTCGATCTCGGCGTCGGGCTCGTTGATCACGAACGGCGGCGTCCTGGCCGCAGCGAGCATCTCGATGCGTGCCGCGCGAAGCTCCACTGCGCCGGTGGCGAGCTTCGGGTTCTCGGTGCCTGGCAGGCGTTTCACGACCGTGCCATGGACGCGCAGCACGTATTCGTTGCGCACGTCCGACGCGGCCGCGTGGGCCTCGGGCGACTCCCTGGCGTCGACGACGATCTGGGTGATCCCGTACCGATCGCGCAGGTCGAGAAAGATCAGCTGGCCCATGTCCCGGCGCCGGTGAACCCAGCCAGCCAGCGACAGGTCGCGACCGACCAGCTCCGGGCCGGCGTCGGCGCAGGTGATGTCGCGGTAGGCGGTCTTCATGGGACGCTGAATGGTATCTGGTCGGGGAGCGGCCGAGTCGCTGCCCGAATCGTCAGCTCGTGCCGTGATGGTGCTGCGCCTCGCCACGTTTGAGCTCCTTTGCGAGGTCCGCAACGTTGACGACGCGCTGGGTGCCGGCCTGGAGATCCCTCAGCTGGACCTGGTTCGACTCCAGCTCGTCGCCGCAGATGACCGCGAAGTGCGCGCCCTCGCGCCCGGCTCCCTCCAGCTGCTTCCCCAGCTTGCGGGGTGCCAGGTCCGCTCGCGCGGCAACGCCCGCCGCCCGCAGATCCGTGGCGACTCGCAGCCGCGTGATCGTGTCGGCGGGATCGGCCCCGACGACGACCACGGACGGCGCCGGGGGCTTCGGCAACGGCTCCCCCGAAGCCGCAAGCGCGAGGCCAATCCTGTCGAGGCCGAGCCCGAAGCCGATGCCGGGAATGGGACGACCACCGAGCAGCTCCACGAGCCCGTCATATCGACCGCCGCCACCGATCGCGTCCTGTGAGCCCTCGGAGGTCGACGAGGGATAGAACTCGAAGGTGGTGCGCGTGTAGTAGTCCAGGCCGCGGACCAGGGTCGGCGTCAGCCGGTACGCAATGCCCAACGCGTCGAGATGCGCGCGCACTGACGAGAAATGCGCGCGGCACGCGTCGCAGAGGTGATCGGCGATGCTCGGTGCGGCGGCGATGAGCGGCTGCATCAGCGAGTCCTTGGAGTCGAGCAGGCGCAAGGGGTTCGTGGCCAGCCGCCCTCGCTCGAGCTCGGGTAGCTGGGGTTCGTGCTCGGCGAAGAAGGCGCGCAGCTTCCCGATATACGCCGGGCGGCAGACCGGGTCACCAATCGAGTTGAGACGCAGCTCGGCGCCACCGAGGCCCGCCTCGCGGTAGAAGTGCAGCGCGAGTTCGATCATCTCGGCGTCGACCGCGGGTCCCGGGTCGCCGATGGCCTCGACGTCGAACTGCCGGAACTCGCGGTAGCGGCCGGCCTGGGGGCGGTCGTAGCGGAACATCGGCCCGGTCAGGGTCAGCTTCACCGGTTGCGGCAGCGTCTGCATGCCGTGCTGGATATAGGCACGCACGATCCCGGCGGTCGGCTCCGGTCGCAATGCCCAGCGCTCCCGCTCCTGGTCACCCCGGCCCGCCTGGACCCGGAAGAGCTCCTTCTCGACGACGTCCGTGACGGCACCGACGCCTCGCTCGAAGACCTCGCTCTGCTCGAAGATCGGGGTCTCGATCGGCTGGTAGCCGTACTGCGCGGCGAGATCCTGGCCGAGGCGCTCCAGGCGCATGAAGACGACCCGCTCGGCGGGCAGCAGGTCACGGGTCCCGCGCGGGGCCTGGAAGCGTGGCATGGTCACGAGTCTAGCGAGCCTCAGCGGGGTCGGGCCGCGGCCGGCAGGCACGCGCTGAGGTCGATCACTCGGGGATGCGGGCAGGGTAGATTCCTGCGAGTCAGGCTGGCAGGGAGAAGGTCGTGAGCGCGAGCACATTCGCCGGTTTCAAGCCCGAGGCGCTGCAGTTTCTGGTCGACCTGGCGGGCAACAACGAGCGCAGCTGGTTCCAGCCGCGGAAAGGCGAATACGAGCGCCTGCTCAAGGAGCCCCTGGAGCTGCTGTGTGAGGCGCTGCAGGATCGGTTCGTGGCACGCGGGCTACCGATGCGCGCCGACCCCAAGCGCTCTCCGTTCCGGATCTACCGGGACGTCCGCTTCTCGAAGGACAAGTCGCCGTACAAGACGAACATCGGCGCCGACTTTCCCTACGTCGGCGAGGAGCCCGAGCCCGGCGAGCCGATCCACTCGCGCACCGGCGGCTACTTTCACCTGTCGCCCGCGGAGAGCTTCGTCGGAGGTGGCATGTGGCACCCCGAACCAACCCGGCTGGCTGTGTTCCGTGCGATGGTTGCCACGCATCCGGGCCGTGTCCTGAAAGCGCTGGAGGATCCGGGGTTCGCCAAGCGCTTCGGAAAGGTCAACGGCGACTCGCTCAAGCGCGTGCCGACCGGCTTCGCGGCAGACCATCCGCACGCCGAGCTGCTGAAGCTCAAGGATGTGGTCTTCGGCCGTACGCTCGACGACGAGGAAATCTTCTCGCGCACCCTGCCGGACATCCTGGTAGAGGATTTCGCCGCGGCCATGCCGGTCTACCGCTTCCTGTCGACGCTGCCGAGCGTTCCTGCGTGAAGGCGAGCGCCTGAGATGGCCGGCTCGACGCCCTCATACCGGCTGCACATCTGGGGCTGGATCAGGCGTCCGGCCCAGAAGCTGATCATGCCGAACTGGCTGGCGATCACGATCGGGCACAACATCTTCGCCTGGCGCCCGGTGGACGAGTTCGAGCTCGCCCACGAGCTGACGCACGTTCGCCAGTGGTCCGCCAACGGGATCATGTACATCCCGCGCTACTTCCAGGCGTCGCGCGCGGCGGCTGCAGCCGGCAAGGACCGCTATCGCGACAACGCGTTCGAGGCCGAGGCCCTCGCCGCGACCGACACGCTCCGCGCGGCCAGGGCTGGCGGGGCCACCTCACTGCCCGAAGATCCGGCGCCTGCGACCTCACCTGGTCCTCCGCCGACCCGATGAGCCTGCCTACCGACGAGACGCCGCGGTGGGCGTCCTGCGTCGATTACGTGCTCTTCCTCGGCGGAGTCATCGGCCTGACCTTCGCGATCACGAGCGTCTGGCTGGGGATGCGCGCCGTCATGGACATCGGCGGCTATTGCTGTCAGTTCAGGTCGCGCTGCACCGAATAGACGTCTTTGAGCTGCTCGAGGCGCGACATCACCTTGGCCAGTTGCGTGACCGAGGTGACCTGAAGCGTCGCCTGCACGGTTGCGCGATGGTCCGGATGCGTCGTCACGTGCGCGGCGATGATGTTGATCTTGCTGTCGGCTACCACGTTGCTGATGTCCGAGAGCAGCCCCGTGCGGTCGTACGCCTCGACGCGGATGGCGATGGGGTAGGTCTGCTCCACCTGGCCCTCCCACTCCACGTCGATGAGGCGCGCAACGTCCTTCTCGTTGACCACGGTCGTGCATGTCTGGAGGTGGACGGTCACGCCCCGGCCGCGGGTGATGAAGCCGACGATCGGATCGCCGGGGATCGGGTGGCAGCACTTCGTGAAGCGCACGAGCAGGTCGCCGACACCCTTGACGCGGATGCCGCCGGTTCGCGCGGGCATGACCGGCGCCACCTGCGGCAGCACGACCTCGCTCGTGTCGTCGACTACGCCGAGCCTGGTGACCACCTGTTGCGGGCTGATGGCGCCGTAGCCGATCGCAGCGTAGAAGTCGTCGATCGAGCCGAAGTGGTAGTGGTCGACGATCTCCGCAAGCCGATCCGCGGCAATGCGATCGAGCGATGTCCGGGCAAGGCGGCGGAGCTCCCGGTCGAGCGTGGCCTTGCCGTGGACGATGTTCTCGTCACGCTGCTGGCGTTTGAACCACTGGCGGATCTTTTCCTTGGCGTGGGTGGTCGTGACGATGTTCAACCAGTCGCGAGATGGCCCGTGCGCGCTCTTGGTGGTGACGATCTCCACGATGTCGCCGTTCTTGAGCTTGTAGTCGAGCGGCATGAGCCGGTTGTTGACCTTGGCGCCGATGCAGCTGTGTCCCACGTCGGTGTGGATTCGATAGGCGAAGTCGAGGGGCGTCGCGCCGGCGGGCAGGTCCTTGACATCTCCGCGCGGGGTGAAGACGAAGACCTGGTCCTGAAAGATGTCGAGCTTGAGGCTCTCAACGAACTCCGTGGCGTCAGCCACCTCGCGCTGCCAGTCCATGAGCTGGCGCAGCCAGGCGAGCTTGGCGTCATACGCGCGGTCGACCTTCGAGCCTTCCTTGTAGCGCCAGTGCGCGGCGATGCCGACCTCCGAGACGCGGTGCATCTCGTGGGTCCGGATCTGTACCTCGAGAGGCTTTCCATCAAGGGCGACCACGGCCGTGTGAAGGCTCTGGTAGAGGTTGCCCTTGGGCGTCGCGATGTAGTCGTCGAACTGGCCCGGGATGGGCGGCCAGAGCGAGTGCACGATACCCAGCGCCGCGTAGCAGTCGCGCACGTCGTTGACCAGCACGCGCACGGCGTGCACGTCGTAGATCTCGCCGAGCTCCGCGCCCTTGCGGTCCATCTTCTTGTGGATGCTGTAGATGTGTTTTGGCCGGCCGGAGATCTCCGCCTCGATGCCCGCCTCCTTGAGGGCTTTGCCGAGCACCTCCATGGCCCGCTTGACATACGTCTCGCGTGCCTTGCGGTGCGTCTCGAGCTGCGCCGCAAGCGTCCGGTAGGCGTCGGGCTCGAGCGTCTTGAAGGCGAGATCCTCGAGCTCCCACTTGATCTGCCAGATTCCCAGCCGTTCTGCCAGCGGCGCGTAGATCTCGGCCGTCTGTCGCGCGATGCGGTGCTGCTTCTCGATGGGCAGCGCCGCCAGCGTGCGCATATTGTGGAGCCGGTCGGCGAGCTTGATGAGGACGACCCGGATGTCCTCGGCCATGGCCAGGAACATCTTCCGGATGTTCTCCGCCTGCTGCTCCTCGTGGGAGCGGGCGCTGAACTTGGAGAGCTTGGTGACACCGTCGACGAGGCGCGCGACTTCCGCGCCGAAGCGCTCCTCGACATCCGTCAGGGAGTACTCGGTGTCCTCGGGGATGTCGTGCAGCAGGGCCGCCTGGACCGCGACGGGGTCGAGCCCGAGCTCCGCCAGGATGTGCGCAACCGCGAGCGGATGCGTGACGTAGGGCTCTCCGCTGGCCCGCTTCTGATCCTTGTGGGCTTCCCGCGCAAATTGATACGCCTCGGCGACGCCCGAAAAGTCGGCCTGGGGGTACCGCTCGTGGAGCTCGGCCTCGAGCTTGCGCTCCGCCGCATCGAGCGCCCTGGGAGTGAAGCTGACAGGGACCGACGGCTTTCGGCCGGCCGCACGAGTCGGAGTCGGGGGAGCCGGCGTTTCGGGACGCAGTGGTTGGACGGACATCGGCTTCCCAGTGTAGCGTGACCCTCTCACCGCCCCGGACCCGGAGGCCAGATGGCGCCTGACGCACTGATCGGCCGCACAGCGCGGTCGAGACCTCGCCGGCTCCCGGTGCTGGGCGTCATTCTCCTGACCTGCGTCCTCTCGGCATGCTCGAGCAGCGACCCGGTCACGCCACCGGGAAGTGCCTCGTTCGGTGGCCCCGGCCAGAGTTCGCTGCCCGCGCAGGCCAGTCGCCCCGGCTCGTCGCAGCAACCGCCGACGTCACCGGGCGTCTCACTGCCGCCCGAAGCAACTGCGTCGGGTCCGCTCGCGAGCCAGGATCCGTCTGTTACACCCCCCTCTCCCGAGGTTGGCGGGCTCGATGCCGGCACGCGGGCCGCGCTCCAGGGCATTCTCGACCACGCCCGCCAGCAGCACAACGTGCCCGCGATCTCGGTGGCTGTGCTGCTTTCCGACGGGCGCAGCTGGGTGGGTGTCTCGGGGGACCGCCAGCTGACACCCGCGAAGGCGGCGGACGGGCGCACGGAGTACGCCATCGCGAGCATCACCAAGACGTTCGTGACGGCCGTCATCATGCAGCTCGTCGACGAGGGGAAGCTCTCGCTCGGCGATCACCTCGACACCTGGCTGCCCGGCTTCCCCCACGCCGCCACGATCACGGTCCGCCAGCTGCTCGGCCATACCAGCGGCGTCTACAACTACTTCGAGAACCCGCGCTACAACGACCTGGTCTTCTCGCGACGGTCGCATCGCTGGACCTTCAACGAGATCACCGGGCTCGTGGGCCATCCCTACTGCGCGCCCGGCGGCTGCTACCACTACTCGAACACCAACTTCGTGCTGCTCGGCCGAGTCGCCGAGCTGGTGACGGGCAAGTCGATCGCCGAGCTGATCCGCAAACGCCTGCTCGATCCGTTCGGTCTCACGCACACAGGCTTCCAGCCCGACGAGCCGACGTCAGCCGACAGAGCGCACGCGTATCTCTACAACACGGACTGGACCCGAAGCAGCCGGGTGCTTCCGATGATGTCGGCAGCGAGCGTCGCGTGGTCCGCCGGCGCCATGGTCTCGACCCCCGCGGACCTGGCGCACTGGGCCTCCCTGCTCTACACCGGGAAGGTCGTGCCGCCGTCGCTCCTTGACCAGATGCTGTCCGTCAGGAAGTGTCACGACAACTACGGTCTCGGCACGCGCTGGATGGTGATCAACGGCCGCGCGGTGGAAGGACACCTCGGCAGCCTGCGTGGCTACAACGACGCGATGTGGTACTTCCCGCGGGAGGGGGCCACGATCGTGCTCCTCAGCAACCAGGGAGCGTGGTCGCCGGACGCCACCATCCGCCACCTATCAACGACGCTGTTCAATCGGATCGGGGCGCCGGCCCCGCAATACGATCCGGCGCGAAACACCCGGATCCACGACTCGCAGACGCTCTACTGCTGAGACGCGCGGCCGGCGGGACCACGTGGCCCCGCCGTTCCGCAGTGCCGCTCTCAGTACCAGCCGGAGGACGACCAGTTGTCGTTGGACCAGCTGTTGCCCGACCACGAGTTGCCGGTCCAGTCGTTGTCGGACCAGCTGTTGCCGGACCACGAGTTACCAGACCAGGTGTTGCCGCTCCAGTCGATGCTCGACCAGGAGTTGCCGGACCAGCTGTTGCCCAACCACGTGGTGCACGCCCAGCTGTTGCCGGACCAGGAGTTGCCCGCCCAGGTGTTGCCGTTCCAGATGCCGGTGCCGGACCAGGAGGTCGCGGCTGCTTCGGCAGCGGCCATCGTGGAGCTGTTGAACCAGTGGCCGAAGATGTCGCGCTCGCCGGTCAGCGCGACGTCATCCATCTCCAGGGCGTTGTCGCCGCGAGACGCGTCGAGCGAGCCCGAGCCGTCTCCCCGGTCGATGAAGCGCGCCTGGGTGTACCCGAGCACGATCCAGTTCGGGGTGGCCAGGGCGGCCAGGAGGTTGAGCTCGCCGTTGCCCTGGCTGACTTCCTGCGCGTTGATGGGCGTCGCAGACACTGTCAGGAGGCGCTTGACTTCGTCAGGCTTCAGCGACGGTCGCTGCGACAGGATCAGCGCAGCAGCGCCCGAGACCACCGCGGCAGCCTGGGAGGTGCCGCTTCCGCGGAAGAACTTGTCTCCGACGCGGCCCGTGTCGCCGTGCTTGATGTCGATCTGCGACCCGGCATCGCGCAGGCTGATGATGTGCGAGCCTGGCGCCACCAGGTCCACCATGCGGTCAGGCTGGAAGTTCCTGCCCCAGTTGCTGCTGCTGGAGAAATCCGAGACTGTGTCGTCGAGCAGGCTGGTCGTGCCGTGCGTGTCGGCGGATCCGACAGCCAGCACCCAGGGGTCCGAGGCCGGATTCGTGAGCGAGCCCGTCGCCGCGTAGCCCCGGTTGCCGGCAGCGGCCACGACCACGATGCCCTTGCGCCAGGCGACTTCCGCCGCGTACGCCAGCGGGTCCACGGAGGGATCCTGCGTCGATTTGGTGCCATACGAGAGGTTGAGGACGCGGATGTTCAGGCCGTTGTCGCGGCGGTGCTGGACCACCCAGTCGATGGCGGCGATTACCTGGGAGACGTCGGTGGCACCATGCGCATCGGCCACCTTGACCGAGACGATGCGGCTATCGGGAGCCATGCCCAGGAAGGTCGTGGTGTCTCCGTCGTAGTTGCCGGCGTCGGCGCCCCTTGCCCGACCGGTGATGATGCCTGCGAGGTGCGTGCCGTGGCCGTAGGTGTCGAGGTAGCGCCGATCCGGGCTCTGCGACTCGAAGGAGAGGTCGGGGCCATTCACGAACCCGCCCCCTTGAGGCCATCGACGGGAACCACGCCGGAGTCGATGAGCGCGATGTCGATTCCGTCGCCGGTGTAGCCGGCCTTCCACATTGCCTGCGCGCCCGTCATGAGCGTCACGCTGAACATCGAGCCCATGTCGGCGACCGCGCTGTATCCGGCCGCCTGCGGCCGAAGCCTCATGTTGGGAGTCACGGCGAAGATCGCGGGATCGCGCTTCAGTGCGGCAACCGCGCCCGAAGGCACCTTTGCCGAGAAGCCGTCAATGATCGGGAGCTGGCGCACGACGTGGCCACCCGAGGCGCGGACGAGGTTCTGGGCGCGCTCGACTCCGGCGGGAGTGGCGTGGACGATGACGCTGGTGGGCGCACCGCTGGCTCGGGCGAACGCGGCGGAGCTCGGAAGGAGCACGGCCAGGATGGCAACGGCAATGGCGGGTCGAACGATTCGCGATCCCGCGAAGTCCAGGCTCCAGCCCTTGTCCGGTGTTTGGCGGGGCGTCCGCCCTGCGTTCGTACGTGTTCCCTGCACCATCGTCGCTGACCACCTTCGGTTGTCATGCGCGGTGCCTGGCGGCCGGGCGGTCTGTGGGACGTTGGACTGTCCCCGAAGATCCCTGGCTTTGCGTCCTCGCCTTTCGACGGGTTTGCCCTGTTTCAGACCGAGAGTTGCGGCAGCGTCCCTCGCTGTCGTCTGGAGGCCAAGCTACGAGCAGTTCCGGCCACCCCACATAGGAGGGAAGTACTGGTCGTTGCCTTTCGACACCGAAACGCGCGATTCGTGGCCGGTGGCCGACGTCTACAGGGCGGAGATACCCTCGACGTAACGTCCGCCGGCGACCGCACGGCGCAGGGGCACCTCGCGTTCGACCTCGGCGGGGCCGGTCAGGATGCTGTCGTTCTCCAACAGCGCCTGGAGCGCGCCCGGATCGAGGGGACGCGCAAAGTAGAAGCCCTGCGCGTAGGCGCAGCCCAGTGCGCGCAGCCGCCCCAGTTGGGATCGACGCTCCACGCCTTCGGCGATGATCGTCAGCCGCAGGGCCCGCCCCAGGGCGATGATGGCGCTCGCGAGCTCCCACGCCTCGGGATTGGTGCCCTCGACATCCACGAAGTCACGGGCGATCTTGAGGATCGTCACCGGAAAGCGCTGGAGGTAGCTCAGGGACGAGTAGCCGGTGCCGAAGTCATCCACCGAGATGCCGATGCCGGCGTCCCGCAGGTGGCCGAGCTTCTGCTCCGTGGCGGTACTCTCGAGGAGCATGGCCGTCTCGGTCATCTCCAGGACCATCGTGGCCGGCCGGACACCGGCGGCGTGCACGATGCTGAGGACCTCGTTGACGAAGCCGGGCTGGGCGAGCTGGCGCGCGGCAATGTTGACGCTGACGGTGAACTGCCGGTCCGGCAGGATGTCCTGCCAGACGCGTGCCTGGGCACAGGCCTCGGTCAGGACCCAGCGGCCGATTTCGAGGATCGCCTCGGACTCCTCGGCGACGCGGATGAACTCGTCCGGCTGGAGGCGGCCGCGCTCGGGGTGCAGCCACCGCACGAGGGCCTCTGCGCCCGACATGCGCCCCGTGGCGAGATCGACGATGGGCTGGTACTGGAGCAGGAACTCACCGGCGGCCGCGGCTCGTTCCAGATCCGCGGAGAGTTGGGCACGGGCCACCACCGCCTCGTGCATGGACCTCTCGAAGATGACCACGCGGCCTTTGCCGCGTGCCTTGGCCGAGTACATCGCCACGTCGGCGTTGCGCAACAGCTCCCCGGCCGTCTCCATGCCCGGATGACCCGCGGCCACGCCGATGCTGGCGCGAACCATCACGGCACGACCGCCGAGCTCGATGCCGGGCCCGAACGACGCTGTCAGGCGGTTGGCGATGCGCATCGAGGCGAGCATGTTCGGTTCGTCCCACAGCAGCACTGCGAACTCGTCGCCGCCGAGGCGCGCCGCGACGTCGCTGGTCCGCACGCTCTCCTTGATGCGGTTGCCCACGCTCACGAGGACGGCGTCTCCCGCTGCGTGGCCGAGGCTGTCGTTGACGAGCTTGAAGTCGTCGAGGTCGAGGAACAGCACCACCGGCACCATGCCCTCCGGGCTCGGCGCGGCGAGGCGCTGCGCCACGAGCTGAGCGAAGAGCGAGCGATTGGCAAGGCCCGTGAGTGCGTCGTGGTAGGCCTGGTGGCGTAGCTCTTCCTTGAGCTCCGAGAGCTGTGCCAGCGACTGTTCGAGTTGCCCGTTCTCGAGCGAGACGGCGGTGTGGTTGGCGAGCGTCTCGAAGAGCTTCAGATCCTCGGGGCCGAACGTGGTGATGTCGCTGACCCCGTTGGCGATGAGCAGCGTTCCGATCAGCCGGGACTCACCGTGGAGCGGCGCGACCAGCGCATTGCGCCATGCGCGATCGCCGTGGTCGCGCGGTCCGGTGCCGTCGATCATGGACGCCTTGCCCTCGGTGACGGCGCGAATCAGCAGCGGGTCGTCGAGGACCGGGCCGATCGGCTCCATGACCGTCAGCAGGTCGCCTGGTCCCACCCTGGCGCGAAGGATGTCCTCGCCCTCGTGCCCCGGCATGAGGCAGATCTCAGCCACGTTGGCGCGGAACATCTTTCGGGCATGGTCCAGCAATGAGATGAGCGCAGCATCGAGGTGCGGGCTGCGCTGCAGGATCAGCGTCGATTCGTGGAGCATCTCCAGCGCCTCGTGCTGCTGTCTCTCCCCGAGGTAGGCGCGATAGGCCAATGCGGCGGTCACGATGGGGATGATGAAGAGCCATGCGGCGCTGGGCTTCTCCCAGACGACGGTCAGGCCCATCAGCGCAAGGCTGGCGTTGGTCATCGAGACCATCGTCCCGACGCGCAGCATCTCCGGCAACCGGCGGTATTGCGGACTGCCCTCGGCGAGCGAGATGGCGGTGCTGACCGCGAGGATCGCGATCACGTTCTCGACCAGCGTGGAGGCCAGCACGGCGAGCCACAGGGTCGGGCCCAGATCGCCCTGGGGGGTGCTCCCGAGGTGCAGGATGGCCACCGAGATGACGGAGCAGAACGCGAACTGTGCGAGGTTGAAGACGATCTTCACCGGCGACTGGCGGCGGCCGAAGTAGAGGCCCAGCGCGGAACCCAGCACGCGCGACACGATGAAGACCGGCGGCGCAACCAGGAACAGTCCGACCACGATGGGGATCTCGCTCATCGAGAGCGAGTGGGCGCTGCGTCCAATGTGCAGGTGGATGACCTTCGCCTCGGCCAGGCAGAAGAGGGCAGCCAGCAGCCACCATGGAATCGTGACGGGAGACTTCGCCGGTGCCTGGCCGGGAACGAGGAAGACGGCGAGCAACGCGGCGATCGCGGCAAGGAGCGCGCTGAACAGGAGGATGCGGGTCGTTCCGCGTGTGCCGCCGAACCACGCGACGACCGACGAGGTGACGCGTTGCCCGGCCGGCCCGGGTCTTGCTCGGATCACTCAGGTCTCCAGGTCAGCGATGGGCAGGCGGCCGCTGGATACGCACAGCGCGGGCACGCCACGGTGGGACCCTAGAGGTACGAGCGGCTGTTCGGCAATGACCCAATCGGGCTATGCCCTCGGGTCGTGATACCCCAGCTCCGCCAGAGCCTCGCGCGCGACTCCCGCCTCATCCCAAGGGATCGTGCCGTCGATCATCTCGATGGTCTTCTCGTGGCCCTTTCCGGTGAGCAGCACAACGTCGCCGGGTGCCGCCGCTCCGAGGGCGCGCGTGATGGCCTCGCGGCGATCCGCGATGAGGA
The DNA here is from genome assembly GCA_038253685.1 of Candidatus Limnocylindrales bacterium. Classification (GTDB taxonomy): domain Bacteria; phylum Chloroflexota; class Limnocylindria; order Limnocylindrales; family CSP1-4; genus JAFMJV01. The sequence goes on along the minus strand of JBBSGX010000009.1, from coordinate 10,947 downwards.
GCAGATCCTGGCCGCGGCGCCGCCCCAGCGATTCCGCCCCCGCGGCGATCTCGTCGAGGATCGCGAGGCGGTCCTCGCTCCGGGGATCCTCGTCCGTGATCACGACGAGGCGGCAGCGCTCGGCTGCCACCCGGCCCATCGCCGGCCGCTTCTGCGTGTCGCGATCGCCGGCCGAGCCGAATACGGCGATCAGCCCGCCGCCGCCCGCAGCGGCAAGGGGCGCCAGATTGTCGAGGACCTTGGCCAGGGACTCGGCCGTATGGGCGAAGTCGACCACGACGCGGAACGGCTGGCCGGCCTCCACCCGCTGCATGCGGCCCGGCACGCCTTCCACGGCGGCCAGGCCGGCGCGCACCTTCTCCGGATCGAGGTTGAGCGCCTCCCCCGCCGCGACGGCTGCAAGCGCGTTGTGCACGTTGAAGCGGCCGGCCAGGCGGAGCGGCACGTCGGCACGCCAGCGCGGCGTGGTCATGCGGACGCGCAGACCTGCCGCATCCTCGCGAACGGCGCTCGGCCTGACATCGGCCGCGGGATCTGCGCCATACGTGATCACGGTCGCGCCGGCATCTCGGGCGGCTCGCCCGAAATCGGCGGAAATCGCGTCGTCAAGGTTCAGGACGGCGTGCTTGCCCCAGCCCTTGTCCGGGTTGCCTGCGCTCGGGCCCACCCACTCGAACAGGCGCCGCTTCGCTGCCCGGTATGCCTCGAGGTTACCGTGGAAGTCGAGATGCTCGCTCGTGACGTTAGTCAGCACCGCGACGTCGTAGGCGATCTCCGCGACGCGGTCGTGCGCAAGCCCATGGGAGGTCGACTCGACCACCACGAACCGATCACCTGCGGTCCGCATGGCGGCGAGGTGCGCCTGGAGCTCGGGCGCCTCCGGCGTGGTCGTCCGTGCTGCATTGCCCAGGCTCTGCCCACCGGCCACGACGTCGATCGTTCCGATCATGCCGGTCGGGTAGCCGCAGGCCTCGAGCATGGCGCGCACCAGGACTGCCGTCGTGGTCTTGCCGTCCGTGCCGGTGACCCCGACCACGCCGAGGTTCGTGCTGGGGAAGTCGTGCACCCACGCGGCCGTCAGCGCGAGTGCCGGACGCACGCCGTGCACCAGGAGCTGCGGCACCGCCACGCCTGCCACGGCGCGATCTCCCATCACCGCGACGGCTCCGGCCGCGACGGCCGCCGGCGCAAACTCGTGGCCGTCCACGTGGCGACCCGGGACCGCCACGAACAGGGAGCCCGGCATCACGGTCCGCGAGTCCATCGTCACGCCACGGACGGTCATGCCGGCCGGCGAGGTTGCGCCCGCAGAGAGCACCGACCGCAACAGGCCGCGGGCCTCGAGCAGGCCGATCAGCGCGCCCAGCGGGTGCGGCGTCTGCCTGGTCACGCGCCGTCGGTGGGAACGGACGCGGCCGCTTCGCGCGATGCATAGCGACGGCGTGCCAGCCGGACGTAGAGCCGCCGCCCGTGCACGATCCCGTCGCGCAACAGTGGAAGGGTGACCAGGTCGAACGCGCCGATGTAGTTCGCCTCGCGGCCGCCGAACCCGGTCTTGAACTGCTCGATACCGGCGTGGGCGAGTCCCCACATGTCGTAGACGGCAGCCCCATCCTCGGCGGCGCGGCGAATCGCTTCCCACTTCAGGAGGTAGTTGGCACGCGACTCTGCGCCGGACGGGGTCATGCCCCCATACGGCTCGACGACACGCCGGCCGCAGCGCAACAGGAACAGGGTGGCCACCGGCTCCCCGCCGGGCAGCCGCGCGAACAGCAGCTGGGCTGCACCGGAAGGCTGAAAGGCGTCCCAGACCTCGCGGTAGGAGTCGAGCGTGCGCGGGATGAAGCCGGTGCGCCGGGCCGTGCCGACGAAGATCTCGTAGAACGTCTCGAGGTCGTCCCGGTCTCCGTCGGTGATCACCACGCCGGAACGCCGCGCCTTCTGAATGTACTGCCGCCACTTGGACCGCAGCTCGCCCCACAGCTCCTCCGGGCGCCCGAGCGGGACCTCCCGCGTGCGCTTCGGCTGGACGTCATCCGCCGGACGCCAGCCTGCGCCAGTGAAGAGGGCTCGCGCCGCGACGACTTCGAGCGGAGGGTCGACCGTCACATGGGTCAACCGCAACTGCTTTGCCGTCCGTCGGAGCGCTGCGCCGAAGGCGGCCATGCTGGCCTCGTCCCAGGTCGTGGCAACCGGGCCGCGAGGGGCATAGCCGAGCGCGAACGGACCCGGTCCCACGCGGCGCACGAGCACCTGCGCACCGATCGGGCCCGAGCCACCGTCGGCCATGACGCGGACCGCGCTCCAGTCGTTGGCGGCCTTGACGCGCGCCCACGGACTGAGCTGCGTGTGGAAGCCGAGCGGGGAGGCCGTGACGAACGCGTCCCAGGCCGCGTCGTCGCGGCGCAGCGTCTCGACGTCTGCCGGCTCGGTCATGGGCGTCACGCTCTCCGCGATGGTCGTCACGGGGCTCGGCCGCGCTCGCGAACGAACGTCGGCAGCGCGCTCAATTCGCGACCCAACCACGCGGCGCGGTCCATCCAGGGTCGCAGGACGATGCGGCGGGCAGGCTCGCGGGCCGTCCAGGCGGCACCGAAGCCGCGCTTGTGCTCGTAGAGGCCCCAGGTCGGCTCCCCCGATGCCGGTGGCTCGCGATGGCCCGGCAGATCGACGCCGCCGAGATCGATCCAGGGCGCTCCCGCCGTCAGTGCGTCGCGGATGATGGTCCAGCGCACGAGGTGCATGGTGCCGGGATAGCTATGTCGCAGGTCGACTCGGTCGGCCGAATGGGCCGTCGAAAAGATTCCGCCCTGGAGGTGGGCCACTAGCCCGCCTACCAGCTCATCATCGTGCTCCGCCACGTACAGCCGCGCCTGTCCAGCTCGCATGAGCAGGCCGGTGAACTCCATGCTCCCGAACTCCGAGCCGAGATGAAAGCCCAGGTCACGTCCGCGCTCGCCGAGCAGTGCCGCAAAGTCGCCGAGCCGATCGCCTTTCTCGTCAACGCGCACGCGGATGCCGGCCTTCTCCGCCGCGTGGACGCGCTGGCGCGTCGTCTTGCCGAGGGTGGCGAAGAGTTCCGTTTCGCTGCAGCCGGAGGGCAATGCAAGGCGCATCACGTGGATCGATGGCTGGGCCTCGTCGGTTACCGCGAACCCGGCACGCTCCATCGCAGCGGCATGCGCGACGGACGCATCGATCTCCGGATCGACGAAGAGGTCCGTTGCGCGCTCACCTCGCAGCATGGCTGCCAGCGCCGCGGCGCGGCCGGCGATCGCCTGCGGTGCGTCGCCGGCATGGATGGGGCCCTTGCGACATGCGGCGGAGAGGCCGCCGAAGCCTCGCTGCCTGCGGGTGATGACGAGCGCGGCGCGGCCGTCGGTGAAGGTCACGAACATGGGACGCGCGCCCTGGGCGCGGCGGTGCGTCGCCCAGCAGGTTCCCTGCATCACGCTGCCCCCGGGCGCCGCGACCGTATCGCGGTCCCAGCCATCGGGTGCGGTCACGCTGACCGACGCGACACGAACCGGACTCGAACCGCTCACTCCGGGCCGATGGTCGCCGTGCAGCGCAGAGCGTGGGTCCTCATGCGTCGGGGGCTCGACGGTGGGGCGACGCCGAACGGATCAACCCGAGGACCCGGGTCATCTCGGGGATGCGCATCAACCGACTGTACAGCAGGTAGATGACGCCCGCGACCGCCGCCGCGACCGCCATTTCCAAGGCAAGAACGAAGCGGCCTGGACTGTCACCCACCATCGCCTCCGCGACTCGGACCGTCGCGAGCGCCCCCAGGGCTGAGAGCAGCGAGCCCGCGCTGAAGACCAGGGTGCCGGAGACGATCGAGCCGACGTCGATGGCGTGCGTCCTGCGCCAGAGGATGGCCGAGAGGATCACGGTGTCGGTCCAGCCACCAAGGGCGATGCCGAGCGCCAGGCCGGCCAGGCCCATCGAGCCCACGGTCACCACGGATACCACGACGTTGACGACCACGGACAGCACCGCCACGGCGACGGGGGTGCGCGTGTCGTGACCGCTGTAGAAGGCACGTGCCAGCACGACGTTCAGACAGTTGGCGGGCAGTCCCAGCAGGAAGAAGAGAAGCGCGTTCGATGTCAGCGCGAGCGCCTGTTCGTCAAAACCGCCCCCGAAGAGCAGTTCGACCGTCTCGCGCCGCAACACGATGCCGACGGCCGTGATCCAGACCGTGACGTACAGCAGCAGGCGCAGCGATTGCTGCACCAGCGAACCGAACTCCCGGACCTGCCCGGCGGCGATGGCACGCGACATCGAGGGCAGCAGCACGACCCCGAGTGGCACGCCGATCACGCCGATCGGGATCTGGAGCACGTTGAAGGCGATGTTGTAAGCCACGACGGCGCCCACGCCGAGTCCAGTCGCGAGGGTCGTGTTGACGACGAAGGTCACCTGGTTGACACCCAGGCCGATGGCCCGCGGAGCCATCAGCAAGAGTGCCTGGCGAGTGGCCGAGTCACGCAGGTCGAGCGACAGGTCGTAGTGGAAGCGGTTCCGCAGCGAGGGCAGTTGCACGGCGAAGTGCGCGAACGACCCCAGCACCACGCCGACTGCCAGCGCGTCGATGCCCATGAAGGGCGAGAGCGCCAGGGCGCAGATGATGATGACCCCGTTGTAGAGCAGCGGCGCCACCGCCGCCGCGCCGAAGCGGCCCTGCGTGTTGAGCACCGACGATGCCACCGCGCCCAGGGCAAGGAGGATCGGCGAGAGCAGCATGATTCGCGTCAGTCGGATGGTGAGCTCGGTGTTCACCACGTCGAAGCCCGGCACCAGAAAGGGCACGATCAGCGGGGCGAAGACGGCCATCGCCAGTGAGAAGGCGACGAGGGCGATGAGCATGATGTTGATCACGCTCGAGGTCACTCGCCACGCTCGCGCGTCCTCGCCGTTGTGCAGCAGACCGGAGAGCACGGGGATCAGGGCCGACGCCAGCGCACCCGCGGCGGCCAGCTGGTAGATCAGATCCGGGATGCGGAACGCCGCGAAATAGGCGTCGAGGTCGGCTCGCGCCCCGAACACGTTCCCGATGACGATCAGGCGCACCCAGCCCAGGACCCGCGAGGCAAGGAAGGCTGCGGTGACGACGAGGCCCGCTCGCGCCAGGTTGCGCGAGGTCACGGGCGGGAGAGATCTCCCGGGTCGACGGCTCGGGGATGCGCCTGCCGGTAGCTCGCGCGAAGCCGACCCGGCGAGACGTGCGTGTAAACCTGCGTCGTGGCGAGGCTCGCGTGTCCCAGCAACTCCTGGACCGTGCGCAGGTCCGCGCCGCCGTCGAGAAGGTGGCTCGCGAAGGAGTGGCGCAGCGTGTGCGGCGAGACGCCATCCGGGAGTCCCGCCCGCCGCACAAGGCGCTCGATCCGGCCGCGCAGGCCGCGAGCGCTCAGTGCTCCGCCTCGGGCGTTGAGGAAGAGGATGCCGTCGTCCGCACCGCGCCCGCCGGCGCGCAGGACCGGGCGGCCCAGGTTGACGTACTCCTCGAGAGCGTCGCGCGCCGGCCCGCCGAGGAGCCCGATGCGTTCCTTTCGCCCCTTGCCGATGACGCGCAGCTCACCACGGCGCAGGTCCAGGTCCGAGAGTTGCGCGGCCGCCAGCTCGCTGATGCGCAGGCCCGCCGCATACGCCGTCTCCACGATGGCCCGGTCCCGCAATTCGATGCCCGTCGGCACGGCACCGGATCGCGCGTCCGTGCGACCGGCGGGCTGCCCGCCGGAGCCTTCCACCGCGTCCAGGAGTCGCTCCACCTCGCCCACTTCGAGAACCTTGGGCAGGCGGCGCGGGAGACGAGGGGTCGAGACGGCCGCCCAGGGATCGCCGGGCACCCAGTCCTGGCGGCGGGCGAAGCGGTAGAAGGAGCGAAGTCCGGCGAGGTGGCTGGCGATCGAGGAGCGAGCCAGGCCACGTGCGTCCAGCTCGGCCAGGTACGCGCGCAGGTGGCGCCGGGCAGGTCGCGTCCAGTCGGCGTCGGGGACACCAGCCAGCCAGTCGAGGAAGTCCCCGACGGACGAGGCGTAGGCACGGCCGGTGTGGGGAGAGGCGTTGCGTGCCTGGAGGGCGCTGAGAAAGGCTTCGAGCGCGGCGGCCCCGGTCACTGGGCCGCGAGTCGTCGGGGGGACGGCTCTCCGCTCATGCAGCGTTGGCTCGGTCCCGCCGCGCTGCTGCCCGCGCCGCCGGCGACGCCGCGCCCGCGCGTGACGAGCTCGAGCGACCTGCGCTTCCGCCGGCGCGCCCACGGCGCTTCGGTGCAACCGCGCCCGGATTCGGGGGACCGCCGGGCAACCGCGACCCGAGCTCGATCACCTTGGGCAGCTCGACCGTCCCACCGCAGCGCAGGCAGATGCCCTCCTCGCCGTTCCGGGCGACCGGACCGGCATCTGCGTCGTGCAGCATGCCGAGCGGCTCGCGCGACGTCGTGAAGTCGCACTTCGGATAGCGGGAGCAGCCGTAGAAGACGGAGCCCGTGCGACGGGCGCGGCGCGCGGTCAGCTGTCCCTGGCCGCACTTCGGGCAATCCACCTCGAACTCTAGCGGCGGCGGTAGCGGCGGTCCGGTCTTGCGGATGTAATCGCAATCGGGATAGCGCGAACAACCGGCGAATGCCCCGAACCTGCCGCGTTTGGCGACCAGCGTTCCCTCGTTGCATTTGGGGCACGTCTCTCCGACACCCTCGACGACGACCATCTCCGGCTCTTCCCCGGGGAGCGGCCGCGTCTCCTTGTGTTCCGGATACAGCGAGCAGGCAAGGAAGCGGCCGTTGCGGCCGAGGCGGATGACCATCGGATGGCCTTCGGAGCACACCTCGTCGGTCTCCTCGGTCGTGAAATCGCTGCGCTTGAGCTCAGCTCGCTTCACATCCACGAGGGCCTTCAGGGGGCCGTAGAACTCGCGCAGCAGCGGCACCCAGGTTCGCTCGCCGCGGGCGACCTCGTCGAGCTCTTCCTCCATGCGGGCCGTGAACTGGAGGTCCACGAACTCGCCGAAGTGCTCGACCAGGAGGTCCGTGACAACTTCACCGACCGGTTCCGGGTGCAGGCGCCGCTCCTTGACCGTCACGTAGCCGCGGTCGACGATCGTGGAGATGGTCGCGGCATATGTGGAGGGCCGGCCGATGCCGTACTCCTCGAGCGCCTTGATCAGGGTCGCCTCGGTGTAGCGCGGCGGCGGCTCGGTGAAGTGCTGGGTCGGCGTGACGTCGACGACGCTCGTGGACTCCCCCTCGCGGAGCAGCGGGAGCTGGCTCTCGGCGTCCTCGTCGGACTCGTCGTCTCGGCCCTCGGTGTAGACGCGGGCGAAGCCTTCGAACACCGTTCGGGTCGCGCTGGCGCGCAGGCCGTAGCGCCCGGCCGACAGGTCGACCGTCGTCGTCTCGAGCTCCTTGGGCGACATCTGCGAGGCGATCGCGCGCTGCCAGATGAGGCGGTAGAGGCGAAGCTCGTCTGCCGGAACCTGGCCCTCGAGCGACTCGGGATCGCGAGCAAAGCTGGTGGGTCGGATGGCCTCGTGGGCTTCCTGGGCGCCCTTCGACTTCGTCTTGTAGACGCGGCCCCTGGCCTCGACGAACTGCGATCCGTAGCGCTCGCCCGCGATCTTGATGGCCTCGCCCATGGCGATGCTGGCCATCGCCGTCGAGTCGGTGCGCATGTAGGTGATGAGCCCGACCTGGCCCTCCGCCGTCTCGACGCCCTCGTACAGGCTCTGCGCCGCGCGCATGGTGCGCCGCGGGTTGAAGCCGAGCTTGCGGCTGGCCTCCTGCTGGAGCGTGCTGGTGGTGAAGGGCGGCGCGGGCGTACGGCGGCTGGTGCGCTTGGCGATCGACTCGATCAGCGGCTGTGTCGCGCGAATCTCTACTGCATGGCCCACGGCCGCATCGCCGTCGGCGATCACGGCCGTCTTGCCGTCGATTTTCGCGAGATGAGCCTTGAACTGATCCCCGGCGGCCGTCTCCAGGAGCACCTCGAGCGCCCAGTACTCGCGCGCCTCGAAGGCGCGGATCTCGCGCTCACGGTCGACCACGAGCCGCACGGCGACCGACTGGACGCGACCCGCGGAAAGGCCGCCGCGGACCTTGCGCCACAGCAGCGGGCTCAACGTGTAGCCGACCAGGCGGTCCACGATCCGTCGCGCCTGCTGCGCGTCGACGAGGTGCATGTCGATGTCGCGCGGATGCTGGAAGGCTTCGCGGATCGCCCCTTCCGTGATCTCCGAGAACGTCACTCGGCGGCGCTTGGCCTCGGGAATGTCGGCCGCCTCGACCACGTGCCAGGCGATGGCTTCGCCCTCACGGTCGAGGTCGGTGGCGAGGTAGACGGTCTCGGCGCTGCGGCCGGCCTTCTCGATCGAGGCGACCTGCCTGCGCCGATCCTCGCTGATCACATAGTCGGGCTGGAAGTCGTGCTCGACGTCGACGCCGAGCTTGTTCTTGCCGGGATTCTCGGGAAGATCGCGGACATGGCCGTAGGAGGCGAGGACCTTGTAGTCCTCACCGAGGTAGCGTTCGATCGTCTTGGCCTTCGCCGGCGACTCCACGATCACGAGGTTCTTTGTCATCGGCGGGAGTCTAGCACCGGAATCCGGCGCTTCCGGAGGGCGCCTACGGCGCTGCGCGCGCGCTCGCGTACGCGCGAACCAAAGCGTGAGTCGAGGCGAAAGTCGAGGCCCTGGGTCAGGCTTCCCGCATCCGGCGAAGCAGGTCTGTCTCGGCCGCGAAGTCGAGCTGGTCGAAGCCGTCGTCGATCGGCAGCTCATCGGGCAGCGGCCCGGGTGGCAGCGCCAGGATGCCTTCCGACTCGGTGATCGCGCTCGCGGGCACTTCCACGAATCGCACGATGCCGAGCGGGACCAGGAACCACGAGTCGGCATGGTCGATGAACGAGGGCTTGGCGCCGCTCAGGTAGCGCAGGTTGGTGCACATGAGGCAGGCGTCGACAGCCGTCGGCAACGACTGGAGGTCGCACTTGAGGGGCTGCTCGTTGTTCATGTGGATGATGGCGTCGCGGATCACGAGCTGATCCTAGATGCGGGAACGTGCGGTTGACCCCGGTACTGAGGTCCCGTTCGCGATCCATCACGCGGCAGTGCCCCGGGACGATTGGCGCACCAGGGGGCCGGCCGCAAGGTACGCCGGCCCGACGGACTGCGCCCATCCGCGCAACTGCAGGAGTGTGACGGCGCCCGAGGCGACTGCGGGAGAGAGGCCCGTGTCGGCGATGAGGGCATCGGCGCTCGCCGGACCTCGGATGAGGCGCTCGGCAACGGCGCGTTCGGCCGGTCCGAGGAGGCGGAGCGCTCGATCCCGATCCATGTCGGTAGGGGGGCCGGCTCCTCCGGTGGCCTCGTGCTCCGCCAACAGATCGAGGTCCACAACCAACTCGTCCAGCCCGACCAGCGGCCGTGCCGGGGTCTCGCGCAGGAGGGCGAGACAGCCTGCGGTCGATGGGTCACCTGGCCTCCCCGGCGCCACCAGCACCGTGCGTCCCTGCTCCAGCGCATGACGTGCGGTGATGAGCGCCCCGCTGCGCATGGGTGCCTCGATGACCAGCGTGGCGTCCGTGAGGACGCTGATCAGGCGGTTGCGTCGCGGGAAGGTACCCCGCGTCGGCGGCGCGTCGGGCGCCAGCTCACCGATCATCGCGCCGCCCGTGGAAAGGATCCGGGCAACCATGGCTCGATGCGCCCGCGGCCCGGGATGGGCATGGCCGCCCCCGATGACCGCCACGGTTCTCCCTCCGGCGTCGAGCGTGGCCGCGTGCGCCACACCATCGATGCCGATGGCGAGGCCAGAGACGACGATCGCGCCGCATTCCGCCAGCCGGGTGGCGACCCGCGCCGCCAGGGCCCGACCGACGATCGTCGGTCGGCGCGTGCCGACGACCGCGATCGAGCCGTCGGCGCCAACCGCGTTCTGGTCCCCCTGGCCGAAGACGACGGCCGGGGCCGGATCGAGCTCACGCAGACGGTCCGGATACCCGGCGTCGATCGGAGTGAGCGCCCAGACCTCGAGTTGCTGCATGCGGCGTTCGATCTCCAGTGGGTCGCGCGCGGCGGCACGGATCTTCTCCACCGTCTTCGTGTCGAGGCGGACGTTCGCCTCGGACTGCATGGCGCGGCGCGCGGCCTCGACGTGGCCCTGGGTCGATGCCTCGAGCACGGCCAATGCGCCTCCAAATGCCCCGATCAGGCGACCGAAGCGGGTCTCCCCCACCCCGTCCACGGCTCCGAGGGCGATCCAGGCGTGCCGCTCGTCCATGGAGCGAGGCGACCTCGGCCCGCGACCTGCGCTCATGCGGCAAGGAGGACGCCACCGCCCGGGTCGCGCAGCCCGACGGCGGCGAGGAGATCCTCCTCGACGACGTCCGGGCGCCCTGCCAGGTCGGCAATGGTCCGTGCGACACGGAGCGTGCGATGCACCCCGCGAGCGCTCATCGCGCTGCGCTGCGCCAGATCCTCCAGCAGCCGCTCTCCAGCGGGAGCCAGCCGGCTGGCGTGCACCACCGAGCCTCCCACCAGGTCCGCATTGACGCGGCCGCGATTGCGCTCGAGGGCCAGCCGTCGAGCCCCAACGATGCGCCTGGCAACGGTGGCGCTGCTGTCGCCCGGCGGGCCAGTGATTAGCTCCTCCGGCCGTACACGCGGCATCTCCACGCGGAGGTCGAGACGGTCGAGCAGCGGTCCACTTACGCGGCGGACATAGCGTTCCGGGTCGCCGTTGGGGCAGCGACACTCCCGCGCGGGATCGCCATGGTGTCCGCAACGACACGGGTTCATGGCAGCAACGAGCTGGACGCGTGCGGGATAGCGCACATGGCCATTGGCCCGCGCGATGTCCACGCTCCCGTCCTCCAGCGGCTGGCGGAGCGCATCGAGCACGTTCCTGTCGAACTCGGCCAGCTCATCGAGGAACAGCACGCCGCGGTG
>JBBSGX010000008.1:0-33263 GCA_038253685.1 Candidatus Limnocylindrales bacterium | reverse complement strand
GCTCGCTGAGCTTGTGCCTGAGAGAGATGGAGTCATCGATCCCGTCCTGGTTGGGACTGAAGGTCGCAGCGCCGGCCGCAGCGGTTCGCACCTTGCCGCCCACGGTCGCGGCCAGCCCGGTCAGCTGCGGCGCGACCGTGTCCGGTTGCGAGGTCCCGCCGCGGAACTCCGCCGCGGACATCTGGAGGTTGCCGCTGAGCGCCCGCAGATGTCCATAGACCTGGTGAGGGTCGAGGTGCATCGTTGCGCCCGGAGTCCTCGAGGAATTGCGGTAGTAATCGTCGGTGCCGACAAACGCGTTGGGCGAGCCCGTGTTGTTGGCCGGCTCCATGAAGATGAGATCCATGCTGTTGTTCGTCTCGGCCAATCGCTGTGGCAGATTGATCTTCTGCGGCCAACCCCACGCGAACACGGCTCCTGCCCCCACCGCCAGGAAGCCAGCGGCAAAGTTGTCGACTCGCTCGGTGGCAACGCTGCGGTCTCTCGCACTGTCGGGATACTCGGCCCGCATGCCCTGCTCGGCGTTGCCGGAGGCGTAGCACAGTCGATAGAGGACCACGACGGCATTCCTGGCGAGCGTGACCTTCTCGCGGATCTTGTTGGCCCCCTTGTAGTCGACGGGGCTCGTCTTGCCCGCTCCCGATGATGGGTTGAGCCCGAGGCCGTCCTTGCTGTCCTCCTGGAACGGAGGGTATGGACTCGGCCAACCATTGCCGTGGCCGAAGTACACGACCAGATTCGCGTTCTGTATCACGGTCACCACGCGCTGCCACGTGGCATGAGGCGTGAACACGCGGACGGCCTTCATGCCCTCGGCCTCTGCCTCCCGGGCCATGCCCTCGGCCTGGTCGAGGTACTCGGAGGTAGACGCACTTGATGGTCCGACGATGAACACCGCCTTGAGCCCGGCCCCGGCGGTGCTGCCGGCACGGACGCCCTGCGCAGGAAGGAGCACGTGGCCGCCAAGCGCAATCAGAAATGCCAGTGCTGCAACTGCCGTTGCCAGGACGATGCGCGAGCTGCTCGCCCCTTGATCATGGCTGGACGCCCTCTGGGCGCCTCTCGCGCTTCCGCGCAATGGCTTGCCTCCCCTCTGCCGGAACGCCGTGCTGGGGCACGGCGACGGTGGGCTTGGTCGCACGGACAGGAGGCAGTGACCCTCGACACGGCGCGCAGCGGCACACGCCGGGTACTGGTCGTCGCAACGAGAACAGGTCTCGAACCGCTGGGGCGGCTCGCAATGGAGGTTGGTCCTGGGGGACCCTGGCGACTCCTGCTCGGGCGGCTGTCTTCGGTTGTTGGCCCTCTCCCCGCCTGCGGGCGCTGGCGGCTGCGGGCAGGATAGCGGGGGTGGTGCTTCCTGTCACCCCCTTGTGATGCGCGTTCCGACCCTTTGCAACCTCTCTGAAACCGTCATGAGGCAAGAGACCGAAGGCGTTCCGCGGCCGCCTCGAGGGTCCCGTGGCGCTTCGGGAAGGCGAACCGCAGCTTGCTGCGCCCGAGCTCCGGACGCGAGTAGAAGGACGAACCCGGCACGGCCGCGATGCCGGGCTCCGCCACGATCCGGCGCGCAAAGGTGACGTCGTCCTCGTCGGTCAGCCCGGCGATGTCGGTCATCACGTAGTAGGCGCCGTCGGGCACGAAGGTGCGGAAGCCGGCCGCCTGGAGCGCCGGGACCAGGAGGTCGCGGCGAACCCGGTACTCGGTGCCGAGCGCGTGGTAGTAGTCGTCGGGCATCGCCAGCGCCAGGGCCCCGGCCTGCTGAAGTGGTGCCGCAGCCCCGACGGTCAGGAAATCGTGGACCTTGCGAATGGCGTTGGTGAGCTCCGGAGGGGCGATCACCCAGCCGATTCGCCAGCCGGTGACCGAATAGGTCTTTGACATGGCATTGATGGCGATGGTGCGCTCCTGCATGCCCGGCAGCGTGGCCATCGGGATGTGCTCGCCGGCGTATCGGATGTGCTCGTAGATCTCGTCGGTGAAAGCGACCGCGTCGTGCGCCTGGCAGAGCTCCGCGATGAGCTCGAGCTCCTCGCGGCCGAAGACCTTGCCCGTCGGGTTGTGCGGCGAGTTGAGGACGATGCCGCGCGTCTGTGGCCCGAAGGCGGCGCGCAGCTCGTCCGGGTCGATGCTCCAGTCGGGCTCGTGCAGGGTGACGTAGCGCGGGACGGCGCCTGTCAGGATCGCGTCGGGTCCGTAGTTCTCGTAGAACGGCTCGAAGACGACGACCTCGTCACCCGGGTCGAGGATCGCGAGCATCGCGGCCATCATGCCCTCGGTGGCGCCGCAGGTGACGGTGATCTGGGTTTCCGGGTCCACGTGCCAGCCGGGGTACCAGTGCCCGGTCTTGGCGGCGATGGCGTCGCGGAAGGGCTTGGCGCCCCACGTGATGGCGTACTGGTTGACGTCGGCGCGGATGGCCGCACAGGCCGCCTCCTTGATCTCGGCCGGAGCCTCGAAGTCGGGGAAGCCCTGGGCCAGGTTGATGGCGTCGTGGCGGGCGGCGAGGCGTGACATCTCGCGGATGACCGACTCGGTGAACGTGCTCGCCTTGCGCGAGATCCGCGGCATTGCTGTCTCCATTGGTCGTGCGGCGTCGGCCCGGTGGCGAGCGTGGCTGGCGGCGTACGCTACACCGATGGTGCCCATCGAGACGATCCGTCGTGCCCCCAAGGTGCTCCTGCACGACCACCTGGACGGCGGCCTTCGACCGGCGACGGTGATCGACCTAGCGCGGGAGCAGGGCTACGGTGATCTGCCGACCACGGACGCAGACGAGCTCGGCCGATGGTTCCGGACAGGCGCCGATCGCAAGAGCCTGGAGCTCTACCTCGATGGCTTCATCCACACGGTGGCGGTGATGCAGACGCCCGACGGGATCGAGCGCGTGGCCGCCGAATGCGCCGAGGACCTGGCCGCGGACGGCGTGGTCTACGCGGAGGTGCGCTACGCGCCCGAGCTCTCGACGCAGGAGGGGTTGTCACTGGACGAGGTCATGGCCGCCTGGCTGGCGGGTTTCCGCCGTGGCGCCGAGGCGGCGAATGCGGCTCGGCACCCGATCGTCGTGCGGGCGATCGTGACCGCCATGCGCCAGTTCGCGCGCTCGGTGGAGATCGCGGAGCTGTCTGTGCGTCATCGGGACGAGGGAGTCGTCGGCTTCGACATCGCGGGGCCGGAAGCGGGCTTCCCGCCGAGTCGCCACCTGGACGCGTTCCAGCTGATCCATCGCGCAAACTTTCACGTCACGATCCACGCCGGCGAGGCCTTCGGCGTGCCGTCGATCTGGGAAGCGCTGCAGTGGTGCGGTGCGGAGCGGCTGGGGCATGGCGTGCGGATCGTCGACGACATCACGGTCGAGCCGGACGGCCACGTGACGATGGGCCGCTTGGCGAGCTATGTGCGCGACCGTCGGGTACCGCTCGAGATGTGCCCGACGTCCAACGTGCACACCGGTGCCGTGGCCTCCACCGCTGAGCATCCGATCGACCTGCTGCGACGCCTCCGCTTCCGCGTCACGGTGAACACGGACAACCGGTTGATGAGCGGCGTATCGATGTCATCCGAGATGGCCATTCTGTCCGAGACGTTCGGTTTCGGGCTCGACGAGATGCAGTGGCTGACCCTCAACGGCATGAAGAGTTCGTTCGCGCCCTTCGACCAGCGGCTGCGCCTCATCAACGGCGTCATCAAGCCTGGCTACGCGCGGCTCATGGCAGAGGCTGCCGCCGAGGCGCCAACCCTGGTCTGAGTGCCGGCCGACATGCGCGGGCCGAGTCGCCGTCTGGCCTCGCGCTGAAACGCCGATTCGCCCTCGACGCGAAGCAAATGCGGCTCGCCGGCATCATCGGGGGTACGCTCGAGACGTGACGAACAGGGCGACCGGGAAAGCCACCAAGCTTGTTGCGAGCGACAGGTCCCCAAGCGACTCGCTGCATTCCAAGGACGCGGAACGCCCAGAGGAAAGGGCGCGCCCCCGAAGCGCGCCACGCCCCGCGCAGGAGGCACGCCCCAAGGGTGAGCCACGCCCCGTGGGGGAGCCACGCCCCTCCGACAAGGCACGCCGCGCGGGCAGGGCACCAGTCCGGGCCGAGCTGCAACTCGCGGACGAGTCGCCCGACACCGTCGGGTCCTCCCACAACTTCTCCGACGCGGCCAGCGCCGCGGGCTCCGCGATCGTCAGCGTGGCCAGCACGGCCGGCGAGCAGGTGCGAACCGTCGTCCACGGCGCAGGCGAGTTGGCGCAACACGCGAGGCACGCCATCGGTGATCGCGCGGAACAATTGGCATCGGCGATCGGTGAGCGACCTGGTGCGCGAGTGCGCCGCGTCCGTCGGATGGCCAAGCAGCCGCTGCCGGTCCTTTGGGAGGTCCACCCGGATGCTCGCAATGCCCCGATGCGGGAGGCCGGCATCGTGGAGGTGCCGGTCGAGAAGATTCGAGGCACGGCCCAGGAGGTTGGCGATCGCGGGGGCGATTTCCTGCCGCTAAAGCCCTTTCGAGGGGCCAACTGGCACGCGCGCTGGCAACGAATCCTGACTGCCGTCCAGGAGCTCAGGCAGCTGCCTCCCGTGGATCTGATCCGGACCGGCGACGAGTACTGGGTCGTCGACGGCCACAACCGCGTCGCGGCCGCCCTCTACAGCGGGCAGCTCACGATCGACGCAAACGTGATGGACCTTCGCCTTCCCGGGTCGGCGCGTACGCCCGGGCCGACCGCGCCGATCGCGCCGTACCTCGCCGAGCAGATGCTGGAGTTGCGTGCCGCGGGTGCCGGGAGACCCGTGCGCAGCGAAGGAGCCGAGCATGCGCTCATTCCCATCCCGGACCATCACACGCACACAGGCGACGAGCCAGCCGATCCTGGCGAGCCCGTGGAGCCAGGCAACCCCGACGAGCCGGTGCCAGGCACTGACATCAAGCCAGGCCGATGACCCGCCGCCTGCGCGTCGACTGGCCGGCGGGCCACCGCCCGGCCACCACAGATCAGACCGTACGCATCCTCGCTGTGTCGGATGAGGTCGATCGAGCCCTCGAGAGCCCGGTAAATCGCCATGCCCTTGGCAGGATCGACCTGATCGTCGGCTGTGGGGACCTGGAGCCCGCGTATCTCGCCATGCTCGGCGACGCATTTCGGGCGCCGCTCGTCTACGTGCGCGGCAACCACGACCGGGGCCTCGGCTGGCAGGAGCACGGCCGATTCCTCCCCGAGCAGCTTCCCGACGCCCGCGTCGAGAGGCTCGCCGGCGTCGAGTTCATCGGCCTGTCGTGGCCGGGCCGAGGGTCGGGCCGCGCCGATCACAACGAAGGCGCGGCCTGGCGACAGGTACTGGGGACAGGCATCCGCGCCCTGTTCAAACGCGGGCCGCGGCTGGTGATCAGCCACGCGCCTCCGCTCGAGGCTGGCGACGATCCGGCGGACCCCTACCACCGTGGCTTCCGGGCCTATCGCTGGCTGGCGGAGCGGCTGCGACCCACCCTCTGGCTGCACGGCCACACCACGGTTGCGACCAGCCAGTCGTGGACCACGCAGCTCGGCCCCACGACGATCGTCAACGTCACCGGCTCCACGCTCATCGAGCTTGTACCGGCCTCCCTGGTGAGTGCGTCAGGCGCCTGGGAGCCTGTCAAACCCACACGTAGAGATCTGGCCCACACCGAGTCCGCGCCCACCGACGCCCCACGCGCGCCTGTACCGGGCACCGAGCAGGTTCCACTCGAACCCGTGCCGCCCGAAGCCCCGGAGTTCGAGACACCACCCTCCGAGCCCGAGCCGGTGGCTTCCGCCGGCCCACGGCCCGGGGCCTGAGCGCGGTGCGAATCCTGCTCGTCGAGGACGAACCCGCCGTCAATGCGGCCGTTCGCAGCGCGCTGGCCGCGGAAGGTCACGCCGTCGACGGCACCGACGACGGTGCCGAAGCCCTCGAGTGGGTCACGGCCTACAGCTACGACCTCGTCGTCCTCGACGTGGTCCTGCCGTCCATGGATGGCTTCACGGTTTGCGCCAGGCTCCGTGAGGCCGGCTTCGCCGCGCCGATCCTGATGCTGACCGCGCTCGACAGCGTGGGCGACCGGGTGACCGGGCTGGACCGCGGGGCTGATGACTACCTGGCCAAGCCCTTCGCCATGGCCGAGCTGCTGGCGCGGGTGCGCGCCCTCCGTCGCCGCCAGGGCGGCGATCGAGCACCGATCATGCGGTTTGGAGACCTCGAGATCGATCCGTCGACGCTGGGCGTCACGCGGAACGGGACACGGATCAGGCTGACTGCGAGGGAGTTCGCGTTGCTCGAGGTGCTGGCGCGGAACCCCGGCCAGGTCTTCTCGCAGGAACGCCTGATCGACACGCTGTGGGACGCGGACTTCGATCCCGGTTCCAACATCGTCGAGGTCTACATCCGCAGCCTGCGCCGCAAGATCGATGGCGGCCGCCGCGACGGTTTGATCGAGACGGTGCGTGGCGCGGGGTACCGGGTCCGGCCAGAGGCGGCTCCCGCGTCGCGATCGACCCTCGAGGCGGGCTGATGTTCAGCCGCGCCCGGCGTCGCCTGACGGTGCTCTACATCGCGCTGTTCGCCCTGGTGCTCGGCATCTTCACGATCGTGTTCTTCGTGGCCCTCGCAGTGACCCTCGCCCCGGCCTTCGACATCGCGCCCGAGCTCACCAATGAGCAGGCGGCCGACCACGCGTACCGGCTGACGATCGAGCGCATTGGCATTGCGCTCGTCGTCGGCGACCTGGCCGTCGTGGCCTTCGTCGGGGTCGCGGCCTGGGTCCTCGCCGCACGCACGCTCGATCCGATCCGGGAGGTTCACAACCGCCAGCGGCGATTCGTGGCCGACGCCTCGCACGAGATGCGCTCGCCGCTCGCCGCCATCCGGAGCACCGCGGAAGCGGCCCTGTCCGGACCGGGCGACCCCGCCACGACGCGCGAGGCGCTCCAGGTGGTGCAGCGCGAGAGCGAGCGGCTCACGCGCATCTCCTCAGACCTGTTGCTGTTGGCGCGAAGCGACGATGGCCAGCTCGAGCCGCGGGCCGAGCAGTTCGACCTGTCCGTGCTCGTGGCCGACGCCGTCGAGGAGCACCACAACGCTGAAGCGGGGCAGAAGGCGTCGGTGCAGCTCTGGCCGGATCTCCCGGTGAGGAGCGATCCCGAGGAGGTCAAGCGCGTCGTCCTCAATCTGCTCGACAACGCGTACCGCTACGGCGGCGAGCGCGTACAGGTCGCGGTCCGGACACGTGCCACGGAGCGGGAGGCGATCGTCGAAGTCGCCGATACCGGACCGGGCATCGCGAGCGCCGACATGGATCGCATCTTCGAGCCCTTCTATCGCGTCCGATCGGACGCCTCGGCACCTCCCGGCAGCGGCCTGGGCCTGGCGATCGCGGCCAGCCTTGCGCAAGCCAGCGGCGGGCGCCTCTCGGTCGACAGCCGGATCAGTCAGGGCTCGACCTTCCGGCTGTCGCTCCCTCGATTCAGGTGAGGCTCAGCTTCCCTCGGTAAAACACTGCCCATCGTCCGGAACTCCCTGCCCGGACATGTCGAGGACACCCATGAAGCTGATTCACACCGTATCGCTGCGCGCCGGCGTGCAGCGGAGCACCACAGCAATCCTTGCGGCCTCGCTGCTGCTGGTCGGCTGTTCAAGCCCGTCGACTCCTACGACGGGCGCCAGTATCGCCCCAACGGTCGCAGCCCCGACGGGTACGTCGGCGCTCCCCACGAGCGGGCTTCCAACGGGGTCGGCTGGTACACCAACGGGCACGGCAGGCCCGATCGACACGACCGCGCCCGGCGACACCACCACCCCGACGGGAGACGGCGCCTCACCCGGCGCCCCCGAAGGCACGGGTTCGACGACCGGCGGCGATATCCCCGACAACGCCGTCTTCCTGACCTACGCGGACACCACGCACGCCTTCTCCATCGACTACGTGGAGGGCTGGCAGGTGACGACGACCGCCGGCGGCGTCGAGGTGCGCGACAAGGACAGCAGCGAGACCGTCACGATCGTGCCGACGACCACCGACGTGGCCGCCTATGTCAGCGGCACGGACCTGCCCGCCCTCCAGGCCACGCCGCCCTTCCGGCTGGAGAAGCAGGACACCGTCAAGGTCCACGGCAGGGACCTCATCCATCTCGTCTATCACGTGCCCTCGCCGCCCGATCCGGTGACGGGAAAGCAGGTTCCCTCGACGGTCGACCGCTACTACGTGCCTGGAACGAGCGGCCTCGCGATCGTCAGTCTCTCGACCCCGAACGGCGTCGACAACGTGGATGCCTTCCGCCAGATGATCGAGAGCTTCAAGTGGCAGTAGGCGGCGTCGAGGTCTCCCGCGCGCCTGCCGGAGTCGTGCCAGATCGAAAGGCCCTCGTTCGACTCGAGGAGGTCATCAAGGTCTATCGCGAGAGCGACGTCGAGACGATCGCCCTGCGCGGCGTCGATCTTGCCATCGAGGAAGGCGACAGCGTCGCGATCATGGGCCGTTCCGGCTCGGGCAAGAGCACGCTGCTCAACCTGGTATCCGGCTCGGACCGGCCGACCGCCGGTCGTGTGCTGGTGGACGGCACGGATGTGGGGCGCGCGGACGAGGCCGCTCGTGCCCAACTGCGTGGCCGGGTCATGGGCATCATCTTCCAGAGCCAGAACCTGTTGCCATTCCTGACGCTCGAGGAGAACGTCGTCCTGACGGGCCGGCTCGCCGGCTCCGAACTCGACAGGTCCTGGGCCCGCGAGCTGCTGGATCGGGTAGGTCTGGGCGACCGCGCCCACCATCGGCCGGAGCAGCTCTCGGGTGGCGAACAGCAGCGCGGTGGACTCGCCTGCGTCCTGGCTGCAAAGCCACGTTTGATGCTGGCCGACGAGATGACCGGGGAGCTTGACAGCGCTACCGCCGCCAGGTTGCTCGACCTGGTCCGCGAGATCCGCCGGACCGAAGGCATGACCGTGATCATGGTCACCCACGACGAGGGGGTGGCGCAGACCGCCGATCGGATCGTCGAGCTCCGTGACGGTCGCGTCGTTGCCGACCGGAGAGTCCGGTGACGGCCGTCATCAGCTGCCGTGGCGCAACCCGCCGCTACGCGCGCAACGGGACCGACGCGGTGGTCGCGGTCCGGGACGTCGATCTCGAGGTCCAGGCGGGCGAGTTCGTCGCCATCCAGGGACCCTCGGGTTCGGGCAAAACAACGCTTCTCGGGCTCCTCGCGGGGCTCGAGTCGGCCGACGAGGGCACGGTCAGCGTGCTGGGGCACGATCTCGCGAGGCTCTCGCTCACGGAGCGCGCCAGGTTGCGCCGTTCCGCCATGGGCATCGTGTTCCAGTCCTTTGGGCTGGTGGCATCGCTGACGACCGGCGAGAACGTGGCGTTGCCGCTGGCGCTGGCCGGCATGGACCGGGACGAACGTCGAATGCGCGCGTCCGCAGCGTTGTCCGAGGTGGGCCTTCGCGGGAGCGAAGATCGCCGCACGGACGAACTTTCCGGTGGTGAGCGTCAGCGCGTCGGCGTAGCACGTGCCATCGCGGGTGACCCAACACTCGTGCTGGCGGACGAGCCGACAGGCAGCCTCGACGACGAGAACGCCGCGGTGATCCTCGACCTCCTCACGGCAACCGTTCGCAAGCGTGGCGCCAGCCTGGTGCTGGTGACGCACGACCACGAGAGTGCCGCGCGCGCGGACCGATCGATCCGCATGCGCGACGGTGCCTTTCTCGACGGAGACGCCTGATGTTTCTTCTTCGTCACGCTCTGCAACTGGTGCTGCGAGAGCGCCGACGCTCGATGGCCGCGGCACTTGGCGTGGGAATCGCGGCCGCGCTGATCACCAGCGTGCTCCTGTTCGGTGTCGCGTCCGGCACCACCGTCACGCGCCGGGCGCTGGCTGACCTGCCGGTCGACGCGCAGGTGGTCCTCACGCCAGGCGCGGACCCGGCCGCAGCCGAGGCGATTGTCCGTTCAGACCCTGCAGTCAGGGATGTGCTGCCGTTCACGCTGGTCCATTTCAACTCGGCGACGCTCCAGAAGAGCGGCAGCGCCACGCAGACGGCCACCGGTGTCCTCGTCGGCGTCGACGCTGGCTACTCGGACACCACGGGCCTCTTCCAGGTCGCGCAGGGCACCAGCACGACGAGCCGGATCACGGTCAGTCGGGACCTGGCGACGAATCTCGGCGCGGTGCCCGGCGACACGGTCCGTTTCGCGCTGCCAGGGGGCGGAAGCGCCGACATGATCGTGTCGGGCATCACGGACATCACCGGCGCAGACCTGATCCTCGGTCCGGTTGACGCGGCCCATCGTGCAGCCGGAGCCAACCCGGCCGTGGACGTGGCAGTCATCGATCGCGCGTCGCTCGCCGCCATCGCGGCCGGCGTCCCGGCCGGCGCGACGGCCGCGGATCCGGGCGCCCAGGGGGGCGGACCGTCTCCAGTGTTCGCTCCCGAGCCGGCTGTCCGACAGGAGCTGCAGCTTCGCTACGACCATGCACTGCTGCCGGGTGACCCGGCCTCCGCCCAAACGTGGCTCACCGATGTGCGCCATCGCATCGAGGGCCGGGGCGCCGGAACCTTCCTGGTCGCGGACGACGCCAGCGACAGCCTGGCGCCGATTGCCGCCGACCTCGTCTGGGGTCAGATCCTGTTCATCTTCCTGGCATTCCCGGGCGTCGCGCTGGCACTCGCGCTGTCGCGGCTGGCCGCGGATGCCACAGCCGATGCGACCCGTAGGCACGCGGCGCTGCTGCGCGCCCGGGGTGCCACGCCGGGTCAGCTGCAACGCGTCTTCATGGGCGCCACGGCGCTCACGGCCTTTGCCGGCGCCCTGGTTGGTTCGCTGGTCGGCGTCCTGCTGGCCAGCCTCCGCTTCGGATCGGAGCTGGCCGCGTCGGATCCCGTCGGCGCCGTCCTCCGTGCAGTGATCATCGCGGTGGTCGCGTCGACGGTCCTTGCCACGGCCGCAGCGGCATTTCCGCTGCGCGATCAGCTCCGCCAGGAGGTCGCGGCCGGACGTCAGGAGCTCCAGCGAGCCCGCGCCCCGCTCTGGCAGCGGCTCTACCTCGATGTGCTCGCCATCGTGGCCGCTGTCGTCGTCTACTACGTCGTGGGCGGCGGGATTCATCCGGTCATCGGCGTCGAAGGCAACCCGACGGTGACCATTGCGCTGACGTCGTTCCTTGCGCCGCTGTTGCTCTGGACCGGCGGCACATTGCTGTTGCTCAGGCTGAGCCAGCGCGTCATGGCGCGAAGCGGTGGCCTCGCCGGCTGGCTCGAGCGCCTCCTGGGTCCGGGCGGCGACCTCGCCGGACGATCGCTGACGGCGCGCGCCGGAGCGGCATCACGCGCGATCGTCGTCCTCGCGCTCTCCGTGTCCTTCGCGACCAGCGTCCTCATCTTCGATGCGACCTACCGCCAGCAGCAGCGAGTCGACGCCCGGCTCACGCTTGGCGCAGACCTCAAGATCGTGCCAACGCAGCCCACCGACGCCTCGGCCGTGGCTGGCCTGGCCGGGCCGGGCATTTCGACGGTGACGCCCTTCGTCGACCGAATCGTGTACGTCGGCAGCGAAGCCCAGGATCTCCTCGCGATCGATCCCAATACGCTCCCGGAGGTAGCGACCCTCGCCGACACATTCTTCAACGGCATCTCCGGTGCGGACGCCATGGCGGCGCTCCGATCGCAACCGGACAGCATCCTCGTCTCGGACGAGACCGCCAAGGACTACAGCATCGTGCCGGGCGACCGGGTCCGCATCCGCGTCCCCGATGTCAACGGCAACCTGGTGCAGGTCGATTTCCGGATGGCCGGCATCGCGCTCGAGTTCCCGACCGCGCCGAAGGACGCGTTCCTCGTCGCCAACCAGGCGTTCGTGGCGGCGCAGACCGGCAACAATCGCATCTCCTTTGCTCTGGCCAGCGCCTCGGGTGATCCGGCAGACGTCGCCAACTCGCTCGGAACGCGGCTCGGGACGGGCTGGCAGGTCACCGACCTGGGTGCTACCAACGCGCGTCTCGCCAACAGCATCACCTCGGTGGACCTCGCCGACCTGGTCCTGCTCGACCTGATCTTCGCGGTGCTCGTCGCGGCCGTCGGGGCGGCACTCTTCCTGCTGGCAGGACTCGTCGAGCGGCGGCGTGAGCTCGCGACCATCGAGGCGATCGGCGCCGAGCCGCGCCAGCTCCGGGCCCTGGTCGTCGGTGAGGCGACTGTCATCGGCGTGAGTGGCCTGATCATCGGCGTGCTCAGCGGCGCCGTGGTCGGCTACACGCTGCTCCAGATCATGGCCGGTCTGTTCGACCCGCCCGCCGATTTCCCGACGGTGCCCATCCCGGCGCTGCTGGGAGCAGCGCTGGCAGTCGTCCTTGGGCTCGCGGCGGCCGTGTTCGTTGCCGACTGGGCACTTTCCCGATTGCGGGTGCTCGCGATGCTGCGGGAGCGCTGATCGGGGTCAGGCCGCGAGGGCGAGTTCCGGCTGCTCCGCAGCCTCTTCCAGCAGGACTCGCGTCGAGCAGTCCGGGCATACGAACTCGTCTCCGAGCTCCGTCAGCTCGACGGGCTGGTCTGCCTCGCACCAGGGGCAGTTCAGGTGGACCATCTCTCGTTCTCCAGCTTGGGCCGGTCAGATCTTGACTGGCCTTCGTTGGTGCCAATCTGGGGCTCTCTTGTGACAGCTTGTGTGTCACGACCTCCGGTGTGCTTTATCGTCTTGCCGCTTCGGAGGCAGACAGCGGTGGAGGGCAGCCCGGCCCATGGCGATCAAGATCCGTCTCATCCAACCCGACGAGTACGAGGCCTGGTCTCGCACGATCAGCACCGCGTTCGGGGAGGACGTCACATCCGAAGAGCTCGCGTTCTACCGCATCACGCTCGAGTTCGATCGAACGTGGGCGGCGCTCGAGAGCAAAGCCATCGTGGGATGCGCGGCGGCCTACTCATTTCGTCTCGCGATCCCGGGCGGCGAGGTGCCGGCGGCCGGCGTCACCGCGGTCGGCGTGCTGCCGAGCCACCGTCGGCGCGGCATTCTCCGGAAGCTGCTTGACGTCGTGGTGGACGACTGTCGCGCCAGGGGCGAACCGGTGGCCATCCTGACGGCCTCCGAGGGCGCGATCTACCAGCGTTTCGGGTATGGACTCGCATCGCTGAGGACGCAGGTCGAGGTCCCGCGCAGCCAGGTCGGGTTCGAGATCGCAGGAGATGATGCCGGCAGCGTGCGCATGCTCGACCGGGACGAGGCCCTGAAGATCCTTCCGCCGATCTACGAGCGGGCGATCATCCCGGGCTTCTTCCGTCGAAGCCAGGACTGGTGGACGACGCTGCTCGACGACAGCACCTGGCGCCGGGCCGGAGCAGGCCCTCGCCAGATCGTCCTTCACGAGGTGGATGGCGCGCCGGAGGGCTACGTCCTCTATCGCATGAGGCCGGAGTGGGACCATCTCGGTTCGAAGACCCGGCTGGAGGTCGGGGAGATCATCGCGGCCAGTCCGCGCTCGGAACTCGCTCTCTGGAAGTTCCTGCTCTCCGCCGACCTCGTTACCACGGTCCGGTACCGCAATGCGCCGATCGATTGCCCGCTGCTCCTCCAGGTATCCGAGCCGCGTCAGCTGGCGATGACCATCGGGGACGGCCTCTGGCTTCAGTTCATCGACCTCCAGGCGGCGTTGGCGGCTCGCTCCTACGCGCGCGCCGACTCGCTCGTGCTCGAGGTGACAGACGATCTGCCAGGGAACGCCGGGCGCTGGCGCCTAGATACCGGCGGGGATCGCGTCAGCATCAAGAAAACGGACGAGCCCGCCGAGATTGCCCTCGCGGCGCGCGACCTTGCCACGCTGTATCTGGGTGCGTTCGGCGGGACGGACCTGGTACGCGCCACCCGCGCCCGAGAGTTGGCGGCGGGGGCAGCCGCGAAGTTGGACGGCCTGTTCGTAACGCCGCGCGATCCCTGGTTGCCGGGAGGTTTCTAGGCAAGGTTGGAGTCCCACGTGCCTCCTTGGGCGGGTGTCCTCCACGCCCTGGCGCACGGCGACGACAGCCGCGGCCGCGCCGCGGGGAAGCGCCCACGGCGACAACAGCCGCGGCCACCCAGCCGGGAGCGGCCACCGACCGGCGAGCCGCCGCTCCGCCCCGGAATCGAAGACCCGAAGAAGCCGCAGGCTCCGACTCCCTGACCCCTGGTAAACCAGTGGCCCTGGTGTCGTCTACTTGGCCCCTCCGGGCTGATACCAACATAACGGCACGCCGACCGGGCCCATAAGACCCGTTGTCCACGACTTTGGCTGCCGGCGTCGGGTTATCCACGGCTCATCCCCGACCCGTGGCAGAGTCGGCCATCATTGGCGCGAATCCAGCCCCGCGCGGGCCGGCCACCTGGAGGCGAATCCCTCATGACCCAGTCCTTTCCGGAGCCGAGGTTGCCCGACCCGGCCGATCCGGGGCAGCACGGCTTCGGCTTTGTCCCCGGGCCACCGATCACGGGACCTGTGCGCCCGGCGACCGAGCCGGGTTCGGGGCGCCTCGGCCGCCTCGTGGCCGGCCTGGCGCTCCTGCTCTTGACGTTCGGCGCCGGCTACGTTCTTGGCAACAGCCAGCTGTCCGGCACCCCATCCGGTAGCGGGCAGACCCCCGCAGCGACGCTCGTGGCTGGAGCCTCGGCAACCCCGACGGCACCGCCACCGGGCAACACTCCCGGGAGCCCGCGCGCGAGCGAACCCGCGCCGACGCCCAAGCCCACGGGCATCGCCCCGGGGACGACCGTTCCATCCAACGTCCCGTCCGACTTCGGCGTGTTCTGGCAGGCGCTCAAGATCACGCAGGACAACTTCGTCGACACGAGCAAGCTGACCGACCAGAACCTCACCTGGGGCGCGATCCGCGGTATGGTCGACGCGCTTGGCGACACAGGCCACAGCGTCTTCCTGACGCCCGACCAGCTGAAGGCCGAGCAGGAGAGCCTCCAGGGCAAGCTCACCGGTATCGGCGTGATCGTCGATTCGCGCTCGGGAGTTCCGATCGTCGTCTCGGTCATCGACGGCTCCCCGGCCGCGGCCGGCGGCATTCGCCCGGGCGATACGATCGTCGCGGTTGATGGGCAGCCGGTTGAGCGCATGTCGGTCGACCAGGTGGTGAGCGCCATCCGCGGTCCAGCCGGCACCACGGTCACCCTCACGATTCGCCACGCTGGCGAGACCAGCACCGGTGACGTCGCTCTGGTGCGGCAGGAGATCACGATCCCGGCCGTCTCATGGACGATGGTGCCCGGCACCCAGATCGCCGACATTCGCGTGGTGCAGTTCTCGGCCGGAACCGGGGAAGCCGCCAGGACGGCGATCCAGGCCGCGCATGACGCCGGCGCCACGAAGATCGTGATGGACGTGCGGGGCAACCCGGGCGGCTTCGTGAACGAGGCCGTCGACCTCGCCAGCCAGTTCATCGGCGACGGCGTGGTCTACGAGGAAAAGGACCGCACGGGCACCATCAAGCCCGTGAACGGGAAGTCTGGCGGCCTCGCCACGGACGTTCTCGTCGCCGTCCTGGTGGACTTCGGGACGGCCAGCTCCTCGGAGATCTTCGCGGGCGCGGTCCAGGGCAACGATCGAGGCAAGGTCATCGGCGTCCAGACGTTCGGCACGGGAACCGTCCTCGGGACATTCAACCTCCCCGACGGCTCGGCCATCCGGCTGGGCATCATCGAGTGGTTGACCCCCAAAGGCGAGACGATGTTCAACAAGGGCGTCAAGCCTGACGTGGAGGTCCAGCTTCCGACGGGCGGCGCGATCGTTGAGCCGGGCCAGCTGAAGACCATGACTGCCGACCAGTTCGCTGCGTCTACGGACACCCAGCTCCAGAAGGCGGTTCAGCTGCTCGGCAACTGACCGCTGCACGGCCCAGGCGGGCGCCGGAGAGCGCCAGAAGCTTGCCGGAACGTCTCGGTACGCCGAGTCGCCGGGGCTACGATATTGGCTATGGAAGGTGCCTGCCCTTCGTGCGGCCGGTCGGTCACTCCGGGCAGCCGCTTCTGCCCGAACTGCGGCAGCGTGCTGCCGGCCGCCGCCCCGCACGAGGAGCGCAAGGTCGTGACCGTCGTGTTCGCGGATGTGGCGGGCTTCACCGGCCTCGGCGAGTCCCTCGATCCGGAGGCCCTGCGGTCCGTGATGGGCCGCTATTTCGAAGCGATGCGTGCCCAGGTCGAGCAGCGCGGCGGTCGTGTCGAAAAGTTCATCGGGGATGCCGTCGTGGCCGTCTTCGGGGTGCCCTCGGCACATGAGGATGACGTCGACCGTGCACTCGGATGTGCCCTGGCCATGCGCCGCGAGCTCGACCGCCTCAACACGGCATTCACGGCCGAGCGCAGCATCCGCCTCCAGATCCGGATCGGCGTCACCACCGGCGAGGTGCTGGCCGCGGCTGCCGGGCGACCGGAGGAGGGTCTCGTGACCGGGGACGTAGTGACGATCGCGGCCCGACTCCAGGAAGCGGCAGAGACCGGGCAGGTATTGGTCGCGGCCCGCACAGCAGTGGCGTCGCGCAGCTTCGCCTTCCGTTCGCTCGGGGAGCGTCAGCTCAAGGGCCGCAGCGCAGCGGTCCGCGTCATGGAGCTGGTCGGGGAGGCCGTGCGCCGGATCGGGTCCGAGTTGGCGGCGCCGCTGGTCGGTCGGGAGGGGCCGTTGGCCGCCGTGCAGGATCGCTATGCCCGATCGCTCGCAGCTCGCGCGCCCGGTCTGGTGACGATCTACGGCGAGCCAGGCGTCGGCAAGAGCCGGCTGGCCTCCGAGTTCGCGGCCCAGGTGGCGAAGTCCGAGCCGCTCCCCCAGGTGCTGCGTGGGGGCTGCCGCCCACCGGGAGAGGCCGGGGTGTATGGCGCGCTCGGCGAGATCCTGAAGGCCTCGACCGGCATCCTCGACAGCGATCCTCCGGCAAGCGCCCTCGATCGAATCGGCGCCCTCATCGACCGCCTGGTGCCGGCTGCCTCCGAGGTTGAGCGCGTTCGCACGAGTGCGGCTCTCGCGCACACCATCGGCATCGAGGACTCGCGTCACTCACTGTCCGCGCTGCCGCCTCGCCAGACGCGCTACGAGATCCATCGCGCCTGGCGGAGGTGGTTCGAGGGGATGGCCGCCGAGCGTCCGGTGGTGGCCGTCGTCGAGGACCTGCACTGGGCCGATCCCGGGCTCCTCGACCTGCTCGAGGACGTCATCGAACACGTGGCGGGTCCCCTGTTCATGGTCTGCCTGGCCCGGCCCGAGCTGAGCACCGCGGCACCGGGTTGGGGTCGAGGTCCCGGTGATCCCCTCGAGATCGTCCTTGAACCGCTGGTCACGACGGATGCCGCCCTGCTGGTCACGCGCCTGGTGCCCGCGCGGTGGCTGCCCGATCTCGTGGTCAATCGGATCGTCGCTCGCGCCGAAGGCAACCCGTTCTTCCTCGAGGAGATCGTGCGTGGCCTCGTCGACCGGGGGGCGATCGGACGCACCGAGGGCGCGCCGACTGCGACCGAGCTCGCCGAGCTGCCCATTCCCGACACGGTCCAGGCGGTGCTGGCCGCTCGCATCGACCTTCTCGACGGGCGCGACAAGCGATGCATCCAGGCCGCTTCCGTCGCCGGGACCTCGTTCTGGCCGGGGCTGCTGGCGCGCCTGGTCGACGTTGACGCCGCGCGCCTCCCCGGCATCCTGGAGCGCCTCGAGGCGCGGGCGCTGATCGTCCCGCAGGCCGAATCCTCGATCGAGGGGGAGCGTGAGTACGCCTTCAAGCACGCCCTGACCCAGCAGGTGGCCTACGACAGCCTTCCGCGCCGCGAGCGGATGCGAGCCCACGCTCGAACCGCAGCCTGGCTCGAGGAAACGCTCGGCGAAGGAAGCCGTGCATCCGCGGAGATCCTGGCGCACCACTACGAGACGGCCTACCGTGCCGCCGCCGACGACCCAGGAGTCGAGACCGACACGCGGGAGGATCTCCGGGCTCGCGCGTTTTCCGCGCTGCTCCAGGCGTCTGCCGACTCGCTCAGCACGCTCGCCCTCGACGGTGCTGAGCGTCTCGGCGAGCGTGCCCTCGAGCTGGCGCGCGGCGATCTCGAGCGCTCTCAGGCGCTGGAGACTCTGGGAGGGACGGCGCTCGCCGGCTTTCGCGGAGACCGTGCCTGGAAGGCATTGCTGGCCGCTGCCGACGCGCGTGCGGCGGCGGCACCCGAGGATCACGCGGCCATCAGCCGGTTGTGTGCCCGGGCCCTGGACCTGCCGACTCGCTGGGGCAGCCTCCAGGTCCTTCCGTCGCTCGTGGAGGCGCGTCACTACCTCGACCTCGGCCTGGAGCACGCAGGACCGGGGGACAGCGAGGCTCGCGCACGGCTGCTCACGAGTTCGGCGGTGATGCCGCTGGCGTTCTTCGATGCCGCAGCGCCTGACGGCGAGTTCGAGGCGGCGCGCGCGCGGGGCGAGGAAGCGGTCGCGATCGCCACGCGCCTCGATCGACCCGACCTCGAATCGGCAGCGCTCGACGGGCTAGGGTCGCACGCCTACAGCCGCGGCGAATACCAGGACTTCGAGGTGCTGAATCGAAGGCGGCTGACGCTCGTGCCGCGCCTGGAGGACATCCGGGAGATCGAGGACGTCCACGCCATGGCGGCTTGGGGAGCCTTCAACCAGGGCCGCTACGCGGACGCGCTCTCCCTCGCGGACGAGGGCTTTCGACGGGCGGTGGAGGTGTCACCCGCGGTCGCGGTGCATTGCCTGGAATGGCGCAGCCTGGCGAACTTCGAGCTCGGCCAATGGGACGCGTTCCTGGCCGACGTCGAGCGCGCCAGGACGCTGTTGCCCGGGCGCGAGGACGAAGGGCGGCCGGGCTTCCGTCGCAGGCCGTGGATGGTGGCGGCGCTCGTGCACCGGCTGCGCGGAGACGCCCGGGGCACCGAGGATGCTCTTGGCCGGATGCTGCCGACCGCAGTCCCGGGGGACGATCAGGTGGCCGAGGAGCCGGATCCCGGGCGCCCGTGGCAGGCACTGTTGCTGGCCCGCCAGGGCCGCTTCGACGAGGCGCGCGCAGCGACCGTCATTCCGGACGTGCCCTGGTTTCACCAGGCTGCTGGTCTCCTGCTCGCGGCCCGCTGCGACGTCGTGGCGATGGCAGGCCACTGGGACGAGGTGCCCGCGCTGCTGGGCGACGCGGACGAAGAGGCTCGACTGGGTGGATTGCTGGCGCTTCGCGCGCATGCCCTGCGTCTCGAAGGTCGTGCCGCTCGGGCCCGCTCCGATCTGGATGCGGCGATCGACGCGCTCAGCCGGGCGCGCGTCGAGTTCCACCGCCTGGGGGCGCGCTGGGAACGGGCCTGCACGGAGCTCGACCTGGCCGAATCGCTCGCAGCCGTCAAGCGGCCCGACCAGGCACGTGCCTGCTTCGTTGGCGCGTGGTCGGTTCTCGCTGAGCTCCATTCCGTCGACGAGCTCGCGCGGGCGACCGAGCTGCGCGCCAGACTCTCGGCGGGCTCGGGATCAGGTCGGCCCTGAGCTCGAAGGGCCGGGATAGGCCAGCAGCGACTCGGTCGAGCGGATTCCGTCGATCGCCTGCATCTCCAGGATTGCATCCCGAATCCCCGGGAGCGTCGGGGAGGCAATCTCCACGAGCAGGTCAATCGTGCCGGTGACGACGTTGGCGCCGGTCACGCCGGGGATATCCTGGACCTCGGCGAGGACCTTGAGCGCCTGCCCCTTCCGGACGCGGACGCGGACGTAGGACGCGAGGTTCGGCGGCATGTAGGAAACGCGCTTGATCGGGTTCGGCACCGGAATGATCCCGATGTGCGTTTCCGAGGTGAGCCGGCCGTGTGAGCGGAGGTCGTTGAGGACCCAGTCCTGGATGTCAGGGATCGTCCCCGCCTCGAGCACGAAGAGGGCGTCGTAGCGTCCCACCAGCTTCGTGTGAAAGCGGATGCTGACGGTCTGGGTTGAAGGCAGGGCGAAGAGCTGGGCCAGCTGGCCTGGACCGGTGCTTCGCACCAGCACGTAGGCGTCGATCGTGTCATCCCGCATGGGGTGCCTCCATTTCGCTCACCCTGCCGCTGTGGGGCGGGTCCTGCGCTTCCCGACATCATGACCGCTCCGCAGTGCACGGTGCCACCCCCAAGGACACCAGTCCGATCGGCTCAGGGAGACCGGGACCATCGTGGGGGAGCGACGCCCTCGATCCCTTGCGAGTCTGAAAGGGAACTCCTGCACGCAGTGACGGCGCCCCAGCGCCGCGATCCATCTCCGTCGCCGATCCCGGCGGACGCGACGGTAGAATGGGCGATACCTTGACGTTCCGATCCCGCATCCGCGTCCCGCGACCCACCATGCGCATGGGCGCGGTGCTGCTGACCTTCATGGCGCTGTGGTCGTTGGTCGCGATCTCGCCGGCGCTCGCCACGTCGGCGCGTACCCGCGAACCCGCGCGTCTGGGCGAGTTCATGTGGGGCCTCGCCGGCCAGGAGTCCGGCTGGCAGTACTACATTCGCAATCCGTATTCCGGCGCCTTCGGCAAGTACCAGATCATGCCTGCGAACTGGAACGCATGGGCCAGCCGGTACATCGGCGACTACTACGCCGACCAGAGCCGCCTCAACCAGGAGCTCGTCGGCCGCGGCAAGGTCATGGGCCTCTACGATTGGCTCGGCTCGTGGCGCCGCGTCGCGTACTGGTGGCTCACCGGCGACACGGACCCGAACAGCTCCCACTGGTCGGCGACCGCGCAGCGCTACGTGAGCAACGTGATGTCGCTCATGGATCGCGCACCGGCTGGCGGCGACCCGCTGCCCGCGGCTCCCGCCGATGGCATGCCGATCCAGCCGAACGATTGGCGGCTGACGACTGAGCGCCTTCCCATCTGGGACGGGCCCGGCCCCGTTCACAATCGGATCCGCTCGGTGGCCACGGACCGCGTCCTGCAGGTCCGACGAGCCAAGTACGGTCCTCGTGCAAACATCCTGTGGATCAGGGTGGAGTTGCCCGACGGCACGCTCGGCTGGCTGAATTCGCGCAAGACGCTCCCCTCGAAGGCACCGAAGCCGACCCACACAGAGGGTTAGGTCTCATCGCCTGTACCGGCGTGCCCTGAGCCCACCGGCCGGGCCCGGGTCGTGGGCGTTTACCATCCGGCCGTGAGTGACTGGATGCCGCCCCCCATGGTGGTCGAGCCCGTGACGCTGGAGGGGCAGATCGTCCGCCTCGAACCGCTCGAGAGCAGGCACTATCCGGGCCTGCTGGAGGTTGGCCTCGCGCAGGACCTCTGGCGCTGGACGATCGAATGGATCGACACGCCCGCCCTCCTGACGCAGTACCTGGACCTGGCACAGCGGGCCCGCGACGAAGGCACCCAGCTTCCGTTCGTGACGATCGAGCAGTCGCGCGGCAAGCCCATCGGGAGCACGCGCTACCTGAACATCGATCGCGCCCACCATCGCGTGGAGATCGGTTACACATGGGTCGCGCCCGCGTGGCAGCGAAGCGGGGCCAACGTCGAGGCGAAGCTCCTCCAGCTGCGGCACGCATTCGATACGCTCGCCTGCCGTCGCGTGGAGTTCAAGACAGACTCGCTCAACGAGAAATCCAACGCAGCGCTACTGGGGATCGGCGCCAAGTTCGAGGGTATCTTCCGTAACCACATGGTAAGCCAGGGCGGCCGCATGCGGCACTCGTCCTACTACAGCGTCATCGACACCGAGTGGCCCGACGTTCGTGAGCGCCTCGAGGACCATGTGGCCGCGCACCTGGCCCAGCGGGGGTAGGTGCGATCGTCGCCGCATGAGCCGTGCCATCGGTCCCATGGCGTTACGCTCGGCCCATGCGAGCCGCAGCTTCGGTTCAGCGAACCGCAATGGGTGCGGCCTGCGTGATCTTCGACGACGAGGGTCGTGTGCTCCTGGTTCACCACACCTATGGACGGCTGAACTGGGAGCTGCCAAGGGCGTCTACTTCGAACCTGGCCACTACTTCGGACCGATGCTGCATTTCGTGTTCAGGTGCAGCTGGCACGATCGATTCGAGCCAGTCGCCTCCTCGCCGGAGATCAGTGACGTTCGTTACTGGCCCATCGACAACCTCCCGAGGCCCATCTCGGACTTCACCGAACTACGCATCCAGGATGCCATTCCGGGCGGGACGGCCCGCGTGGCACGAGTCGACAGCCGCCTGTGGCGTGAGTGATCGATGCCGATCAGGCGCGTGACCCAGTCTCATCTTCACCAGGGAAGATCACATGGTCGGTCACTTTCCAGAGGCATGGTTCTGCGGAATGAGTGAAGCCCAGGACCCCTGGCGAGGTCTACGGGCAGTCGCGCCGCCCGGTTAGATCGCAAACTGACCGCATAGACGGCCATCCATGTCCCGACTGGCATGGCGCTCGGCGACGGGACCATCCGTGGTGCGGCCGGGTGACTGCTCCCGCCACGCCGCCCATTCGCCGCGCCCGCCGCCCCAGCCGCGCCCCAGGCCCGCGCCCTCAGCTGACCTCGAGAATCCGGTACGAGCTGGTCCCACCCGGCAGCGTCACGGCCACGTCTTCCCCGGCGGCATGCCCGACGAGCGCTTTTCCAACCGGCGAAACGTTCGAGATCCAGCCGCGACCCGGGTCGGCCTCGGTCGAGCCGACGATCCGGAAGGTCATTTCATCCCCGTCGACCTCGACCCGTACCGTTGAACCGAGCATGACCTCGCCCGTGTGGTCCGCGCCGATGACCACGGCCGTCTTGAGCATCTGCTCGATCATGCGGATGCGCCCCTCGAGGAATGATTGTTCGTTGCGGGCCGCCTCGTAGTCCGCGTTCTCGCGCAGGTCACCGAGCTCGCGCGCGTTCTTGACTCGCAGCACGACCTCCGGCCGTGAAACCGTGCGCAATTCCTCCAGCTCGGACCGGAGCGTGACCAGGCCGTCCGCGGTGACATGGGTCCGCTCCTCCTGTTTCGGCGGCGCTGCACCGGAACGGGGACGTCTGGCCGTTCCCACACCTGCTGACAGGCTCGCGGCCGTGGCGGCACGTGTCGGAAGCGCGCTCGCCCTTCGCGCAGCGGTGCCCGCGGCGCGCCCGCCCGCGGCAGATCCAGCCTTGGATCGGCGCCCGGACGGCCCGGCAGCCCCTGATCGAGACACCGACGACGCGGGCGCCTCCTCCTCCGCCAGAAATGCGCCCGTGATCCCGTGCGCCTTGCGCCCGCCGGTGGGCGACTCCAGGTTCGCCCAGGGGAGCGCAACGCTGGGATCGTGGATGCGCGCGAGCACCTCGGGATCGACCGTCTCGGCGAAGGTTGCGAGGAGCGCGTCCTCGTACTCCTCCGGCGCCGCCGTCTCGGCCCACCAGACCCGCAGCTGGTCGACCCGGTGGAGCGTCTTGAGCCAGTGCCCGCCGGCGTGTGGCCGCCGGTCGCCGAGTGGCGTGGCGTACGCCGCCGCGATCCGCGGGCCGAGCGTCTTCGATGTCCGCCCGATGTAGAGCACCTGCTGTCCGAGCAGCCAGAAGGCACCAAGCCGGTCCGCGAGCTCAGTCGGCGTCGACCGCTCGCCGTCGAGCCGCAGCCCGGGCACCCGGTCGACCCAGGCGCGGACGGCCGTGATATCGATGGGAGCGTGCGCCATGGATGTCGCCATCTCGACGATGAAGATCCCGGGCGCACGACTTCGCGCCGGCTGGCCCCACAGCACTGGTCCATCGGCCGGAAGGCCCTGGGCGCGCAGGAGCTCCTGGGCACTCAACGGTTTGGGCATTGGCTCTAGGGTGACACATCCCCACCAAAGTCCGTGGCGCGCTGGATACGCCGATCCGCTGATGGCGGGGGTGTTCTCGAATCGCTAGACTCGCCGCTCGACCCATGGCGTCTCGGGGCGCGGCCATGGCACCAGGCGAGGTTCTCCGTGGCCCAACTCACCGCCATTCCCAGTCCAACGCCCGCGCGCGACCTGCTCACGCGGGAAGAGGCGCGTGCGCGTGCCGAGCGTGTGCGCAACGCCGCCTACGAGATCGACGTGGATCTCCACGCCGACCGCGATACATTCGCAGCCACGACGGGCCTGACCTTCGATCTCGAGGGCGTCAGCGAGCCCCTCTTCCTCGACTTCAAGGGCGGCAACATCGCTGTGCTGACGGTCAACGGGCAGTCGATCGCACCGGACGTGCGTGACAACCGCCTGTGGCTCGACCCGAGCGTCCTCCAGGCACACATGTCGGTGAGCCTCGCCTACGAGAGTCGTTTCGACGACACCGGGGACGGTTTTCACCGCTTCGTCGATCCCGAGGACGGTGAGGCGTACGTCTACTCGAACTTCCAGCCGTTCGCCGCGCACCGCCTCTTCCCCTGCTTCGACCAGCCGGACCTCAAAGCGACGTACAGGCTGAGCGTGACGGCGCCGGGCGAGTGGGAAATCATCTCAGCGGCGAGACCCCAATCCGTGGAGCGTGCCGCGGGCGGGCGACGGCGGCATGAGTTCGAGACCACGCAGCGCTTCAGCACCTACCTGCTGCCGCTGGTCGCGGGGCCGTACGAGGTCGTTCGCACCGAGCACAAGGGCATCCCGCTCGGGCTCTTCGGTCGTCGTTCGCTCGCACGGCAGCTGGAGCAGGGTGCCGATGAGCTGTTCGAGATCACGCGTCAGGGCTTCGACTATTTCGCGGACCTCTTCGACCAGCCCTATGCCTTCACCAAGTACGACCAGCTGTTCATGCCCGAATTCAACATCGGGGCCATGGAGAACGTTGGCGCCGTCACGTTCCACGACAGCTTCCTGTTTCGCGACCCGCCCACCGAGACGCAGCGGCTCGAGCGCGCGGAGGTGGTGTTGCACGAGCTGGCACACATGTGGTTCGGCAATCTCGTGACGATGCGCTGGTGGGATGACCTCTGGCTCAACGAGAGCTTTGCCACCTACGTTTCGTTCCTTGCCCTGACGGAGGCCACGCGCTTCACCGGCGCCTGGAAGACCTTCAACAGCTCGGTCAAGCTCGGCGCATACCACGCTGACGAGCTGGTGACCACGCATCCGATCTCCGCCGATGCGACTGACACGGAGACGGCGGTCCTCAACTTCGACGACATCACCTATGGCAAGGGCGCCTCGGTCCTCAAGCAGCTCGTTGCCACCATCGGCTGGGACGGCTTTCGCGAAGGCATCCGCGCCTATTTCCGCCACTACGCGTGGGGCACCGCGTCACTGGCCGACTTCATGGCGGCGCTGGAGGAGGGGAGCGGCACGGATCTCGGTCGCTGGTCTGCGCTCTGGCTCGAGACCGCGTCCGTCAACACCATTGCGGCCGAGGTGACGATCGCAGACGGACGCATCGCCGACCTTTCGCTCCTGCAGACGGCGCCAGCCGCGTTCCCCACGCTGCGCCCGCATGCCATGCGTATCGCGCTCGTCACCGAACGGGACGGCAGCCTGGACATCGACGCACTGTCGGTCAGGATCGACGGTCCGCAGATGAGCGTGGACGAGGCCAGGGGCCGCCCCGCACCCGTGCTCGTCTTCGCCAACCACGGGGATCACGACTACGCGCGGGAGCTGCTTGGCGAGACGTCGCTGGCCTTCACTCGCGAGCGCCTGGCCGAGCTCGGAGACCCGTTGCTCCGGCAGCTGCTGTGGACGTCGCTGTGGGACATGGTCCGTGACGCCCGTCTCCGGTCGACGGACTTCCTCGAGATCTGCCGGCGCATCCTGCCCGATGAGACCGACCTGGAGCTCGTCGATGCGGTGCTGATCCGCGTCGGGCGCTGCCTGGCCGACTACGTACCCGGCGCGCGACGGATCAGCGAGTCGCGCGTGGTCCTGGAAACTGCCCTCGCGACCCTGCGCAAGTCGCGTTCATCCGATGCCCGGATCGTATGGATGCGCGCCGCGATCATGGCTGCCGCCACCCCCGCCGATCTCGAGCCCCTGCGAGCGCTCGCGGACGGACGCGAAGTCATCGACGGCTTCGTGGTCGACCAGGACATGCGCTGGAGCCTGGCCATGAAGGCGGCGGCATATGGGGTCGAGGATGCGGAAGAGCTCGTCGCCGCGGAACGGGAGAGGGACCGCTCGGACCGTGGCGTGCGGGCCGTCATCAAGGCCGCAGCAGCGCGACCGACGGTCGACTCGAAGGCCGAGACCTGGCGCAGGATCAACGCCGAAGGCTATGGCTCCTACCACCTGACGCGCGCGGCGATGCAGGGCTTCGTGTGGCCCTCTCAGCGCGACCTGCTGGTGCCCTATCGCGAGCCTTTCTTCCAGGAGCTGCGCGGCATCTTTGCGACCCACGATTACCCGTTCGCGCGGTCCTATCTGCTCAACCTCTTCCAGGATCGCTGGGCAGACCCGGAGATGCTGGAACGCGCCAGGCAGCTCCTCGCGGAGCTGAATCCCGCCGAAACCACGCTGGCGCGGCAGCTCAGCGAGGAGATCGACGACCTGGCGCGGGCGATTCGGGTCCGGGCCTACGCGGAGTCCGCCGACCAAGGGTCGTCGCCTCCGGGCTGACGAGGAACCGGCCGCGGACCCTCGCAGGCGTCAGCCTGCGGCGATGCTCGCCTCTCGGCTTCTCGGTGCCGCCGATCGCGGACGCCGCGGGCCCGTCCCCGTCCCCGATCGAGCGTTCGAGCTGTGAGGGCTCGGTCGCGTTGGTCGTGAGTTGGGCTCGGGCTCGAAGCCGTCGATGATCCGAAGCGGAAGGTCGCGCTTCAGGAGGCGGTTGATCGCCTTCAGCTCCTCTTCTTCCTCGAAGCAGACGAGCGAGATGGCATGACCCTGCATGCCGGCACGGCCGGTACGCCCGATGCGATGCACGTAGTCCTGGGCATGCATCGGCAGCTCGAAGTTGACCACCTGCGGAAGCGCCTCGATGTCCAGGCCTCGAGCTGCCACGTCGGTGGCCACGAGCACCCGCACCTCGCCGCTCTTGAAGGCCTCCAGCGCGCGTTCGCGCTCGGGCTGGGTTCGATCGCCGTGGATCGCTGTCGCCTCGACACCGTCGCGGTCCAGCTGGGACGCCAGCCTCGCGGCCATGTGTTTGGTGCGGCAGAAGACCAGCACCTGGCGCAGGTCGCGCTTGCGCACGAGGTAGGCGAGCAGTTCGCGCTTGCGATCCTTGTCGACGAGGTAGACGATCTGGTTGACCGATTCGGCAGCCGAGACCGTCGGGGCCACGTCCACCTGCGCCGGGTCGTTGAGGATGCCCTGCGCCAGTCGCCGGATCTCGGTCGAGAAGGTGGCCGAGAACATGAGGTTCTGCCGCTTGGGCGGCAGCATCGCGATGATTTTGCGGATGTCGTCGATGAAGCCCATGTCGAGCATGCGGTCTGCCTCGTCGAGGACGAGGATCTCGACCTGGCTGAGGTTCACGGTTCGGCTGCCGGCGTGGTCCATGAGGCGTCCGGGCGTTGCAACCAGGATCTCGATGCCTCCCAGGAGGGCTTTCTGCTGCGGGGGCATCGGCACGCCGCCGTAGATCACGGCACTTCGCAGGGGTACGTGGCGGCCGTAGGCGCGGACGCTCTCCTGCACCTGCACGGCCAGCTCCCGGGTCGGCGTCACGATCAGGGCGCGAACCGGGTGGCGGGCCGGCGAGAAGCTGGTGTTTGCCTGGGCCTTGAGGCGCTCCAGGATCGGCAGCACGAATGCGGCCGTCTTGCCGGTGCCGGTCTGGGCGCGCGCCATGAGGTCACGACCGGCCAGCACGTGGGGGATGCCCTGGATCTGGACCGGTGTGGGTTCCAGGTAGCCCCGCTCGCGCGCTGCACGGAGGATCTCGGGACCCAGCCCGAGGGAGTCGAATGTCATGTGGTCTCCACTGACGGCCCACCCCTCCTGGGGCTCGGTGCAGGGTCGTCGGTTCGGAAATGTGGAGCGCGCACGGTTCGCGCGGGCGCCGGCCGAGAGGCGCCGAAGAACGTGTTTCTGATCCGAGTCTACACCGCGCCGCCGTTCGGGCCGGGCACGGGGACGAGCCGGAAGACGGGTCCGGCACCAAGTCGTTCGGCTGGAGTGCCGTAGCGCAGGATCAGCGCGACGATCGCGGCGTTTCGGGGTTCGCCCTCGAGCCGTTCTGCGAGATATGCGTCAGCGCGTCCTTCGCGGGTGGCCCGGCAGGCCGGCATGGCGAGCAGATTTCGTGCCCAGTGGCTGTTCTCATTGTTTGCGGCCACG
The DNA here is from genome assembly GCA_038253685.1 of Candidatus Limnocylindrales bacterium. Lineage (GTDB taxonomy): Bacteria > Chloroflexota > Limnocylindria > Limnocylindrales > CSP1-4 > JAFMJV01. The sequence goes on along the minus strand of JBBSGX010000008.1, from coordinate 5,145 downwards.
AGCAGGACCCCGTCGGGCTCCTCGATGTAGCCGACAGCGACGTTGAGCGGCGCGCCCGTGCTGCGGCCCTGCGTCTCGAGCAGGAGGACTGTGCCCCAGTCGGCGAGTTCCTCGCCGATCGCCCGGTCAGCGGACTTGCTATCCGGCACGCGGTTGGCCTTGCCGGGCCGGCGACCATGCACGCTCGAGCGCGGCGAGCTCGTCCGAGAAGACCATGCGCCGGCGGTGCTGCCGGGTCGTCGGGGCGGCCGCGTTGACACGTTCCACGGCAGCGTTGTGTGCCGCCACGATGCGTTGCAGCTCACGCTGGTACGTGCCGCGCGCCAACGCTGTGGCGCGCGTGGCGCGTTCCATGAGTTGGTCGCGGTCATCGGTGAGGCGGCGCGCGTCCTTGTCCGCCTCGATCCAGGGGGGAGCGACGGCCGCGTTCTTCAGCATGGTGTAGGCGAGGGCCATGTCACCCGCGTAGGGGTTGTCCTCGAGCGGGATGGGCTTGCCGTGACGGGGCAGGTCGTCGAAGTCGCCGCGCTCGTGCGCCTCACGAATGACGCGCTCGATGAGGCTTTCATGGGTTGGCCCAACGAGCCACCTGCCATCGGCGTCGCGATACCTGGGACTCATGCCGCAATGCTGCCAAATCTTCGGGGAACGGGCACGGGGACGTGCGAATCCGGAGGGGTGTAGGTCAGTCTGGACGGTGGCCTCGGCTGGGATCGGGTGGCGCGGCGATGGGTGAGTCGGCTCCGCGCTCGGGCACGGCCCAGGTCGGGCCGCGCGGTTGGGTCAGTTGGGTCGAGGGGCGGGGCTGATGCGCCGAACGCTGCCGCAGATGGGGCAGCGGGCGGTGTGGCCGATCGCGTCCATCTCCATGAAGGTGGGGCAGCCGTTGGTGCTGCACAGGACCTGGCGGGAGACGGCGCTGCGGCGCAGCCGGCGCTGGGCATGGGCCCGCCGGCTCAGATGGGTAAGGGTGTTCGGGGAACGGGACAACATTCTCGATTCTTTCCGGCGACCTGCACGATCGGCGGTCACCATTTGATCATTGGTCTCGCTCGACGACGGGTTACGGGGCCGGAGCGAGGGCTCGCGTCCTGGCGCGGCGCGGGAGCTGGAGTTGATACTCATCCCTGCGCGCTCTGTACAGAACTAGACAGAAGTCTACAGCAACCCTGACGAATCGGTGGATTCGTCCTCGGGGCGGCCCCCGGGAAGGCCTCGTAACGTGGAGAGAAGGGCTGACGGGTCGCTCAAGAGCGACGGCGGGCGGCTGTCTCGACGGCGATCAGCGAGATCACGAGACCTGCCGCGAAGATCGCGAGACGGGTCAGCATTCCTCTCCGGCGAGCCCGCGCCTCGGCCAGCCGCTCGCGCTCGAGCTCGCGCCGCGCACGAACCTCGGCGACTGACTCGATGCGGCCCTCACGACGGCTGGCTCGGTCATCCCGGAGGGGGGTGGCTACGGGCAAGGAATCGTCGTGGGCGGGCGGCGTGGCTCCGCCACGAACGACCGGGACGAAGCCGATCCGCGAGGGGCCGTTCTGGGCGGAGGCCGTTCGCGGGCGAGAGCCGCCTGTTTCGGCGCCGTTGGACCCGGCGCCGCTGGGCCCGGCGCCGTTCAGCCGGGCCGCCGTGATGCGTTCGAGGGCCCCGGTTGCTGTGACGCGACCAACGGCCCTGATGGCTGTGACCCGACCGGCGGCGGCCAGGCGCGACTCCGACAGATCGGCGCCAGGCTCTGCCTCGCGCCGTACGGGAACTACGTTCGGGCGCCACCACTCCTCCGGCCAGGGGTGCGTGGTGATGACCACGTACGGCACCGGGTTGTCGGGCTCGCCCCACGGAGCGGGAATGCTCTCCCACGGCGCTACCCGCAGACGATCCGATGCCGCGACGCCGATGGCGGCTTGGGGGGCATGCGATGACCCGGGCTCAGGTCGTGCCGTGAGGGTGCCGTGCCAGGTGGGTCGGTCGGGAGGCGCGACGACCGACGGAGCGGTGGTTCGCCGCGGAACTCGGAACACCTCGACCCTCCCGATCACTCCAACATGTAGTGGAGAGGCAAGGGCAAACGGTACTACATGTTGTGGCTGTGCGGCAAGACCCATCCGGTTTGCCCTGTACTATCCCCCGTCGGCCGTGGGCTCGCTCAGGCGGCCCGTGCGCGGCTACTGAAGTTCGGGGCATGTCCCTGGCGCGGGCACATACCCGGCGCGAGCCCCTCATTCGTCCCGGGCCTCAACCGGGCACGTACGCCGCAAGCCTCGCGTTCTCTAGCACGCTGCTCCGCGGCGCCCCGACGCCCTCGGACACGCTCTGGCCCTCCTCCGGAATACCATCCGTCCATGCCAGCAACCACGAACCCTGAACGGATCTATTTCACCGACGATGACGAAGCCAACAGGCTCCTCGCCATCGACCCGATGGCGCTCCTGATCGGCATGGTGCTCGACCAGCAGGTGAGCGTCCAGAAGGCCTTCAGCGGGCCCCTCGAGCTGAACAAGCGACTGGGTACGCTCGATGCCGCGAAGATCGCTGCGACGGACCCCTCGAAACTCGAGGCGGCTTTCCGCGAGCGCCCTGCCATCCACCGCTTTCCCGGGAACATGGCACGGCGAGTCCAGCAGCTTGCCGCGGCCATTGCCACCCAGTACGGCAACGACCCACGTCGCGTCTGGACCGAGGCGAAGGATGCGAAGGACCTCGAGCGGCGCCTGCTGACCCTCCCCGGAATCGGCGCAATGAAGGCAGCCAACCTGCTGTCCATCCTGGCTCGCCGGTTTGGCGTCCGACCGGAGGGCTGGGAGGACCTCGCGCCGAAGTTCCCGACCCTCGGCGACGTCGATTCGCCCGAGGCGCTGGCGACCTATCGCGCTGGGAAGGCGGCCTACAAGGCCGAGCTTCGAGAGAAATCGACGCAGTAGGGCCGGGGTCGCCCTTCAGGAAGCTTTCACGAACTGATGCTAGAACGTTCCATGGCGTCCTGTGGACCGGCGCCGGATTTCCGCGCCATCACGGAGAACTCTTTTCACCATGCACCTGCTCGTCGTCGAGGATGACGCCCGTCTCGCCCGCATGCTCACTCGGTTGCTCAGCGAGGATCGCCATGTGGTTGAGGTCGCCGGTACCGGCCATGGCGGGCTGGAGCTTGCCGAAGGCATGAGCGGTCTCGACGCGATCGTGCTTGACATCGGCTTGCCCGACCTGAACGGCCTCGAGCTCGCGCGCCGGATCCGCAGCAGCGGCTCGGCCGTTCCCATTCTGATGTTGACGGCGCGTGACGCAGTGCGCGATCGCGTGGCGGGCCTCGACGCGGGAGCGGACGACTACCTCGTCAAGCCGTTCGCGTACGAGGAGCTCTCGGCCAGGCTTCGGGCGCTGATTCGGCGCGGCGTCAGCGGGCTGCAGCGTCGCGCCACGGTGCTGCGCGTCGGCCCCGTCGAGCTCGACGATGTGCGCCGTCTCGTCACCGTCTCGGGACGTCGCGTGGACCTCAGCCAGCGTGAGTTCGCGCTGCTGGAGTGCCTGATGCGGCATCCTGACCAGGTGCTGACGCGCGACCAGCTCCTCGATCATGCCTGGCCCGTGGGTGTCGCGGTGACACCCAACAGCGTCGACGCCTACGTGTCGTTCCTGCGCCGCAAGCTGGGGACGCGGGCCGGCGACTGTATCCAGACGGTCCGCGGCGTGGGCTACCGGATGATCAGCGAGGCCAACGATTCGTGACCGGTGACGGGTTCGTCCCCGGGCCTCCGGAACAGCCTCTCGCCAGGACCGCGGCACCGTCTGAGCATTCCGTATTGCGGCCCCAGTCTCGATCGGGACCGGAAACGCGACTGCTTCGGCGTACTCGCCGGCAACTCGTGCTCTGGAGCGCCGGCAGCACACTGCTGGTGCTTCTTGTCCTCGGCGGCGCGCTCTACGCCGCGATTGCCCGTCAGCTGACCGACACGTCGGTCGGCCGACTCGAGCGCCGTTCAGAGGCGGGTCTCACGGCAGCAGTCCGCATCTTTGGCGGCCGCCCATTCGACAGCCCGCCGGGCGGACCGTATGGCATCGCCGACGGTCCGGGCGCACCGGGCTTCCTGTTCGGCGGATCGGAGTCGGGAACCGGCCTCGGGATCATCGCCCCGGATGCCGATCCAGCCGATCCACGCGTGTTCGACGCGAAGGCACTCGTGACCGCCCGCGCCGGCCAGGCAGGCACGACCGAAACGGTATGGTCGGGCGTGCCGGTGCGTGTGCTTTCCACCCCGGTCGTCGTGAACGACCAGACCATCGTGGTCCAGGTTGCCGAAGACCGGACCAACGAGGTTCGGACCCTCCAGGTGACCGTCTTCGTGCTCGCCATCGGTGGCCTCCTCGTCCTGCTGGCCGCGGCGGGACTCGGCTGGATCTATTCCGGGCGTGCGCTGGTGCCCATCCGCGAATCCCTGCGACGCCAGCGCGACTTCGCCGCCGACGCCAGCCACGAGCTGCGCACTCCGCTGACGGTGATTCGCGGCAACGTCGAGCTGCTGCGCTCCGAACGCGGCGACCCCGCGACCCGCGCCGATGCGTTCGGCGACATCGAGAGCGAGGTGGGCCGCATGACGTCGCTCGTCGAGCAGCTGCTGCTCCTCGCACGCACCGACTCGGACGCCCTCGAGCTGGAGATCGGGGCTGCCGATCTGGCCGACGAAGCCGCCGACGCCCTCGAGGCCTTCAGCCCCATCGCCCAGGGCAAGGGTGTCCGGCTCGCCCTCGACGCGGAACCGGCGCCGGTGAAAGGCGATTCGTCGCGGCTGCGCCAGCTCGCGGGGATCCTCGTGGACAACGCGGTCCGTCACTCCCCGAACGGCGGGTGGGTCACGATCCATGTCAAGGAGGCCGGCGGCCAGGCGACCCTCGTGGTCGACGACGACGGGCCCGGCATTCGCCCGGACGACCTGCCACACGTCTTCGATCGGTTCTGGCGCGCAGCCGATGCTCCTGAAGGCGGCAGCGGCCTCGGCCTCGCCATCGCCGCCTGGATCGTTGAGCGCCATGGCGGCACCATCCGCGCCGAGAATCGTCCAGCCGGGGGCGCGCGTTTCACGGCAGTGCTGCCCGCCGGTTGAGCCCGCCGCCGCCTTCGGGCGCGGCCCAAGCTCATCCCGGACCTCTTGC
>JBBSGX010000007.1:0-33697 GCA_038253685.1 Candidatus Limnocylindrales bacterium | reverse complement strand
TCCCTTCGGGGTTGGGCTCGTCCTCCACGACGATCGCCACGTTCTCCAGCAGCTGCTGAAAGGCCGGCGCGAGCCCATCCAGGGCGTGTTCGACCAGCCGCTCGAACGGCTCATGCCCCGGGCCGGCGTGATCGGGCAGGGGGACGCGGCGGTTCGGATGGCGGCGGGACAGTGCACCGCGGCGGCGGATGGGCATGGGCTCCCTATCCTAGCCACGTGACGCCCGACGACCCAGGCGACCCCTTTCGGGCGGCTTATGGCCCCGGCGACGAGCTGACGATCGTAGCCCCCGACGCGGACCCTGACGCCGAACCGGAGGCCATGGTCGTGCAGCTCGAGACGGGCGATCGCGTCCACTATCTCGACTGGACGGCGGCCGACGCATCCGGCTCGGGCTCACCTCTCCTGCTGTTGCACGGGATCGCGCAGACCGCGTGGAGCTGGAGTCCGGTGGCGCGGCGGCTGGCTCGCGGCGCGCGCGCGGTCGCGCCGGACATGCGCGGCCACGGGCTTTCGGACGCTGCCAGGAGCGGATACGATCTGGAGTCGCTGGCCTGGGACGCGCTCACGGTCGCCGCGGCCAATCGATGGGGAGAAGCGGTCAACGGGCCGCGCGTCGTGGTCGCGGGGCACGGCTTCGGCGCGCTGGTGGCCGCCACGATGGCGGTCGTGCAGCCGGGCAGCATCGCGGGCGTCCTGCTACTCGACGGGGGCTTCGAGAACGTGCCGCAGGCGACGGGCATGTCACCGACCGAGTTCGTCGCGGGTCTCGCAGAGCCGCCGGAGATGCTCGCGTCCCTGTCAGCCTTCCTCGCCGACCGGCGCGAGTTCGACCCGGAGTCGTGGGACGCGGACCAGGAACGGGCCGCGCGCTCGCAGGTCGATGTGAAGCACGCCGGGCACGTGGCGCTGGTCAGCCGAGCCGCGGCGATCAAGGGCGTGGTCGACGCGATGTTCGCCTACGACCCGCTGGGGACGCTGGCCCAGGTTGCGGCCCCGCTGACGATCGTGATCGCCGAGTCCGGCGCAGCCGACGACGAGACGACCCGGGAGCGCACGCTCGCCGTCGAGGACGTTGCCCGCGCTCGTCGAGCCGCCGGCCAGCCACCGGAGCGGATCGTCCGAGCCATCGGGGCGGGACACAACCTGATGCGGTACCGCCCGCGGGCGGTCGCGGCGGAGATTGCGATCCTGTTAGCTGCTTCAGCAGGGTGAGGACATCTCAATGCTCCGCGAATGCTCACGAGCACGCAGCGAGCCCCAAGCGTCACGTACCTCCGGCTGGCGGCAGGCCTTTCGCCCGGAATATGTCCCCCGACATCGTATGTGCGGGGTTCGTTTTACCAGCGGTTGTAGGCAGGGTGCCCCGGGCCAACCGCGACGAAGCTCGCTCGGCAGGTCGCCGTGATGGCGCCTCCGGAGGACAGCTCGGCTTCGACCGTGGCCCGATCGTCGCTGGACTCGACCACCCGAGCCCGCAGGTGGACTGGTCGGTCGGCCGGTGTCGGTCGCCTTAGCTTGACGTGGAAATCGGCAGTAACCGTGGTTGGTGGGCGGTCGAGGCCTCGGCTGCGCATCAGGTGCTCCGCCGCGGTCCAGTTGCTGTGGCAGTCCATCAGCGTGCCGATGATGCCGCCGTTCAGGACACCGGGGAAGGCCCGGTGCTGGGGCGAGGGCATCCAGTCGGCGACCGTCTCGTGCGTCTCGCGCCACGACCGGATGTGCAGCCCGTCGGGATTCGCCGGGCCGCAGCCGAAGCAGATGCTGTCCGGCGCGAAGCGCTCCTGGAGGCTCGGTCCGTCTGGCATCGCCGCCATGCTAGATCGTGCGGAGACTCGGCTGGCGTAGGATGCGCACGTGCCGGACCTCCTGATCGTGTTGCTGATCATCCTCGGGGTGGTCCTCTACATCCGCGGACCCAAGGTGCTGCCCGGTCTCGGCGCGACGCTCGGGGGCTGGGTGAGGGAGGCGAGGCACGCAGCGACGCGGAACTTCGGCGGCTCCGACGACGATGGAGATGCTCCGGCGCCACCTGGCTAGCGCAGGCTCCATGCCATGACCGATCGGCCCGATACCTCCAACCTGCCCGACCACATCCGCGACCTGGTCGATGAGATCGAGCGCGAGATGGGCGAAGGGCGCGCGCTCGGCGCCGACATCGATGGGCGCGAGTCCCGCCATGGCGAACCCGAGGCTCCGGATGACGGCAGCGTCGAGTCGGCCGTGCGCAAGATCCTGGTCGAGATCGGAGAGGATCCCGATCGCCAGGGGCTGCTCGGGACGCCGGCGCGGGTGCATCGCATGTACACCGAGCTGACCGCCGGGTACCACGTCGACCCGGAGCGCCTGGTGAATGGGGCGGTCTTCGACGTCGACTACAGCGAGATGGTCGTCGTCAAGGACATCCCCTTCTACTCGCTCTGCGAGCACCATCTACTGCCCTTCTTCGGGAACGCGGCGGTCGCCTACATTCCGCGCGGACGGGTCATCGGCCTCTCGAAGATTCCGCGCATCGTCGAGATGTACGCCAGGCGGCTCCAGGTCCAAGAGCGACTTACCCAGCAGGTCGCCGACTTCCTGATGACACAGCTCAACCCCAAGGGGGTTGGCGTGGTGATCGAGGCGACCCACCTGTGCGCGGTCATGCGCGGCGTGCGCAAGCCCGGCACGATCATGACCACGAGCGCGGTGTTGGGGCTTTTCCGCTCGAACGACAAGACGCGCGCCGAGTTCTTCTCGCACCTCTCAAGGCCGGCTCCCGGGGCGCCCTGACGCGCGTGCTGCCCACGACAGGCTCGCGAAGCAGGCTCGCTGGCGCTCTTTACTTCTTCGGCGGTGCCCAGTTCTGGCTGGTGACCGTTTTCGCGGAGGCGACCAACCCGGGGTTCAGCGTGCACACGGACGCGCTCAGCGACCTCGGTCAGATCGGCAGCCCCACGGGGTTCGCGTGGGATCCTTCGTTGTTCCTGCTGGGAGCCACGTGGCTGGCGGCCGTCGTGCTCGTCTGGCGCGGCGCCGGGTGGAAGTGGTTCGCGCTCAACCTGGTACCCGGCATCACGACTGTGTTGATCGCCCTCGTTCCGGCGGGCTCGATCAACGCCATCCACACGACGGCGGCGTACTCGACGTTCGTGTCCGGCGCGGTCGTGGCGATCGTCGATGCGCGGGTGCTCCGCGCGCCGTTCCGCTTCTTCTCCGTCGCGCTCGGCGCGTTTTCCCTGGCCGTGCTGGTCGGAGGCATCGTGCTCGGATCCGGCGCGCTGGGGTTCGGCGGTGCGGAGCGGCTCGTGGCCTATCCGGTGGTGGCCTGGGTGATGGGCTTGGGCGCCTACCTCATGGCGTCGCAGGGAGCGCCGTCATCCGTGGAACCCGGCGCGCCGGAGCCTTGACAGGATGGTTTGCGGAATGGGTTGTGGAATGAAACGAGGATAGGTGGGGACTTTGGCCGAGCCGGCGCTGGGTAAGGTCCAGGGCGGGTCCAAAACTTCATTCATTCTGCAAAAACGGCTAGGGACGGCACCGATGAGTCGACCAGCAGGGCCTCATCGCCCGCGCGCTGACAGCGGGACCGTATCATCGGCGGCATGCCTGACCGCCCCATCAAAGTACTCATCGCCAAGCCCGGCCTCGACGGCCACGATCGAGGGGCCAAGGTGCTCGCCCGCGGCCTGCGCGACGAGGGGTTCGAGGTCGTCTACACCGGCCTGAGGCAGACACCCGAGATGGTCGTCTCCGCGGCGCTCCAGGAAGACGTCGACGTGGTGGGCCTCTCGATCCTGTCCGGCGCGCACATGACCCTTCTGCCCCGCATCACGGCCGGCCTCAGGGAGCAGGGTCTGACCGACATCCTCGTGACGGCCGGCGGGATCATCCCGGACGACGACATTCCCGCCCTGAAGGAGCACGGGGTCAGCGCGGTCTTCGGACCGGGAACGACGATCCGCCAGGTCGCCGACTACTTCCGCGCCAACGTCCGGCCGCGGGAAGGGTGACCGAGACCTCCGGGACGAGCGGGTCGAGCGGCACGCTGACCGGGTCGAGCGCACGAACGACGACCTCGGTCGAGCGCGGCCGGTCCTTGGCGGAGACGGCGCGCGGGGGCAGCCGGCAAGCGCTGGCGCGGCTCCTCACGGAGGTCGAGAACCGGACCGTCGCCGCTGAGGCCGCCCTCCGGATCCTCTATCCGCTGGCCGGCGGCGCGCATCTCGTCGGGATCACCGGGGCGCCGGGTGCCGGCAAGAGCACGCTCGTGGCAGCGCTGGTCGCAGAAGCACGGCGCAGTGGTCGCCCCGTGGCGGTGATCGCCGTGGACCCATCCAGTCCGATCACCGGCGGCGCGATCCTGGGCGACCGGGTGCGGATGCAGCAACACTCCGGCGACGCCGATGTCTTCATCCGCTCGATGGCAGCGCGCGGCCACGTCGGCGGGCTTGCCACTGCGACGGTCGCCGCCGCCTCGGTGTTCGACGCCTGCGGCTTTCCGCTGGTGTTCCTCGAGACCGTCGGCACCGGCCAGAGCGAGGTAGAGGTGGCGGCCATCGCGGACACGACGCTCGTGGTCCAGGCGCCGGAGATGGGCGACGAGGTGCAGGCTATCAAGGCCGGCCTGCTGGAGGTCGCCGACATCGTGGCTGTCAACAAGGGGGACCGACCCGGCGCCGATCGAGCCGCCTCGCACCTGCGGGCGATGCTGACCGTCGGCGCGCAGCACGACCGCGCCATGGGCGACCGGCCACGACCCAAGCGGCCAGAGGTCATGCTCGTCTCTGGCCTGACCGGCGCAGGTGTGCCCGACCTGTTGGGGGCGCTGGATCGTCGGCATCAGGCGCGAATCGCTGCTCAAGGGGAGGGCGGCGGCGAAGGGCCCGCGGATGCAGCGCGCCTGGCCCGGGCGGAGGCGCAGCTCGCCGGGATTCTCTCGGAGCGGCTTCGCGAGCGACTGCGCGATCCGGAGCACGCCGCCTCGACCCAGGCGACGCTGCGGTCGATCGCCGCGCATGAGCTCGATCCGTACTCGGCAGCCGACAGACTGCTCGAGTCGCTGAGCGTCGATTCCGCAGGCTAGCCGACCTTGGCCGTCCGATACTGGGTGCGGCGGGGAACACCTGCTGCGATACCCTCTCGCAATGTCTCGAACGGTGCTGGTATGCGGAGTCGGCCTGATGGGCCACAGCATCGCGCAGGTGATGGCGACGGCCGGACACACCGTGCGTGTCTACGAGCCCGACCGCTCCCGAACCGAGGCCGGCGTCCAGCGCATCGCCGGCAACCTCCAACGTTCGGTCGACAAGGGCCGTATGAGCGCGTCAGAGGGGAGGGCGGCGTTCGAGCGCATCTCGATCGCCGAATCGATCGCCAGGGGCGCGAAGGGGATCGACCTGGCCGTGGAGGCCGCCTTCGAAGACGAATCCGTCAAGCGCGAGCTGTTCGAGCAGCTGGACACCGGTGCGCCGGCTCGATCAATCCTCGCCAGCAACACCAGCTCGATCTCGATCGCTCGGCTGGCCGAATCCGTGAAACCGGCGCGCCGCAAGCGAGTCGTGGGGATGCATTTCTTCAGCCCGGTGCCTGTCATGCCGCTCGTCGAGCTGGTGCTCGGGCCGGAGACGAGCGACCGCACCGCGAGCGAGGTTCGGGCCATCGCCGCGGAGCTCGGTAAGCAGGTGATCGTCAGCGCCGATCGGCCTGGGTTCCTGGTGAACCGCGTCCTGATGCCGTACCTGGCCGAGGCGATGCGCCTCTTCCAGGAGGGCACCGGCACGGCCGAGGACATCGACGCGGGCGCGAAGGTCGGCCTCAACCACCCGATGGGGCCTCTCGAGCTCGCCGACTTCATCGGCCTGGACGTCTGCCTCTCGATCCTGAACGTGCTGCACGAGGGTCTCGGCGGCTCCCAGTTCGAGGTCCCGCTGGTGCTGCAGGAGCTGGTCGCCGCCGGGAATCTCGGCCAGAAGACAGGACGCGGCTTCTACACCTACCCGAGGGAGTAGCGCGGATGACACTGGGGGCGCGGCGAACCCGGGCCGAGCGAGCCAACTTTCTCTGGACAATCGCGGAGCTGCTCCGCGACGCGTTCAAGCGCGGCAATCGGACCAGCCACTCTGATTGACAGGTCACCCGACAGCCCTACGATGCCGAGCATGACTGACGAGCCTGTGGCGATCGACGGACGAGAGCGGCCGCATGATGCGGAGGAGGCGCGCGCCTGGGCCGCAGCTCGAGACGACCCGATTTTCCAGCACGAGGCGACCGATCTGGAGAAGGTATATGGGTCCGCCGACACGGAGACCTGGCTTGTGTAGCGACCGGCTCCGGCCGAGCCCGCTGAGCGTGTCGCAGAGACGAATGTCATTGGTTCCTCAAGTATCATTTGAGGAATGACTGACAATACGGCCGTGCAGCCTGACTACCCGACACTCCAGGCTCTTGCCTCCGAGCAGGCAGGCTACTTCACCGCCCGACAGGCTCGGAGCGCCGGCTACAGCTGGTCCCTCCTCAGCCACCATGCCGGGACTGGGCTGCTGCGTCGCGTTTCCCGGGGGGTCTATCGACTGCGGGACTTCCCGTCGTCGACCCACGAGGAGCTCGTAGCGGCTCAGCTCAGGCTCGGCCCAGAGGCGATCATCTCGCACGAATCCGCGCTCGATGTCTTCGACCTCTCTGACGTCATCCCAGACGTCATTCATGTGACCGTCCCGCGGAGTCATCGGGGCATCCGTTCCAGTCCCGGAGTCCTCGCCCACACAGTCAAGGAGTCACTGAGTCCGACGGAGATCGTTCGACGAGGACCAATCCGCGTCACATCCCCTGCACGGACGATTGCTGATGTGGCAGCGACGGGCATGTCATCGGATCAGGTCGCGCTCGCGATTCGCCAAGCGATGACCCGTGGGCTGGTCACGCGGCCCGTCCTAAAGTCCGCCGCGAGGCAGTCGAGCCGCAGGGCGCGGGCCGTCATCGAAGGCGCCCTCGTCGCGCCATGAGGTATGCGACGGCGCCGGCGTTCCAGCAGGCCCTTGAGGCGAGACTCAATTCCATACCCGCGAGACCGGCCGTTCGATCGCACGCCTCCGAAAGCAGGTTACCTTCGACCGCCTTCTCGCGCGCCTCGTTGCCGATCTGTCAGGCCGCTGGATCCTCAAAGGCGGCCTCGCACTCGATTACCGAATGGGAGATCGTGCCCGGAGCACCAAGGATCTCGATCTTGTCGGTCCCGTTGCCGAAGGGGAGGCAACGGAGGCCATGATCGCCATCCAGAGCACCGATCTCGATGACTTCTTCGTCTTCGCTGTGGAGAGGACGGGAGCTCTGGACCAAATGGAGGAAGGCGCGGCCGTCCGCTATCGGGCAGACGCTTCGCTCGCAGGCCGCATCTTCGAGCACGTCCTCGTCGATATCGGATTCGATCCACCGTCTGGAGCCTGGACTCCCGATGAACTCGAAGGACCTGACCTGCTCGCATTCGCGGACATACCACCCGTCAGGATCCGAACGCTGCCGATTGAGCTGCACATCGCCGAGAAGGTCCACGCGTACACGCGGAACTATGGCGTCACTGGGCGGCAGAGCAGTCGCGTCAAGGACCTCGTGGACCTGGCGCTCATCGCAACTGAGTCGCTCATCGACGCGACAAAGCTGACCGCGGCACTCCTCGACACGTTCGTCCGAAGGTCACAGCAGGCGTTGCCGGCAGCCTTGCCGCCGCCGCCGGACGATTGGCGGACTCCCTACCGCAGACTCGCGAGTGGAATCGGGCTTGATCCTGACATGAGCAGTGGCCATCAACTGGCGGCACAATTCCTCGACCCCGTCCTCGCTGGCTCGCTGACGAAGGGGCACTGGGCTCCCAGTCGCGCCAGATGGGACGTGTCATGACGGATGAGAGCGCGTTCTCCCAGTTCTCGCGCGCAACCGAGCGGTCCACGTGACACCCGGTGGCTTGACCCCCGAGGAGCGGCTGCTCCAGCAGACGGCCCACGAGTTTGCCGCGAAGGAGATCGCGCCGGGTGCTGCGCAACGTGATGAAGAGGAACGCTACGACCGCTCGATCTTCCGGAAGATGGGCGCGCTTGGCCTGACCGCCGTCCCATTTCCCGAGTCGGTCGGCGGCGCAGGGTTCTCGTACCGGGCTTGGACGCTCGTCATGGAGGAGATCGCCTATGCGGACATGGCCATGGCGGTCTCGCTGAGCGTCCACATCCTGTCGCAGTACCCGGTCGTGACGTGGGGCAACGACGAACAGAAGGCGCGCTGGCTGCCGCCCATGCTGGCCGGCGACAAGCTCGGGGCGTTCGCACTGACCGAACCGGGTGCAGGCTCCGATGCAGGCGCCCTCCGGCTGCGCGCAGACCGCGTGGGACCCGCGGACGGCCCAACCGCGTACCGGTTGACGGGCACCAAGATCTGGATCACGAACGCCATCGAGGCTGAGCACTACCTGGTGTTTTCGACGGTCGACCCCTCGGCCGGCACGAAGGGCATCACCGCCTTTCTCGTTGAAACCGGGACGCCCGGTTTCCGCTTCGGGCGCAAGGAACGCAAGATGGGCATCCGCTCCGACACCGCATCCGAGCTGATCTTCGAAGGAGCCGAGGTGCCGGCCGCGAATCGTCTCGGCGAGGAGGGGCAGGGTTACCGGATTGCCCTCTCGGCGCTGGGGGAGGGGCGCATCTCGATCGCGGCCGCGTGCACCGGTCTGGCGCAGGCCGCGCTGGATGCTGCGGCTCGTTATCTGACCGAGCGGAAGGCCTTCGGCGGAGTCCTGGCCGAACAGCAGGGCCTGCGCTTCATGCTCGCCGAGATGGCCCAGAAGGTGGCGGCGGCGCGGGCACTCACCCGGGCGGCCGCGGAGGCCAAGGACCGCGGCGAGAACATCGCGGAGGCGTCGTCACTCGCGAAGTGGACCGCATCGGATGCGGCGATGAGCGTCACCACCGACGCCGTGCAGCTCTTTGGCGGCAGCGGCTATTCCCGCGAGTTTCCCGTCGAGCGGATGATGCGCGACGCCAAGGGCGCCCAGATCTACGAAGGCACCAACCAGATCCACCGCCTGATCGTCGCGGACCAATTGTTGAAGCATATCGAGGCGGATGGACAGCAGGGCTGACGTCCCTGCGTTCTACGAGCGCCCGGGTCTCAACTCGGAGACGTACGACGCCCGGACCGCAAGCGACGCTGAACAGGGACTGCTTTCCGGGGACGTCGACTTCTACCTTTCACTGGCCGGCCGGACTGGTGGCCCGGTGCTGGATGTTGGCGGGGGAACAGGCCGTGTCGCCCTGCCCCTGGTCCGAGCCGGTTTCGACGCTGTGAGTCTTGACCTCGCGCCAAGCATGCTGGCCGTCGCTCGAGCGAAATTGGCTTCCGAGGGTGAGGTCGTCGCCTCTCGGGTTCGGTTCATCGAGGCCGACATGACCGAATTTGACGTTGGCGCGGGCTTCGGGCTCGCCGTCATCCCGTTTCGCGGCTTTCAGGCACTGCTGGAGCCGGCGCAGCAGAGATCGTGCCTGGCCTCGATCCACCGCCATCTGCGACCCGGCGGGGTCCTTGCATTCCACCTTTTCGATCCTGTGCTCGACCACCTGGGTCCGGGTGGCCCGATCCCTCGGGCGGACCGCGGCGTCGTTCGGAATCCCGCGTCCGGGAACGATGTCCACATCAGTGTCGTGGGACGCGAGACGGACCCCTGCGCCAGGTGATGGCAGAAGAGTGGGAGTTCGTCGAACTGAGCCAGTCCGGCGTCTCGCTTCGGCGCGAGACCGAGCGCCTCGAGCTTCGGTGGACGTACCGCTACGAGCTGCGCTATCTGCTCGAGCTCACTGGCTTCAGGATCGAAGCCGAGTTCTCGGACTTTCATTCGTCGCCGCCTGCGTACGGTGCCGAGCAGGTCTGGGTCGCTGCGCGGCCGGCGTGAGCTTGCAATGGGAAGGAGGAGGGGGCGTGAGTCGGCCGGTGGGTCCGGTGCGTTCAGCGAGGAGCCACCCCGCGAACGGCCCGACAGCCCGCCCGCCAGCGATAGCCTGCCCCCGAGTGGCGGGACGTTCGTCGAATGGAGCACGCCGTGATCGTGCGAGGCCGAGCGACGCCATTCCGGCCCGACGCAGAGCTCGGCGGCGAGCTGGCCACGGCCTTCGCAGCGAAGTACCCGAACTACGTTCCGAAGCCCGCCTCCTGGGACGGTGGCGGCCTCATCCGGATCGATCCCGAGACCGTGCTCGCATGGCACGACATGCCGACGGCGACTCGCCGGCGAATGACCGCTCGACCCGGCGACGGACAAGCCCGTGGCACGCCCAGCGCTTCATGATTCGCCCATGGATCACGCCGATCACGTCGGGCTGATCCGGGCCGGCGTCGAGGAACGACCGGGCACCTGGGCCGATCTCGGCTCCGGCACCGGCGCGTTCACCCTTGCCCTGGCGGAGGTGCTCGCCGGTCGCGGCTCGATCGTGTCGGTCGACCGGGATGCTCGTGCCCTGAAGGAGCAACGGGTTCGGATGGCGCTGAGCTTTCCATCGACGGAGGTCCGGTACCTCGAGGCCGACTTCACCCGCGCGCTCGAGCTCCCGGCCCTCGACGGCATCCTGATGGCCAACTCCCTGCACTTCGTCCGCGACAAGGAGCCCGTGCTGCGGCCCCTCCTGGGACATCTGTGGCCGGGCGGCCGCTTCGTGCTGGTCGAGTACGACGCCGATCATGGCAATCCGTGGGTTCCGCACCCGATCTCGTTCGCCACTTGGCAGCGCATGGCCCCGAGCGCCGGCCTGGCGGAGACTCGTCTGATCGGACGAGTGCCCAGCCGCTTCCTCGGGGCAATCTATTCGGCGGGGAGCGAGAGGAGCGCTCCTGGCCTGACGGAGCCCGTCACCGTACCCGTTGGATGACGATCCCCCCGGACCTGTGCTCGCCGGCGACACAATAGTCCAAGGTTGGATGATCGTACGTGCGCAGGGAGCCCCGCGACGCCAGCTGATAGCTGACTTGGGGTTCGTGGTTGCCCTCGGGCGCGCACTCGGAGGCGGCCAGATTCGACGGCCGGTGCTGGTTCATGCGTCACCTCGGGCGCGGCCCAGACGGCCACCCCGCACGCCCGACCGAGGGTTCACTCGGAGACACAATGTGACTTCAAGTCAACACTTCCAAGACGATGCTGGGGTCTCGCCCGCGGATCGGAGCAGCTTCCGCCTAGAGTCGTGCCCGCGCCGAGTGTCGCCTTGCGGACGGGCGACTCGGCCTTCTCCGGGTTGTCGGTCGCGTTGGGGATGATCGCGACAACTACCCGATCGTCGAGGTCGCAGACTGGACCGGTCCGTCGCGTCCATCGGACCCAGCGAGACTTCCAGTCCGCCGTCCCCTCAAGGACTGGATGCCCGAGGTCATCAGCCTCGTTCAGCATCGGACGGGTGACTACCCCACGGACCGAGTCGAGATCGTGGAGCGTGGCTTGTCGTGAGGCGACGTCGACTGGATCCATCGACCATGATCGCTAGGCAAAGCTCGATGAACACCTCAAGGAGAGGTTCGGCATCGCGTGACCCTGGTCGGGCCGGCCGTCTCGCCTCGCGTCGCGCCGGCCGCTTGACATCAGATGCGTCTTGAGACAGCATCACGCATCATGCCGAGAACGACCATTGACATCGACCCGAGTGTGCTGCGGGATCTCAAGCGTCGCCAGCGTCGCGAGGGAAAGACCCTCGGCCGCCTGGTGTCTGAGCTCCTCACCGCAGCGATGAGCAACGATGAGCCCACGTCGCCGACACCGTTCGAGTGGACGACGCGCCCAATGAAGGCACGGGTGGACCTGGAGGACAAGGAGGCAGTTCGTCGCGCTCTCGACGAAGAGTGAGCGCGACGGTCGACGCCAACGTCCTGCTCTACGCGTCTGACGAAACGAGCCAGTGGCACCGCCAGGGCCGCGAGTTTGTCGAGCGCCTCGCCAGCGGTCCTGAGATCGTCTATTTTTTCTGGCCGACCGTGATGGCTTACCTGCGCATCACGACGCACCCGTCCATCTTTGCGCGGCCACTCACGGCCTCCGAGGCTTTGGCCAACATGGAGCAGCTGCTGAGTCGCGCGCATGTTCGGAGTCCTGGCGAGCAGGACGGCTTCTGGCTGCAATATCGTGATGTGGCAGCCGATGCGACGCCAATCGGAAACCTGGTGCCCGACGCCCACCTCGTTACCCTCATGCACCAGAACGATGTCCGCACGATCTGGACCCGCGACCGAGACTTCCGACGGTTCGACGGCATTGAGGCTCGCGATCCGTTCACGTGACTCCGGTCAGCGTACCCAGGTCCTTCAGGGATGCCGCCAATGCCAGCGCGTCGTCATGGCGTCAGATCGGGAAAGCGTCGGCGCTGGAGGACGTTCGCGGCCAAGAGCGCCACGGCAGAGCAGAGGGCAAGGAGCCCTGTACCGAATAGTCCTGCACCGATTCCCGCGGTGACCGAGATGAAGCCGATGACCGGCGGGTAGATCAGGCCGCCGAGGACCGCGGAGCTGGTCAACACGCCGCTGACGGCGCCCGCTCGACCGGGGTGGAGGTTCCCGCCGATGGTCATGATCATCGGGTAGATCGGGCCCTGGCCGAGTCCGGCGAGCGCGAACAGTGCGATGGACGCCGGCACGTTCGGGACGAGTACCGCTGCCACTGCGGCGACTCCGGCCACGAGCGCACAGCCAACGGCGAAGGGCACCGGACTGAAGCGATCCGCATGTCGCGACGCTAGCAGCCGTCCCGCTGCGAGGCCGCCCCAGAAGAGTGAGAGGCTCGCTGTGGCCGTCGTCAACGGTGCGGCTGCGAAGAAGCGCACGAGCCAGTTCGAGGTACCGATCTCGGCGGCCACGTAACAGCCGATGGCGATCGCCAGCATGAGTAGCGGGATCGTCAGAAGGCGTGGGGTCACGAGCCGAGGACCCCGGGCCTGTCCGGGCGCATGCCTGCCGGGAGCAACCTTCGCGGTCATCCAGAAACGGCCGACCGCCAGCACGACAACCGCTGTGCCGAGTGGCGCCAGCGGCCACGCGACACCGTTGTCGACGAGGAGGCCCACCGCGAATGGCCCAACAAGCGCGCCGAGGCTGAAGAAGAAGTGGAGCATGTTGAGGGCGTTGCCCTTGCCGGGATGGAGATCCAGGAAGAGCCCGTTCACCCCTGCGTCGATGCCGCCTCCACCGAGGCTCATCGGCACCGCCGCCAGCAGGAACACCGGCCATGAAGGGGCGAGCGCATATCCGGCCAGCCCAATGCTCATGGAGACGGCGGCCAAGGGAAGCGTCACGCGCCTGCCGAGGCGCTCGGTGAGGAGGCCGGAGAGGAGGCCGCCGATCGCATAGAACGATGCGCCGACGAAGTAGAAGACACCCAGACCGGCATCGGACTGCCCGAAATCGTGCTCGACGGAGCGGATCAGGGATGGCACCAAAAGCCCTGCCCAGCCGAGCAGCGCGAAGCTCAGGTAGCCCAGGAACCTGACACGGCGCGCTTCGTTCACGGGATCCGCCGAGGTCGTCATGGCCTCCCCCGGCACGTCAGTCGCCTGGGTCCTGTTCGCAGCCGTTGTCACCTACGCAGGCACGGACCTGAGCCAGGTTGAAAGCAGCGCCGGTCCGGCCTCCGTCAGGATCGATTCGGGGTGGAACTGGATGCCCTCGATCGGGTGTGTCCGATGGCGCATACCCATGACCAGGCCGTCGGCCGACCAGGCCGTCACTTCCAGCTCCGCGGGCAGTGAGCCGCGGGCCACCGCCAGCGAGTGGTACCTGCCAGCCTGGAACGGGGAGGCGAGGCCGGCGAAGGAGCCACCGCCCGCATGCTCGACGGCGGACCGTTTCCCGTGCACCGGTTCGACCCGGATGACCTCCCCGCCGTAGGCGAGGCCCATCGCCTGGTGGCCGAGGCAGACGCCCAGCATGGGCAGTGTCCGACCGAGGCGCTGGACCAGCTCCACGCAGATGCCCGCCTTCTCCGGTCGCGACGGGCCAGGGGAGATGACCACAGCGTCCGGCGGCGAGGCGGCAATCGCGTCCACCGTGATCGCATCGTTGCGCACCACGTCCACCGACGCGCCCAGGATCCCGAGCAGTTGGTAGAGGTTCCAGGTGAACGAATCGTAGTTGTCGAGCAGCAGGACCCGCTTCCGTGCGCCGGGTCGCCCCCCATTGCCATTGCCGTTCATGCCCCTGCCTCCGCCAGCGCGGCCAGTACCGCTCCGGCTTTTGCGGCCACCTCGGCTGACTCTCGCTCCGGCACCGAGTCGGCGACGATCCCGGCGCCGGCGTGGACGTACGCCACGCCGTCGCGCAGCACGACGCTGCGAATCGTGATGGCGGCCTCCACGTCGGTCGGCGAGAAGAACCCGACGGCGCCGCCGTATGGTCCGCGTTGCTCCCCTTCGAGCGCGGCGATGGATTCCATGGCGCGCACTTTCTGGGCGCCGCTCAGCGTCCCGGCGGGGAAGGTGGCCCGCACCGCGTCGAAGGCGTCGTACCCGGACGCCAGGCGGCCGCGCACCTCGGAGACGAGATGCATGACGTGCGAGTACCGCTCCACGTCATAGAGCAGGGGCCACTCCACGCTGCCGATCTCGGCGATTCGCCCGACATCATTGCGGGCCAGGTCGACGAGCATCGCGTGCTCCGCCAGCTCCTTCTCGTCTGCGCGCAGGTCCGCCTCGAGCTCGACGTCGCGAACCGGATCGTCGGAACGTGGCCGCGTTCCGGCGATCGGCCGCGTCACGACTTCGCCGTCGCGCACCCTGACCAGCAACTCGGGCGAGGCGCCGAGAATCGAGCGACCCGGCCCAAGGTCGATCGCGAAGAGATGCGGCGACGGGTTGATCCGCCGCAGTGCTCGGTAGACCGTCAGCGCAGGCGCGGCGCAGGCCACGGTGAACCGGCGCGCCAGGACGGCCTGGAGCATTTCTCCCTCGTGGATTTCGCGCACGAGCTGCGCCACGCCGGCCTCATATCGCGGATCGGCGTCGGGTGCCGGTGGTCGTCCGCGGCCGCCCGGGATTCGCACAGGCCGTTCGTCGTCCGCCGGCGTCGCCAGGCGCATGGCGACGTCGTCCAATCGATCGTGAGCGCCCTCGTCCTCGACCGTCGCGAGCGTCGCCGTCTGCGCCAGGTGATCGAAGGCGATCACCACCGCCGGCACATGGAACACCGCCTCGGGCAGTCCGACCGGGTTCGGCTCGGGGACAGGCAGCCGCTCCCAGCGCGCGGCAGTTTCGTACGCGAGGTATCCGACGCCCGCCGACAGCGGGAATGGAAACGCCGGATCCCGGGTGCCGGCTGGAAGAACCCGGCGCAGCGCCTCGAGCGGGTCGTCGGTCGTGAAGCGCTCGAGCTCGACGTAGTCGGGATCCCAGACCACTGCCTCCGGCCCGTCCACGACGACAGTCCTCCCACGCACACCGACGAACGAATAGCGCCCGTAGCGTGCGCCGCCCTCGACGCTCTCGAGGATGAACGCCAGCTGGCCGCGCAGGCGCAGCGCGGCGGAGACTGGGGTGAGCGTGTCGGCGCTCCACTCGACCGCGACGATGCCGCTTCCCTCGCGGGGCATGGCCGGGGCAATCACGGGGCTCCCTCCTTCTCGAGCAGCAGATCGAGCGCCTCGAGGTAGCCCTGCCAGCCCTTGCCGATGACCTGGCCCGCAACGACGAGCTCGATGACGGATACGTGCCGCCACGGCTCTCGCTTGCGGATGTCGCTGATGTGGACCTCGATGACGGGCCGCTCCGCGCCGACGATGGCGTCGTGGAGCGCATAGCTGGTGTGCGCGAGAGCTCCCGGGTTGATGATGACTCCGCCGTAGTTGCGCTGCTCCAGTCGATCGATGAGGGCCCCCTCGTGATTCGACTGGAGGGCGTCGACCGTCGAGCCCCTGGCCTCGGCGTGGGCGCGGACGGCTTCGACCACCTGGTCGAGGGTCGTCGTCCCGTAGATCTCCGGCTGGCGCTGGCCGAGACGCCCCAGGTTGGGGCCGTTGAGCAGCAGGATCTTCATGACGGAGCCGCGATCCGTCGGAGGGCGGCGTTGAGCTCGCGATCCGTCACGTCGTCGACCTCGACGACGCGGCCCACCTCCATCGGCAGGATCCAGCGCCCCCGGCCCTCGTGGCGCTTCTTGTCGCGCAGCAATGCCGTGCGAACGGCCGCGGCGTCGAAACGGCGGCGCATCGGGTAGCCAAGGGCGGAGACGAGCGTGTCGATCCGGTCCGCCAGACCGGCGTCTGCGCCACGGCCCTGCCCGATGCCGGCCACGGCCCGCAGACCCAGGACGACCGCGTGCCCATGCGGCAGCCGGTAACGGCTCTCGATCTCGAGCGCGTGCCCCAGCGTGTGTCCGAGGTTCAGCGTCCGCCGTTCGCCGCGCTCGTACGGGTCGCGCTCCACGACGGCAAGCTTCAGCCGCGCCGCGCGCTCGACGATCGCGTAGCGCGCCGCCTCATCGGGCCGCACCGTGTCCAGCGCCGCCCGGCCGCGCGTCTCGATCAGCTCCCAGAGCCCCGGATCGCCGATCAGCCCCGACTTCAGGCACTCCGCCATACCGTCGAGCAGGCGCGGCCGCGGCAGGCTCCGGAGGTGGGCCACGTCCGAGACGACCGCAACGGGTGGCCAGAACGCACCGGCCGCGTTCTTTGCCGCGGACAGGTCGACGGCCACCTTGCCGCCGTGCGCGGAATCGGCCTGCGCCAACCACGTGGTGGGGACGTGGACGAGTGGCGCTCCCCGGTGATACAGCGCCGCGGCGGTACCGACGAGGTCCCCGATCGTGCCGCCACCGACGGCGATCCAGGCGTCGCCGCGCTCCATGCCGACGCTCGCGGCGTGCTCCAGGAGTCGCTCTGCGACGCGCAGCCGCTTGGCTCGCTCGCCGGCTCGGATCAGGACGCGCCGCTCCCCGGGGAGCGCGGAGAGCAGTTCGGGAAGGGCCGCGGCCAGGCGTTCGTCAGCCACGACCAGGGGCGCTCCGGTCGAGGCATGGCCGATCACCTCGGCAAGCGGCCCGGGCTCGAGCTCGCGTCCGAACACGACCCTGGTGTGCTGCGCACCCAGCGGATGTCCCCTAGGAAGCTCCGCGTCGAAGAGCAGGCGACCCGTCAGCGCCCCGAGCCCCGAGAGCGCGTCCGCCAGGGCGCGCGTGACGCTCTCCACGTTCGCGGACGCATCAATCCGGAGGTCCGCCGCCCGATAGAACGGCTCCCGCTCGCGCCGTAGCCGCGCCATCGAGGCGGCAGCATCCCCGCCCAGCAACGGTCGCACGACCGCATCGCCGCGAACGCGCGACAGCAACAGGTCATCGGCCGCATCCAGCCAGGCGACCGTTCCGGCCTCCCGGAGCGTCCAGCGGTTGAGCGGATCCAGGACGGCGCCCCCTCCTGTGGCCAGGATCGTCCCGGGCCTCGTGATGGCCTCCGTGATCGCCTCCGCCTCCAGCTGGCGGAAGTGCGACTCACCCTCCCGGTCGATCAGCTCTGCTGGGGTGCTGCCGGTGCGACCCTCGATCAACACGTCCAGGTCGATGAACGGGCGATCCAGGCGCTCTGCCAGGCAGCGCCCGACCGTCGACTTCCCGCTGCCCGAAAGCCCGACCAGGACGACGAGCTCAGACATCGGCGTCGTCCCCCAGCTCGACCTGGAGGGCGGCGCGCATGGCTTCCAGCGGCGCCTCCTCATGCAGCCAGAGCTCCAGGCTGCGCCACCCCTGGCCGAGCAGCACGCCCGCGCCGGCTTCGGCGTCCGCCCCGACGCCTCGCGCCTCGTGCACCAGGCGTGTCGGGCTCGGGCGGTAGACAAGGTCGAGGACCGCGAGCCCAGGGCGCAGCCAGGCAGCAGGCACCGGTGTCTGCTCGTCGCTCATGCCGATCGGCGTTGCGTTGACCACGAGATCAGCGCCGGCCAGCAGGCTCTCGAGGCGATCCCACGAGCCGTCGCTGCGCGTCACGGCCGCGATCTCCTTCGCGCCGCATGCCTCCAGCGCAAGCACGACCGATCGCGACGCGCCGCCCGCACCGAGCAGCACCGCCTTCCGGATGCCGTCGGGACGCAGGCCGCGGATCGCATCGACGAGCGCCGGCAGGTCGGTGTTATGCCCGATCAGCCGCCGTCCCTCGCGCACGACGGTGTTCACGGCACCGGCTTCCTCGGCCTCGGGAGCCCACGCATCCATCAGGCGCGCGACGGCGAGCTTGTGGGGGGTGGTCACGTTTGCGCCCCCGATGGCAGATTCGCGCAGCGCCGCGACGGTGGCGTCGACAGCCGCTGGAGGGATATCCGCCAGCGCGTAGTCGTGCGGCAGGTCCATGGCCGCAAAGGCGGCGCGCATCATCTGTGGCGAGGCGGAGTAGGCGATGCCGTAGCCGAGCAACCGGAAGGTGAGCGGCGCCGTCATACGTCGGTTCCCGGGCTGACGGGCTCGCGCGGGGTCGCCTCTGCGGCGGCGTTATCCGGCAGGATCTCCTGCTCGCCCGAGCCCGCTTGCCCGCGAGGACCGACCGATCGCGCCCGTCGGCGTCTGACCGCCGCCCGGAGATCGCCGATGGTGTCGCCGCCGAAGATCGTCAGCAGCGCGTCCGCCAGCACCAGCGCGACCATCGCCTCGCCCACGATCGCAGCGCGCGGCAGGATGGCCACGTCGCTGCGCTCGATGTGGGCGCGCCCGCTCTGGCCCGTCGCGAGGTCGACGGAGTCGAGCGGCTTGCGCAGCGTTGCCACGGGCTTCACGGCTGCCCGCACGACCACCGGAGCGCCGTTGCTCATGCCGCCCTCGATTCCCCCTGCGCGGTTGGTCCGCCGCGCCCAGCCCGGTTGTGAGGCGTCCACCTCGTCGTGCACCTGGCTACCGCGCCGCGGCACGACCCCGAATCCGAGTCCGATCTCGACTCCCTTGACCGCCTGGATGCCCATCACGGCCGCGGCGAGCCCTGAGTCGAGGCGCGTGTCCCACTCCGCGTTCGATCCGAGCCCGACGGGCAGGCCTTCGGCCACGACGACGAAGCTGCCGCCGATCGAATCGCCCGCCTCGATTACGGCGTCGACCTCGGCGCGCATGGCGGCTTCGGCAACGGGATCCGGGCAGCGCAGGGGAGTGGGCTCGACGAGGTCGTGCTTCCACCAGTCATCCGCGATGACGCTCAGCGGATCCTCGGCGTCCGGAAAGGCGCGGATCGGGCCGAGCTGGTCGACGAAGCTCCAGATGCGCACGCCGACGGATGCCAGCAGCTGGCGACACACTGCGCCGGCTGCGGCGCGTGGGGCCGTGGAGCGCGCCGAGGCCCGCTCGAGGACGTCGCGGATGTCGTCAGTGTCGTACTTGATGGCACCCGCCAGATCGGCATGGCCGGGCCGCGCAAGAGTGATCGGCTTGGGCCGCCGCGAAGCGGGACGCGACTCCTGGGCCATCTTCTCGCTCCAGTTCTCCCAGTCGCGGTTCTCGATCGTGAAGGCGAGCGGCGAGCCCAGCGTGCGCCCGAAGCGGATGCCGGCCGTCCATTGCACCCGGTCCTGCTCGATGAGCATGCGTCGTCCGCTGCCGTAGCCGTGCTGCCGGCGGGCAAGGTCGCGGTTGACCCCGGCCGTGGAGACGCGCAGGCCCGCTGGCAGCCCCTCGAGGATGCCGCTCATCTCCGGTCCGTGCGATTCCCCGGCAGTGAGCAGCCGCAACCGCCTCATCGGGCGGGCGCCACGGCACGCTCGCGACCGGCCACGGCCTCGAGGTCGTCCCAGAAGGCAGGGTACGAGACGTCGACGCACGTCGGGTCGCCGATGGTCACCCCGCCCGCGATGCCGCTGAGCGCCGCCACGGCAAACGCGATGGCGATGCGGTGATCGCCGGCCGTCTCGATCTCCGCGGGGAGTGCCGGTCCAGCGGTCACGCGCCAGCCGTCGGGGAGTTCTTCCGCGTTTGCGCCGATCGCCGCGAGGTTGCGCACCACGAGCGCGATGCGATCCGATTCCTTGACGCGCAGCTCCGAGGCGTCGCGGAGCTCGCTGGTGCCTTCGGCGGCACCCATCGCGACCGCGAGGAGCGGCAGCTCGTCGATCAGCTCGGCAACGCGCGCGCCGGAAAGGGAGATGGCGCGCAACCGGTTGCCGCCGCGCACGACGAGGTCGCCGCTGGGCTCCGGGCCTGCGTCCGGTGATGCGGCACTGGCCTCGGGCGCCTCGATCCGGATGTCGGCGCCCATATCGCGCAGGACGTCCACGATCGCGAGCCGCGAGGGGTTGAGGCTCACGTCCACGAGCCGCAGCTCGGCGTCGGGATGGAGCGCGGCGGCGACCAGCCACGCGGCAGCGGACGAGATGTCGCCGGGCACGACCAGCGACCTGGCACGCAGCGCCGCGGGCCCGTCGATCGTGGTGGTCAGGCCGTCGCGGCGGACGGAGGCGCCGAGCCATGCCAGGAGGCGCTCCGTGTGATCGCGCGTCGGGCCAGGTGACTCGATCGTGGTCGTTCCGTCAGCGGCAAGCGCAGCCAGCGCGATCGCACCGAGCACCTGGGCGCTCGCCACGGGCAGCTGATAGCGGATCGCGTGGAGCGGGTGGGTCCCTCGGATCGTCACCGGCGCGTGCCCATCGGTCGTCGTGACGTCGGCACCCATGGCGCGCAACGGTCCCGCGACCCGCTCCATAGGCCGCCGCGACAGGGATGCATCTCCGACGAGCGTCGAGCCCCGCCCGGCCCCTCCAGCCAGCGCGCCCGAGAGCAATCGCATGGTGGTGCCGGAGTTCCCGCAGTCGAGTTGCTCGATACCCTTGCCGAGGGCCGTTGCGCTGCCTTCCCAGCCACGCAGCCGGTAGAGGACACCGCCGTGCTCATCCGCCGTTTCCGACTCGATCGCACCCATCGCCTCGATCGCACCCGCGGTGCTGCGAACGTCCGCACCGGGACGGCGCACCGTCACCTCCGCGTCGCCGCTCGCCAAGGCATTGAACAGCAGCGCGCGATGGGCGATCGACTTGTCGGAAGGCACCCGCAGCTCGCCCCGGAGCGCGGCCGCAAAGCCAACGCGCCGAGGCCCGGGAAAGCCGGGTTCCGGTTGACTCACGCAGCGGATCCCGATGGCGTGCCCGTGACCTCGGCGGAAGCCTGGGCCGCGAGCGCCGCCTGCCGTCGCTGCGCCGAGCGCGACGCTCGGAGCACGGCCGCGAACACCATCTCGCGTTCCTCGGGCGTGAGGACGCCGCCTGTGGTTTCGGCCGCCTTCTCGAGCAGCGCCCGCTCGCGGCCGACGTCGTGCCCGTGGTCGGTGGACGGCCGGGATTGCTGCACTGCGACGGCGAGCTGGGCGCGCTCCTCGAGGAGTGCCGCCAGCCGCGCGTCCACGTTGTCGATGCGCGAGCGCAAGCGCTCCAGGTCCCCAGGGATGGGCATCGGGGCAACGGCCTTCGCCGCGGGCTCGCGCAGGTACTCGAGCCGCCGCAGGTCGTCCATCAGGTCGCCGAACTCGGGGAAGGAGAGGGACTGGTCAGAGTCCGAACGGGCGCGCGGCGGATCCGGATGGACCTCGATGATGATCGCGTCGGCGCCCACCGCGGCCGCGGCCAGCGCCATCGGCCGCACGAGCGAGCGATGCCCGGTCCCGTGGGACGGGTCGATCATGATCGGCAGGTGGGTCAGCTCGCGGAGCACCGGCACGGCCGACAGGTCGAGCGTGTTCCGGGTCGAGGGCTCGAAGGTGCGGATGCCGCGCTCGCACAGGATCACGTTGGGGTTGCCGCTCGAGAGGATGTACTCGGCGGCCATGAGCCACTCCTCGATCGTGGCGCCGAAGCCGCGCTTCAGGAGGATCGGCTTCCTGCTCTGCCCGACGGCTCGCAATAGCACGAAGTTGTGCATGTTGCGGCTGCCGACCTGGAGCATGTCGACGTATTGATCGAAGACTTCCACGCTCGCCGGGTCCGTGACCTCGGACACCACGGGCAGGCCGGTCTCCTCGCGGGCCTCGGCAAGGAGCTTGAGGCCTTCCAGTCCGAGACCCTGGAAAGCGTAGGGTGAGGTGCGCGGCTTGAACGCGCCGCCGCGGAGTGCCACCGCGCCCTCGCGCTTCACCCATTGCGCGGTCGCGAGGAGCTGCTCCCGGGACTCGACGGCGCAGGGCCCGGCCATGATCTGGAGGGAGCTGCCGGCACCGACGTCCACCGCGCCGACGCGGACGCGCGTCCTGTCGGGATGGTGCTCGCGGCTGGCGAGCTTGTAGGGCTTGCTGACCCGAATGACCTGCTCGACACCCGGCAGGGAAATGATGTGCTCGACGCGTTCCACGTCCGGCCCGACCACGCCGATCACGGTGCGCTCCTCTCCAACGCTCACGAACGCCTCGAGGTCGTTCTCCTCGATTGTCCGCTTGACCTCGTCAATCTCTTCTCCGGTTGCCCCGGTGCGCATCACCACGATCATCTGGCCTGCCGTCCTGTCATCTGTCGATGTCGTTCTCTCGAAGGGAAAACAAAAACGCAGGGGTCTTGCAAGACTCCTGCGTTCAGCGGGCACGAGTGCCTCTGCTGCCGAGATCTACTCGGCGGCCTCGTACCCGCTAGGCGTAAAACCAGAAGAACGACTTCATGAGGGGCCGGACGATAGCCGCTCGCTACCCGGGTGTCAACGTCAGCCGTCGTAGTCACGGACGTCGTCCAGGAGCACGCGGCCACCGACCTCGACCGTGCCGCCTGCTCCAGGGCGCACGCGCAGCTCCGAGCCGACGCCCTGCCTGATCGTCAGTGCGCGACCCAGCTGGTCGCCCATGACCACGGCCGCCGCACCCGTTGCCTCGTCCTCGCGAATACCGATGCCGGCGGCGAAGTAGCGCGACCGAAGAGTTCCGGCAGCCTCGTCGATCCAGGCCCAGGCGTAGTAAGAGCCCTCGTCCGCGGGGGAGCCGGTCATCCGTTCGACCTTGATCGGGTCGTCGTACTCAACCACGGTCATGGGATGCACCCATGAGGCCTGGGCGCGGATCCAGGCGAGCTCGTCTGCCTGCCACGTCGCGACAACGCCGGCGGGCACGATCAGTCGATCGACCGTGACCCCGGTATGCCGCAGGAGCCAGGACGTTCCCACGGTGGGATGACCGGCAAACGGCAGCTCCCGGCCCGGCGTGAAGATCGCGATCCGGGCACCGTCCGCGTCAACCTCGTCGACGAAGACGGTCTCCGAGAACCCGAGCGCACGGGCCACGGGCAGGCGCTGGTCGTGTGGGACCGAGGATCCCTCCAGGAAGACTCCCAGTGGATTGCCGCCACGACCATTCGGACCGACGAAGACACGCAGGACGTGCAGGCGGGTCATCGAATTGCTCCTTTGCGCCTCGCCGCCACCCGCTCCAGGGCCACGCGCTGGAGTGCGAGGATCGACAGGGCGTCGGTGATGCGGCCGTCCAGTGTCATCGCCAAGGCCTCGTCGAATGGCTCCCAGCGGAGTGTCACGTCCTCCGTGCCGTCGAGCTCGGCGGCGCCCTCGGAGAGGCCTGTCGCCACGAACAGGTGCGCGACCTCGTCCGTGACGGAGTTGGACACGTGCACGACTCCGATCGCGCGCCACTCCGTTGCGGAGAGGCCCGTCTCTTCCCGCAGCTCGCGCCTTGCCCCGTCCTCAGGCGACTCCTCTCGAGGCACGCCGCCCTCCGGGATCTCCCACGACTGGAGGTCGAGCGCGTAGCGCCACTGACCGACGAGCGCCACGCGATCACCGGCATCGATGGCCACGATGCCGACGGCCACCTGGGTGAGGTGCACCACGCCGTAGATGCCGTCCGCGCCGTCCGGCCGGACCACGTCGTCGTGGTACAGGGTCAGCCACGCATTCTCGTAGACCGTTCGCCGGGAGCGGCGCAGCCACGGCCCGACCTTGACCGCTCCTTCTCCGGGTGCGTCAGCCATCAGCCGTCCTGGCGCGGCGTGCGGCCGAGGCAGGAGAGAGGGCCGTCCGCCCGCCGTCGACGCGCCAGACCGCTCCGTTGACGTAGGACGCTTCCCCGGAAAGCAGGAAGCCCACGACCCTGGCGACCTCGTCCGGGCTGCCCATCCGCCCGAGGGGCACATCCGGCCGGGCATCGGGCGGGAAGGCAGCGGTGTCGAACGGCGTATCGATCGCGCCCGGAGCGACCACGTTGGCGCGCACACCGACGGGCCCCGCAATCACGGCCAGGGATCTGGCGAGTCCCTCGAGCCCGGCCTTGGCGGCGGCGTACGCCGGCGAACGCGAGGAGCCTTCCGCGCCGCCCATGATGCTGCCGATGAAGACGATCGCGCCCCTGGCGGCCTCGAGGGCGGGCATCGCCAGACGCGCCGCCTGGTAGGCGGCAGTGAGATCGACGGCAATGACCTGCGCCCAGTGAGTTGGGTCGTCCCAGGGACCACTCGGCGGAACGCCCGCAGCGCAGATTAGGCCGTCGAGGCGCTCCTGGTGGCCGGCCGCGCGGGCCAGGGCCGCCGTCAACGTCCCGGGATCAGACGCGTCGCCGACCTCGCGCTCCACGCCGTGAGGTGCAGCGTCGACCAGATCGAGCCCAACCACGCGCCAGCCGGCAGCCACCAGCAGTTCGGCCGTTGCGGCGCCGATGCCCGAGGCCGAGCCGGTGACGAGGCAGCTCCGTTTGCGGTCATCGCCCATCTCGCGCATCCTACCGGCAAGGGGGATGCCGATCGCCGAGCGGCCGCGCCGAGTAGTCTGGACGCGGTAGGCACAATTGAACGCCACCCTCGCCAACTGATGAGGTATTCACTCATGCCCCGCACCATCCGATTCGCGGCGCTCTGTGTGAGCGTCCTGTTCGTCGCCGCGGCGTGTAACGCTGCTTCCTCACCTGCGCCGAGCGCCGGTGGCAGCGTGCCTGTGTCCTCGGTCAAGCCGTCGGGCGCCCCGTCGACGCCGAGCGGCAGCGTCTCCGGAACGCCAACGACGAGTCAGGCTCCCGCCACGCCGGTCGGCAGCCCGGCCGGGCAGATCCCGGACAACGAGCTGATCTTTCCCGGCAAGCTGATCATCTGCTCGGACCTGCCGTATCCACCGCAGGAGTTCTTCGACGATCAGGGCAACCCGATCGGCTCTGACATCGAGATCGGCCAGGAGATCGCGGCACGGCTCGGGCTCACCCCCGAGATCCAGAACTCCGTCTTCGATACGATCATCGCGGCCCTGACCGGCGGCAAGTGCGACATCATCATCAGCGCTCAGAACATCACGTCCGACCGCGTGAAGCAGGTCGACATGATTCCCTTCTTCCAGGCCGGCCAGTCGTTCGTGGTCGCGAAGGGGAATCCGGCTGGCATCAAGACTCAGGACGACCTGTGTGGCAAGAAGATCGCCGCTGAAACCGGTACGACTGAAGTCGACTATCTGAAGGGAACCGGCGACTACAAGGGTCAGGGCCTCTCGGCCGCGTGCACCTCCGGTGGCAAGCCGGCGATCAATACCAAGGCGTTCGGCAAGGACTCCGACGCACTCCTGGCCCTGCAATCCGGACAGGTCGATGCCTACTTCGCGGACTCTCCGGTTGCCGGCTTTTACACCGTCGAGCATCCCGACCAGTTCGAGCTCTCCGGGGTGCCGCCGCTGGGCGTCGCGCTCGAAGGCATCTCCGTGAACAAGGATCCGGCACACGCGGAGCTGGTTAGTGCGGTCCAGCAGACGCTGATCGCCATGATCAACGATGGAAAGTATCTCGACATCCTGAAGAAGTACGGCGTTGATTCCGGTGCCGTCACGGCTGATCAGGCCGGCAAGATGAACGGAAAGTAGTCGACTCCAGCAGACCGACTCACACCCGACACGCAACCATGCCCCGATCGGCTCGCCTGCCGATCGGGGCTTTTGTTGTTATTGGGCTCGCCGTGGCCGGATGCTCCGGCAGCAGCTACACGATCCGTCCTGAGCTATTCATCAATTCGATCATTCATCCGGACGACGCTATCCTGCGAGGGCTTGCGCTCACAGTCAGCATCTCCATCGTTGCCCAGATCATCGGCGTCGTCCTCGGTGTCTTCGCAGCGCTTGGCAAGATGTCGCGAATCCTTCCGATTCGCTGGATCGCAACCTTCTACGTTTGGGTGTTCCGTGGAACGCCGCTTGTCGTCCAGCTGGTGTTCTTCTACTTTGGGCTCAGCGTCACCAAGATCTTCACGTGGCCGGATCAATCGATCTTCGGTTTCAGCCTGGAGGGTGCCATCCAGGCAGGCATCTTCGCCCTCGGAGTGAACGAGGGCGCCTACATGTCGGAGATCGTGCGCGCTGGGATCCTGTCGATCGACCCGGGGCAGGGCGAGGCCGCAAAGGCGTTGGGGATGCCGTACGGCCTCACGATGCGCCGGATCATCCTGCCACAGGCAGCTCGGGTGATCATCCCGCCGCTGGGCAATGAGTTCAACAACATGCTGAAAACCACATCACTTCTCTTCGTCCTCAGCGTGGAGGAGCTGTACACGACCTTCAACATCAAACAGGGCAATGACTTCGCGCCATTCGAATATTTCCTGGCGGCAGCGGTCTGGTTTCTGCTGTTGACCACGATTTGGGGGTTCTTTCAGGCGCGCATCGAACGACGATTCTCGAAAGGAGCTGCCGGCTCCGGTTCATTGAACCAGCCCGGGCTCAGAGCTCGTCTCCTTGGCCTCCAGAACCGTTCATCGGACCAGGTCGCCGGAGGACGCTGATGGTCGAGATCCGGCATGACATTCTCGCGGCCATTGGTGGGCCCAGGGCTGACACCGACGACATCGTGGTGGCCACTGACGTCCACAAATGGTTCGGCCACAACGAGGTCCTGAAGGGTGTCTCGCTGACGGTAAAGAAGCGCGAAGTCATTGTCCTGATCGGCGTTTCCGGTTCGGGGAAGACCACCTTCATCCGCTGTATCAACCACCTGGAGAAGATCCAATCCGGCCGGATCATGGTCAACGGCCATCTGATCGGCTACCGCGAGGAGAACGGCAAGCTGGTCGAGGACAAGGAGCGGAACATCGCCCTCCAGCGCCGCGACATAGGGATGGTCTTCCAGCGCTTCAACCTCTTCCCCCACATGACGGCGCTGGAGAATGTGGTCGAGGCTCCGGTCCGGGTGCGCGGCATGGCCGAAGACGAGGCAATCCCGATGGGCGAGGCACTCCTCGAGCGAGTCGGCCTGGCCCACAAACGCGACGCCTACCCCGCGCAGCTCTCAGGGGGACAGCAGCAGCGCGTCGCGATCGCGCGTGCCCTCGCCATGAAGCCGGCGCTCCTCCTCTTCGACGAACCCACCAGCGCGCTCGATCCCGAGATGATCGGCGAGGTGCTCGAGGTGATGAAGGAGCTCGCACGCGAGGGCATGACCATGATCGTGGTCAGCCACGAGATGGGCTTCGCCCGAGAGGTCGCAGACCGCGTGGTGATGCTGGACGAGGGGCTGATCATCGAGGACGGCCCGCCAGAGCACTTCTTCACGAATCCCACTCACGAGCGCACGAAAGAGTTCCTCTCGAAGATCCTCTGAGCGGCCCCACGATGGGCCCGGTGTAGATTCGTGCCATGGATCACACGACTCCGACGGGGCGCAATGGCGGCGTCTACCTGGTGTCCGCGGCGCGCACGCCGATCGGCAAGTTCGGCGGATCGCTCGCGGATGTGCCTGCAACCACGCTCGGCGGGCTCGCCATCGGGGCAGCCGTGGAGCGTTCCGGCGTCCCCACCGACGCCATCGACGATGTCTTCATGGGCCAGGTGCTCCAGGCGGGCGTCGGGCAGGCACCCGCTCGACAGGCCGCGCTGAAGGGCGGCCTCCCCGACTCCACGAGTGCCACGACCATCAACCGCGTGTGCGGTTCGGGCATGAAGGCGATCATGCTCGGCGCGGCCGCGATCAAGGCCGGGGACGCGGAGGTCGTCGTCGCGGGCGGCATGGAGAGCATGAACCAGGCGCCCTACCTGGTCCCGAAGGCTCGCTTCGGCTACCGGCTCGGCAACGCCGAGCTCGTCGACTCGGCCGTCCACGACGGCCTCTGGTGCGCCTTCGAGAACTGCCACATGGGCACCCACGCAGAGCGGGTCGCGATCCACGACCACGTCAGCCGCCAGGACCAGGACCGCTTCGCGCTGGAGAGCCACGAGAAGGCGATCGCGGCCATCGACTCGGGCCGCTTCGACGCAGAGACCGTTGCTGTTCCCGTGCGCATCGGCAGGGAGGAGAAGCTGCTCACGATCGACGATGGACCGCGCCGCGACACGAGCATGGAGGCGCTGGCCCGCTTGCGGCCGGTGTTCGACGTGCCGGAAGAGGATAGCGAGCCACTTCCCGCGGGGTCGGTCACGGCCGGGAACTCGCCCGGGATCACGGATGGCGCCGCGGCAACCGTCGTCGCGAGCGAGCGCGTCGTGGAGCGACTCGGCCTCAAACCGCTGGCTCGAATCATCGGCTACAGCCAGGCCGAGGTCGAGCCGAAGTGGCTGTTCCTGGCGCCGGTGAAGGGCGTCCAGAAGCTCCTGGCTCGCATCGAGATGCCCATCGACGCCTTCGATCTGATCGAGATCAACGAGGCCTTCGCCGCCCAGACCCTGGCCGACGGGCGCGAGCTCGGCTTCGACTGGTCGAAGGTCAACGTCAACGGCGGCGCGATCGCGCTGGGTCACCCCATCGGCGCAAGCGGCGCGCGCATCGTCGCGACGCTGCTCCACGAGCTGGATCGCCGGTCAGGTCGCTACGGCCTCGCCACCCTCTGCCTCGGCGGCGGAGGCTCGGTCGCGATGGCCTTCGAACGCGTGGCCTGATGTCGTCGCGGCGCACAGCCGCGTTCATGCCGGCTGCCTGCCT
The DNA here is from genome assembly GCA_038253685.1 of Candidatus Limnocylindrales bacterium. Taxonomy (GTDB): domain Bacteria; phylum Chloroflexota; class Limnocylindria; order Limnocylindrales; family CSP1-4; genus JAFMJV01. Next base: position 4,908 of record JBBSGX010000007.1, on the reverse strand, counting down.
GGTCCTCTCCGGCTGCAGCTCTGGGCCGTGACCAGTCAACGTTCGCGTCGCCGCCGATACCGGTCCGTCATGACCGGAGATGAGTATCCGAACCTGCGCATCGTGCGTCTGGGCTCCGCCCGTCCCGCCGAGGATTGGCTGGCCGCCCTCGCGATGGATCGACTCCCGAACAGCCTGACCGCGCCGTATGATCGGCCGCGAGGGAGGTGCCCATGTCGCGTGTCGCGATCGTCACGGACTCGGCGTCCGATCTGACGCCGGAACAGGCGACTGCCTGGGGAGTCACCGTGGTTCCGCTGATCGTGTCGTTCGGCGACGAGTCATTCCGAGCCGGCACGGACCTGCCGATCGACGAGTTCTACCGCCGGCTCCTGGCCCCCGGCGCCCCCTTCCCGACCACGGCCGCCTGCAGCCCGGGCGCCTTCCAGCAGGCGTTTCAGTCGCTCCTCGATGCCGGCGCAGACGCCGTCGTCTGCATCACCGTCGGCGGCAAGTTGTCAGGCACGAACACGGCCGCTCGGATCGCCAGAGACGCCATGAAGGACAGCCCGGTCCATGTCATCGACAGCGAAACGGCCACGGCTTCGCTTCTGCTGCTTGCCCAGGTCGCCGCGGAGGCCAGCGCAGCGGGGGCATCGGCGGAGGAGATCGTGGCGCTCGTCAAGCTGCGCATGGCGGACGCGCGCATCTACTTCGTGGTCGACACGCTCGAATACCTGCGGCGCGGCGGGCGCATCAGCGCGGCCCAGGCGGCCATAGGCTCGGTCCTGTCGGTCAAGCCGGTGATCACGATCGCGGATGGCGTGGTCGAGACCGTCGACAAGCCGCGCACCATGGGCAAGGCACGCGCCAGGCTGCTCGAGCTGCTGACGGCCGAGCCCGTCGAGCGCATCGCGGTCATCCACACCCAGGCTCCGGACGTGCAGGGCTTCACCGCCGACCTCGCGCGCGCCGCCATCGTGCCGATCGAGAAGGTCAGCGTCAACCTCGTGGGCTCGTCGGTGGCGCCGCACATCGGCCCGGGCGCGTTCGGAGCGGCGCTCCTGGTCGCACGGAGCTGATCCGCTCCGCGGCGCGCTGGCGTTTGCAGCGAAGGTGACGATTCGGTAGCGGTTCTGGTTCGTTCGGGTAGCCGCTGCGCGCGCGGCTCGGTGTACACTTCCCGCCGCTTGACGCCTTTGCGAGCCAGCCCGCCGACCATGTTCCGAGGCCCGGCGCTCGCCCCTTGAGGATCGCGACCCCGATGACGACAGAACAGGCCGCTCCTGCCATCAATCCGTGGCAGGTGGCCCAGCATCAGTTCGACCTGGCCGCCGAACGACTCAACCTGGACCCTGGTCTCCGCCGCGTACTGCGCGAGCCGCGACGTGAGTTGATCGTCCACTTCCCGGTCAAGATGGATGACGGGACGGTCCAGGTCTTCACGGGGTATCGGATCCAGCACAACCTGGGTCGCGGCCCGGCCAAGGGTGGCATCCGCTACCACCAGGACGTGTCGCTCGACGAGGTCAAGGCACTCGCCATGTGGATGACGTGGAAGTGCGCGGTCGTCGGCATCCCGTATGGCGGCGGGAAGGGCGGCGTGATCGTCGATCCCAAGAAGCTCTCGCGCCGCGAACTCGAAAGCCTGACCCGCCGCTTCACAACCGAGATCGAGGTCCTGATCGGACCCGAGCGCGACATCCCGGCTCCGGACGTCAATACCAACGCCCAGACGATGGCCTGGATGATGGACACCTACTCGATGCACGTCGGCTACACGGTTCCCGGCGTGGTGACCGGCAAGCCGATCTCGCTGGGTGGCTCCGAGGGTCGCAACGAGGCAACGGCACGCGGCGCCATCTTCTGCATTGCCGAGGCCGCCCACCACCTCGGCATCGACCTGACGACCTCGCGCGTCGCGATCCAGGGCTTCGGCAATGCCGGCTCGATCGCTGCGACGCTGATCTCGCAGCGAGGCTCGAAGGTCGTGGCCGTCAGCGACTCGTCGGGTGGCGTCCACGCGCCGGATGGCCTGGACATCCCGCGCGTCATCTCGTGGAAGGCCGAGCACGGAACCGTCGCCGGTTTCCCCGGCTCGCGCGACATCAGCAACCAGCAGCTGCTCGAGGTCGACTGCGACATCCTGATCCCCGCGGCACTCGAGACGCAGATCACGGCGGCAAATGCGAGCAGGATCAAGGCGAAAGTGGTGGCGGAGGCCGCCAACGGACCGACGACTCCGCACGCGGACGAGATCCTGGCCGCGAACGGCGTCTTCATGATCCCCGACATCCTATGCAATGCCGGTGGCGTGACGGTCAGCTACTTCGAGTGGGTGCAGGACCTCAACCGCGACCACTGGAGCGAGGACGTCGTCAACGAGAAGCTCAAGGAGATCATGGTCCGCTCGTTCAATGAGGTCCTGGCGATGTCCCAGAAGGAGCAGGTCACCATGCGCATGGCCGCCTACCTGCTGGCCGTCGACCGCGTCTCCTCGGCCACTGCACTGCGCGGGCTCTACCCGTAAGGGGATGCGACCGGCGGCCACGGGCCGATCAGCGTGCTCCGGCGCTCCCGCCTGCGGGCAACTTGCCCAACAGCTCCTTGAGGCGCCCCATGTCGGCTTCGGCGGCCCCTTCGAGCGAGCGCGACATCATGAAGCTGAGCAGCCGGCCGATGCCGTGCGGCTGCAGCTCCACGCGATGGGTGACCCGCGTCCCGCCGCCTGCCTTCTCGAACCGGTAGGTGACCGTCCCGAGCGCGACGTTGGAGTCGGTCATGTAGACGAAGCGCGCCGGCGCCTCGAGTGCCGTCACCTTGACCTTTGACACAGCGTTGCCCATCGGGACGTTGCGGATCTCCTGGCCACTCGTCCCGACGGCGACTGGGTCTGCGCCCTCTCGCGTGAGCTGCGTCAGGGCCCACTTCGGCTGGTTCTCGAAGAAGTCCGTGGCCACGAAGTTGAAGACCGTGTCGGGCACGGCCGGGACGTCGAACTGCTGTTCGGTGGTGATCATGGCTCGAATCTACCCCCCGCCGGCAACCCCACCGGTTCGCCGGGACCCCGGTGCTACCATCCGCGAGCCATGCTCGACCACGAAGAACAGTTCCTTTTCAAGGAGGAGATCCTCCATCTCGCGACCTCGATGGCCGAGCCGGGAATGCTCGACAACGTCGAGGACCTGCTGACCGACGTCATCACCAGTCCCCGCTTCGACTCGGAGGTTTTCACCCTCGAGCGCTCGCTCCAGGTGATGCTCGGTGCCCGCGCCGGCACGACGCTCGTCGGGCTGCTGACCGTGAGCCCGGAAGTCTTCGACCAGGTGGCGGAGGTACGCATCGCCGTCGAGGTCCACGAGCGGCTGGTCGCGTGGCGTGCCCGGTTCGGGCTGGCCATCGACAACGCCCTGAACTTCCTGAACAACCCCGACGGCATCCAGGGCCACAACTTCTCCACGCAGATCGCCCATGTCGACGACCGGCGCGTGCTCCAGGGGCGCCTGACGCTGGTCCGCTACAACAACGAGCCGCAGTTCTTCCTGGCCGACGCCAATGTCTTCTACGGCCTCATCGCCGACGTCCTCGACCGACTCGGGCCGCACACCGATGCCGACACGGTCGACGCGGAGACCGTCAGCCGCCTGAAGGACGCCCTGGCGGTCGTCGAGCGCAAGGTCTCGACCCGGGAGCGCGCGTAACGGGCCTCCGGGGCGCCGACCGGCCCGGCCAACCCCAGCCCATGCGTGCCTCGTCCTCCGTTCGCTGGCTGATCTCGCTGGGCCTCGGCGCGGTCGCGGCCCTGGCGGTCCTCGCGGTCGGTTGGATCGGCATCGCGGTGCTGGTCGTCGTTTTCGTGCCCTCGCTGGGCGTCCCGTCCAAGGCGGGCGTCTTCGCCGGATTCCTGCTGACCTCGGGGGTCGTGCTGCTCTTCGGGTCGCTCCTGCCGCTTGGATTGGCGCTGCTCGTGCTGGGGCTGGTCGTCACGATCCTGAGCCTCGGCAGCGGACCTTCGACCGGGTCCGCCTGACGTACGCTGGCCGTATGCGCCAGCTCTACCTTGCCGCCACGGGCATGAACCGCGGCAAGACCACCTTCGCGCTGGGCCTCCTGGCCGCGCTCATGGACCGCGGTCTCAACACCGGCTTCATGAAACCCGTCGGACAGCGCTACGACGTGGTCGATGGCGTGCCGGCCGACGAGGACGCCATCCTGGTTCGGACCGTGCTGGACATCCCGGATGCGCTCGACGCCATGAGCCCGGTCCACATTCCGCGCGGCTTCACCAAGGCGTTCATCTCGGGCGAAGTCGTGGAGGATCTCGGGGAGCGCATCCGCGAAGCGCATCGCCGCGTGGCGAAGGGGAGGGATGTCGTCCTCCTCGAGGGCACTGGCCATGCCGGGGTGGGCTCGGTCATCGGCCTGTCCAACGCCGACGTCGCGCGCATGCTCGGCGCCCCGGTCGTGATCATCAGCGAAGCCGGCGTCGGAAGGCCGATCGACGAGATCGTGCTCAACCGCGCCCTCTTCGCCCGCCATGGCGTGGAGGTCGTCGGCGCTATCGTCAACAAGGTCGACGCGGACGCGCACCCGAGCCTGCCCGACATCCTGCGCCGGGGCCTGGCGCTCCACGGTATCGAGCTCCTCGGCACGCTCCCGTACCGGCCGCTGCTCTCCAACCCGACGCTCTCGATGCTGGTCGAGCAGATGCCCGGCGAGGTGCTCAACGAGGGCGCGGACCTGGACCGCGCCATCGAACACGTCGCCATCGGCGCGATGCAGCCGCGGCACCTCCTGGAGCGGATCGGGCCCGGCAGCCTCCTGATCGTGCCCGGCGACCGCGAGGACGTGATCCACGCGACGATCGCCGCGAACCGGACACAGCGCGCTCTCTCCCGCGAACCGGGCCTTCTCGATCGACTGCGCAAC
>JBBSGX010000006.1:0-35187 GCA_038253685.1 Candidatus Limnocylindrales bacterium | reverse complement strand
GGCAGGCAGGCCTGGCACTCGGCTTCACGGTGGGACAGTTCGCCGAGAACCGCATCGATGACGCCGCGGTTGCCGCCGCCACCGGTGCGGATGGGTCAGTCATCGCGTTCGTCGTGCTGCGTCCCACCGCCGCGGACGACAGCAGCTGGATGCTCGACGTCATCAGGCGCCTCCCGGGCTCCGTTCCCGGCGCGGTCGAGGCCTGCCTCGTTGCCGCGATCGAGGGTCTCGGTGTCGAGGGGGTCCGCGAGCTGTCGTTCGGCCTTGCGCCGCTCCACGGCCTGGACGCCGGCGAGGGACGTGGCGCGCAACGTCTGCTGGCCCTTGGCGCGAAGCTCGTCGGGCCCTTCTACGACTATCCCGGCCTCGCGTTCTTCAAGGGCAAGTTCGAGCCGCAGTGGCAGCCTCGCTACCTGGTCGTGCCGAGTCGCGCGGACTTCCTCCCCGCCTCGATTGCCCTGCTCCGTCTCCACCTCGGCGGTTCGTGGTCCGCGATCCTCCGCTCCATCGGTGCCGAGCTGACGCCGGGACGCACGGGACGGAGGACCGTCCTCGGACACGCCGGCCCGAACCTGCAGCCCGGGCTCGCGACCGCCGCGGTGAACGGTCTTGGCGAACCGGAGCTTTCCACGAGCGATCGCCACCCGCACCCAGCCAACGGGCAGGACGAGGAGCCATAGAGCGCTCCACCCGACCACGGCGATCGCGCGCCCGGCGCGGTGGAACGCAGGAGCGGGCAGTCCATCGAGTCCGACCGACCAACGCAGCGCGTCCCAGGTCAGGGCGCCCGTCCCGAGTGCATAACTTCCCGCCAGCATCGCGAGTCGGCGTCGGCTTCCGGGGTGGCGGGCCATCAACAGGCCGAGCGCGGCCCACGGCGTCAGCGACAGGCTGAACCAGGCAAGCACGTCGAGTCGTTGCGAGGGACGAAGGCCGCGGTGCGTGAGAAGGGGAAGCGTCTCGCGGAGATCGCGGCGGACGAGCCCTTCCGCCCATCGGACGCGCTGCCGGACGATTGCCTCCAGCCCGAGAACCGGCTCCTCCCAGACCTGGAGGTCGCGCGCCCACACGACGCCGTTGCCGCCGCGCGCGAACAACCGGGTCGAGAGCTCAAGGTCCTCGCACAGCGCACTGCCATTCCAGCCGCCCACCGCAGCGAGTGCCTCGCCCCGTACTACCATCCCGTTCCCCCGCAGCTCGCTTGCCCCGCCGAGCGCCCACCGCCCGAGCTGGATTTCGCCGTCCACCGTCTGCTCGTCGTCCTGGACCTGTGCGAGCAGCAGGCCCAATCGTCCTTCGCCGACAGGGAGGAGCATTCGACGGCGTGCCGTGACGGCCTCAGCGCCGGAGGCGATGAGCTCCGCGGCGCACCGCAGGAAGTCGACCCCGATTCGCGCGTCCGCGTCCAGGACGACGATGGCCGTGCCACCCAGGTCACTGAGCGGTACGCTCGCCAGCGCCGCACCCTTTCCATCCGGCTCCCAACGCCCCCGGCGTCGGACGCGCGAGTTCGTCTCCAGGCCAGCGCGCTTCAGGGCCGCGCTCGCCACGGCTCCGGTGCCATCCGCGGAGCGGTCGTCCACGATCGTGACCTCGAAGCGCGGAGAGCCATCCTCGGCCCTGTGGTCCTGCCGGCCAAGGTCGCCGATCAGCGCCGCGATGACCGGCGATTCGTCACGGGCCGGAACGACGACGCTCAGCCACGGCAGCTTGCGGATGGCCGCTGCCGGCATCTCGGCGCGCTGCCCGGCCTTGGCCAGTGGCAGGGCCATGACCATGGCGATCACCCCACCACCGAGCGCCAGACACGTTGCGACCCTGGAGCGCGGAGCCAGCCATCCGACCACCGCCGCGCACGCTGGCAACGCAACGGCCATTAGGCGCATCCGGGGCGAGGTGCCGCTCGACGTCGCCACGCCCGGTGACTCGACGGTCTGGTGCAGGCTCGCGACCGCAGGCGTCGTCACCAGGCTCTCCATCGTCCCTGCTTGCGGCATCCCACGACCCTTGGGCAGATTCCACTGGCGGGAACGCTCACGAAACGTTGATACTGCGTCAACACGCAACCCCGACGCTCTGGGAGATCGCCGATCGGCGGAGGGTGCTCTCTCGCAGGCTTGGTGCCGGCGCGACCGCAGGAGGAGAAGGCATGTCAACGGAACCCGTGCAACGCCGCGTAGAGGAGCTCTCGACCAGCTACATGACGGGCCAGCTCAGCCGCCGCAGGTTTGTAGCGGGGCTGGTGGGACTCGGGCTGAGCCTACCGCTCGCGAACGCGATCCTCGCTGCGTGCGGGGGCGGCGGTTCATCGTCGGCGCCGTCGCTCGCAGCGTCGGTGGCCGCGTCGGTGGCGCCGTCGGCTGCCGGCAGCGCGGCCACCGGACTGGAGCCAGCGGAAGCCGCGCTGCTCGCCGCGGCCAAGACCGAGGGAACGCTCTATCTCACCGGGATCCCGCCCGAGTGGGCCAACTACCAGGGGCAGTTCGACTCGTGGGATGCGCTCACCGCGATCAAACGCGACGGCATCTCCACGGAGGGCGAGTACACCTCCGCGCAGGAGCTGGATTCGATCAAGAACACCGGAAAGCCCGACGTCGGCGACGTCGGCTTCGTCTTCGGTGCGCAGGCCAAGACCGGCGGCCTGGTAGCGAATTACAAGCACGCCCATTGGGATGACATCGACGCGACCCTGAAGGATCCAGACGGCGCATGGTGTGCCACCTACTACGGCGCCGAGTCGTTCGTCGTCAACACTGACGCCGTGAAGATCGACATCAAGGACTGGAAGGACCTGCTCGACCCATCGCTCAAGAATGGAGTCGGGATCGACGGCGATCCGAACAAGGCAAATGACTCCTTCAATGCCGTCTGGTCCGCGGCCTTCGCCAATGGCGGCGGCGTGGATGACATCGGCCCCGGTGTCGACTGGTTCAAGCAGTTGCAGGCTGCAGGCAACCTGACTCCTGCGCGTTGCAACCAGGCGAACATGCAGAGCGGCGAGGTCAAGGTCGGCATCAAGTGGGACTACCTGGGTCTGGCCGATCGTGACAAATTTGCGGGCGCGCCGAACGTCAAGGTCGTCGTGCCGCCGTCAGGCTCGATCGCGGGTCCGTACGTCTCGATCATCTCGACCAAGGCCCCGCACCCGAACGCCGCCAAGCTGTGGAACGAGATGATGTACAGCGACGCCGGCCAGCTCAATTTCCTCAAGGGCTACGCCCACCCAGCGCGTTACGACAAGCTCGTTGCCGCGAACAAGGTCCCTGCCGACCTCGCGGCGAAGCTTCCGGCCGCGGACGGCTACAAGAACGTGAAGTTCATCACGGACTCCACCAAGATCGACGCCGCCAAGGCCAAGCTCGCGACGCTCTGGAACATCGTCGTCAACTCCTAGCGCTCGGACCGACGCCGAACGCACAGGTCCGCGGACCGGCAACGCGCGATGAGCACGACACGTTCGACCGGAGCGCCGTCGCCCACCGTGGCTCGCCGCCGCGGTGGGCTGGCAGCTCTTGCCCTCCTGCCGTTTGCCTTCCTGGTCCTGTTCTTCCTGCTTATTCCAGCGGTCTCGCTGCTGGTGGGCAGCTTCCATCCGTCGAAAGCAAGCGGACTGACGCTCGAGAACTTCGGCTACCTGCGCGGCGACGACAAGTCCCTCCAGCCGTTCGTTAACTCGTTCATCCTCTCGTTCAGCTCGATGGTCACCGGGGGCGTGCTTGGCCTGTTGATCGCCCAGGCGCTTGTCTCGTCCAGGAGCCCGAGGCTCGAGCAGCTGACCATCACCTTCAGCAGTGTCGCGGCGAACTTTGCCGGCGTCCCCTTGGCGTTCGCCTACATCGCGACCATCGGCGTCAGCGGGCTCATCACCAGGTTCCTTGTCGGCTTCGGTCTCGACATCTACAGCGCCGGGTTCACCCTCTACAGCCTTGCGGGTCTGACGCTGGTCTACACGTACTTCCAGCTGCCGCTCATGGTGCTGCTGATGCTGCCTGCGCTCAAGGCAGTTCGGCGCGAATGGGGTGAGGCATCGGACAATCTCGGTGCCACACGCTGGCGATACATCCGCTCCGTCGTGATTCCGGTCCTGACGCCCTCCCTGATCGCGTCGCTGCTGCTGTTGTTCGCCAACTCATTCGGTGCGTATGCGACTGCTTATGCCCTGACGACCGGCTTCGTCTCGCTCGTGCCGATCAACATCTCGAACGTCATCGCCGGCAACGTCTTCTTCGATCCAGGGCTGGGCGATGCGCTCGCGGTGGGGCTCGCCGTCGTCATGACGGTCTGCGTTGGTGGGCAGGCCATCCTTCAGCGGCGCGCCTCGCGGTGGTTGAACCGATGAGACGCAGGAACAACACGGCCTGGGCGGTCGCCGTCATCGTCTTTGCATTCCTGTATTTCACGGTGCCATTGGTTGCGACGGCGGCCTTCGCGCTGTCAGACGGCAGGCACTTCACGTTCCAGCCCCTCTTCGATGCCCTTGCTCGCGACGATTTTCAGAGCGCCATGGAACTCAGCATCGGCATCGCCATCCTGACCACGATCCTTTCCATCGTGATCGTGGCGCCGACCTCCTACCTCATCGTCCTCCGCTTTCGGCGCCTTCGAACGCTCGTCGACTTCGTCACGATCCTGCCCTTCGTGATCCCTCCGATCATCCTGACGCTGGGCCTCCGCCAGGTGTACGGCGTCGAGTCCCCGCTCGGGATCAACCTGGTCGGTTCACCGATCCTGCTGATCGGGGGTTATTTCATCCTGTCGCTCCCATTCACCTACCGCGCCGTTGACAACGCGATGCGCGCCGTGGACGTGGTGACGCTCACAGAAGCATCCGAGAGCCTGGGGGCGGGCGGCGTCCGGACATTCCGCGCCCTCATCCTGCCGGGCACAATGCTGGGCATCATCTCTGCCGCGCTGCTCTCGTTCACCACGATCATGGGCGAGTTCACGCTCGCTTCCCTCCTCGGCTACGCCACGTTCCCCGTCTTCCTCAACAACGTCTACGCGAGCGAGGCGCGCCAGGCGACGGCGCTCGTGATCGTCAGCTTCCTCATCACCTGGGCGGGCGTGCTCGCTCTCGCGGTCGTCGGCCGACGAGCCGGCGGGAGTGGGATCGCCGTCCGCAGAGCCGCCTGACAGCCAGTGACCGGAAAGGGAACCTGATGGCGCGCGTCGAGCTCAACGGAATCAGCAAGCGCTTCGGCGGGCAGGTCGCGGTCGAGGACTTCGACCTGAGCATCGGGGACGGCGAGATGGTCACGTTCCTCGGACCGTCCGGGTGCGGCAAGACGACCACGCTACGAGTCACGGCCGGCTTCGAGTTCCCCGATTCGGGCAGCGTGGTGGTCGACGGCAAGGACGTCACCGCGCTCCCTGCCAACCGCCGCGGCATGGGCATGGTCTTCCAGGGCTACGCACTCTTTCCGAACATGAGCGCGGCCGACAACATCGAGTACGGCCTCAAGGTCCGCAAGCAGCCCGCCGACCAGCGAAAGCGCCGCGTCGCGGAGATGCTCGAGCTCTTCGGGCTCGGACACGTCTCGAAGAACTTCCCCAGCCAGCTCTCAGGCGGCCAGCAGCAGCGCACGGCGTTCGCGAGGGCCGTGGCCGTGGAGCCGAGCGTCCTGCTCCTGGACGAGCCGCTCTCGGCGGTGGACGCGAAGGTGCGGGAAGAGCTGCGCACCGAGATCCGCCGCATGCAGCTGCGCCTGGGGATCACCGCGATCCTGGTGACACACGACCAATCGGAGGCACTCTCCATCAGCGACCGCGTCGTCGTCATGAGCCGCGGCCGCATCGAGGAGATCGGCACGCCGTCACAGATCTACGCCGAGCCGCGCTCTGAGTTCACTGCCTCGTTCATCGGCGCGATGAATGAGTTCCCGGTCCGGATCGCGTCGAGGTCGGAGGGAATGGTCGAGCGCGAAGGCGTGCGGTTCGCCGTGTCGGGTGCCTCCGAGCTCGCGGACGGCAGCGAAGGGTTACTCCTCGTCCGACCCGAGAGCCTTGACCCGCTCGAGTCCGGGGCCACTCCCGCCGGGCCGGTGATCCGCGGGCGCGTCGAGGTCCAGACGTTCCTCGGCTCACAGACGCGCCTGCTCGTCCGCGAGGGCTCGGGTGAGGACGCCACGGTCCACGGCAGCCGCCTCGTGTCGGTCGACGTCCCGAGTGCCAACGCGGAGCGCTGGCCTGCTGGAACGGAGATTGCGGTGGCGATCCCGCCTCGGGCGGCACGGGTCATCGCGGCACGCGCGTCCGTGGTGCCACAGGCGCCGTGACGTAGGCAATCCCGCAACCCGAAGAGCTCGGCTGGTCGTGTCGGGGCTCGTTCAGCCCTTCTTGCTGCTGGTGCACGTGTGGTGTTCGGTTGGCGCTCAAGAGCGGCGGCAAGGTGGCGTGAAGGCTCTCCTACGAAGCCAAATTCACGCCACCTGTGAATATGGCCGTGGAATTGGGCTCAAGGGCAGTGGTGGTTGACGCTTGTCGACGCCCTTCCCCAGGACTCGAACACCAGGCGTGAAATCGGGGGGCTATCTGTCGGGCAGAGCATGACGAGCCGCTCGATTCCGGCTGCGCGCGCCGCCTCGACGACGTCTCTGGTTCCTTCGAGGTGAACCGCGGCGCATGTCTGTGTTCCCAGCTCGCGGTTGATGCCGGCGCAGTGCGCCGCGGCCGTGCAGGCGAGGAAGGCGGCACGCAGCCCGTCGAGATCGTCACTGTCGACTCTGAGGAACGTGCCCTGCGACGGAACGTCGTCTCGCCCGGCTCGCCCGCGACGTCCGAGCACGACGACCTCGTGGCCGTGCTCGAGCAGGCGTTCGGCAAGGTGGCGCCCGACGAACCCGGTACCGCCCGTGATCGCGACCTTCATGCTTGATTCCGGTCGAGCGAGCAGTCGCCGTCGCCCATCAAGCGGCTGATTCGATGGCGATTCCGGGCAATCACTCCGTACGTGGGTTCGACCAGCGACCGGATGATGGGCAGCTCCGCCACGATGGCGAGCGGCTTCATCAGGGGCACCAGGTGCGCGATCTGCAGCCAGGCCGCGCCGCCCGTGTACCAATGGCCGGATGCATCACGAGCGTGCATCTCTGCCATCAGCCGATCCTCCGCTGGTGCGTCAGGTGCCGTCTCGGTCGCCCGCTGCAGGGGTATCAGCCGGAGTCGGTGTGCCCGATCCACGCGATGAAGCAGGAGCGCCGTGCGGGTGCAGAAGCCGCAGTCGGCGTCGTAGAAAACGTTGAGATCGCCGTCCGCATGTCTCCGTGCCGGGCGGTTCGACTCCCCTGATTGGAACGTGCTACTCATTGGTAGCATTTTGCGCCTTGCCACGGGGAAAGTCAAAGCCTGCCGTTGGTACTACGCGGCCTTCAGACGTGTCTCCACAGGACGGCCGCGATCACGATGGCGATGACCGTGAAGACGAGGACGCCGACCGTCAGGAAGGCTGGATCAAGCGTCCATTCGGCGGTGACGCGGTCGAAACCGCTGACGTTGACGATCGGCTCCAGGCTGGCAAGATCCACGCCCCGAAGCGTACTCCGGGGCGGAACTGCTCAGGCCGAGCGGCTGAACGTCAGGGCCGGGTCTCTTCCGCGTTGAGCGGCACCACGTCGATCGTTCGCACACGACGTGAGTGACCTGCCTCGGTTCGCACGAGCGCGGACGGGATCACACCGGCGAAGAGGCCTTCGACGATGGCGATGTCTCCGGAATACAGGCCGCTGGCCTGAATCCGCACCCGCTGGCCGACGGCCAGGCCGGCGCGTCCTGCGCCCGCCGTGAGGTCGATCGTTGCGAGATTGGGACGAACAGGGGAGGAGTCTGAACCGGGGGCCGGTGCGCGCCTCGTGGCGGTTTTCGCGACCGGATAGTCGACCTTGCGCTTACGCACGGGCCTGCCGCCCGTAGTCTGTCGTCATCGCCACTATCCGTTCCGGCGCGGGCGCGCCGGTTCCTTGGGCGGCTTGGGCTCGCGACCCGGACGCGGAGGGCGCGGCGCGGTGCCGGGTGCCATGTCAGGACGCTTCGGCTCCGGGCCGCGAGCGCGCGCTGCGGCGACCTCCAGCTCGAAGGCCTTCGCCTGTGCCGCAGGAACACGCGCGCGCCAGGCGGCCTCGATCTCAACGACCAGCTTGTTCTGCTGCTCGCGACGTTCGCGCTCAGCCTTTGAATGCCTCGCCAATTGGGGAACCTCGATAGGTGGAAACGGACGCAGGTGCACCCGTTGCGTGGCCAGTGTACGCGGCTCCACCAGAGGCGGCGGTTCAGGGAACGCATCCGTGACCCGGACCTTGCCGCGCGGAACAGCCTTCGCGCGAGACGCCCCACACCCCGGACGGCCCGGTGCGGCCCGCGCGAGGTCACGCTGGCGACGCGCTCCCCGGACCGACGGCCGCGGTACTCTCGCGCCGATGGCCGAACGAGAGGGTATCCGCGGGCCAGGCGCGGGCTGGAGCCGGCTGTGGCAGACGGCGCTTCACCGCAGCCGGGCCGAATGGCCGGTCGTGCTTGCCGCGTGGCTGCTGCTCGTCTCAGCACTGACGCTCCTGGCGGCGGGCACGCTCTACGCGCAGACCGTGGCGCTGGGCGGCCTGCGCGGCGCGATTCTCGCCACGCCGCCGGTTTCGAGGCCGGCCTCGGTCAGGGGCACTGCCTCGTCCCTGGACGTGGAGCGGCAGGACGCTGCCGTTGCGCCCGTGCTCAGCGGCGCCCTCGGCCTGACTGGTGGCGAGGTCGCACTCATTGCCCGATCCGACAGCTTCACGCCGCTGTCGTGGAGGCGGTTGGCCTCTCGCGCGACTTCCGCTCCGGCCGGGAGGTCGTGCACGCGCTCAGAGACGTGGACCTGGCCGTCCGTCCATCGGAGATCCTCGCGGTCCGAGGTCGCTCGGGCAGCGGCAAAACGACGTTGCTGAATCTGCTTGGTGGCCTCGATCGCCCCACGTCCGGCAGCGTGACGATTGACGGCCACGAGGTAACCGCGATGTCGGACGAGGAGCTGGAGATCGTCCGGCGCGGCACCGTCTCCTTCATATTCCAGGGCTTCGGGCTGATCCCCTTCCTGACCGCGGCCGAGAACGTCGAGATTCCGCTCCGGCTGATCCGTACCGAGTCGGCGATGCGCGACCGACGGGTCGCACAACTGCTCGAGAAGGTCGGACTCGCCGGGCGGATGCGCCATCGCCCGCACGAGCTGTCCGGGGGTGAGCGCCAGCGCGTCGCCATCGCCCGGGCCCTCGCCACACGTCCGAGAGTGCTCCTCGCGGACGAGCCGACGGGCCAGCTCGATACCGAAACCGGACGAGTGATCATGCCGTTGGTGCGGTCGATCATCGCGTCCGAGGGCATCACCGCAGTGATCGCCACGCACGATCCGCTCATGCTCGAGGTGGCCGACCGTGTCGTCGAGCTGCGTGACGGCCAGATTCTCCCCGCCGAGGAGCCCGTCGGCCTGTAGTCCAGATCGTTCACGCCGGGCAGGCACGGGGGATGTGGTCCGTTACCGCAGTGCCACCCGGGGTGGGACGTTTGCCCGGTGGCAGACCTGCACCCGCGGGGCGAATGTTGACCGTCACGCGTCGCGCGTCAAACGTCGGTCCGCAGGCCGGCCGCTCGGGCAACCTTCGAGGCATAACGATGAAATCACGACCCACGACCGCCATGATCCTGGCCGCCCTTGCGGTTACAGGCGGCATCCTGTCCTTTGTTGCCGGCTGGTGGCTCATGCTGGGCGGCTCGCTCGAGTCCGTCGTCGGAATCCAGGCGGGCGTCGCGAACGTCATCCTCGGCGCCCTTACCTTTGCCGTCGGACTCACAGGCTTCGTGGTCGCCTATGGCTTCTGGAGAGTCAAGGCCTGGGCATGGGGGGCGGCCTTCGTTGTCGTCACCGTCGGCGTGGCGCTCGAGGTGGTCAGTGTCCTGCTGGCTGATGCGAGCCCGCTGGATGCCGTCACCTCGATGGCCTTTGCAGCCATCACCGTGTGGTATCTCCTCAAGCCACGGACGAAGGAAGTCTTCGGGCGCACCTCCTCGGTCGTTCAGGTCGCCGCCTGACCCCGGCCTGGAATGGGAGCTCGGGCGTCGCAATCGACGCCTGAGCGGCCTCCGGCGAGCTGCTCGGGTCCCGATCTCGGGTCAGGGCACCTCGGGTCCGCACGCCGTGATCATTGTCGAAATCACGCTCACGTGCTTGGTGGACATGTTGATGTGGATGTCCGTCCGGCGCGCGTTGTTGTTCTCGTTGCTCTCGACGAACTCCTTCAGCGGATCGACCGTGGTGCAGATCCGGTAGTCGCCTGTGCCCGTCCGCTGATGTCCATCCACTGGTGGTCGAAGTACGGCGGGTAGTCGTCGCCGTAGCCGATGGAGAGGCCCATGCGGACGTGGGTGTCGGCCTTGTGCCCGCAGGCATCCAGCGGATAGACGGGATGCGGTGGCGAGTTCGGCGGCGGGTTGGTCATGTGGCCGAAGTCGAGCAGGCAATAGCCGATTTTGCGCAGACCATAGACGTTGCCCGTTGGATCGCCGACGGTGTACATGTTGACGACCATGAACTGGCGGACGTGCCAGTGCTGGTGATGGTCGCCCGTGTCGTAGATCATCACGGCTGGTGAGATCCGGTCGTGGTAGCCGCCGGATGAGTTGTAGATGCGCTGCTTGACGTGCATGTAGTGGTCGTTCGGATCCACTTTCAGGCCGCGGGCCTCGAGTGGCCCCTCGCCCACGCTCCAGCCGATCGTCCCGAAATGCAGCCAGATGCGTCCATTCGCCCGGGTCTCGATGCTGAAACCGTAGAGCTTGGCCATCTTGACGTCCGGAAGGAGGTCATGAACGGGGCCGTTCAGGTTCAAGCCAGCGGTCGCCGTGCCGGCGGTCAACAAGACCAGAGCCAGCGCGCACGCCGCTGCCATTCGCAGGGACGTCATGGAATGCCTCCTCGGGCGCAGCCGTCCGAGCCACTGTAGCCCCTGCCACCAAGCGGAAGCGGACCTGGGTCCCGAAGCGCCGTGGTACGAATGTCCGGGTTGTCAGGCGAGCCTCCCAACCAGTAGCTTGTACCTCGTTGAGAACGCCGGCTACTTGAAGCGGTGTCCCGGCGGTTTCCGACGCACTTGTGCCCGGCCTTCATTTCGAGGCCGGGCCTTTCTTTTGCCGCGGGCAGGCCCGACACTCCGGTCGTGGATGTGGCGTTGCTGCTCGGCATCGGCGCGGCCGTGCTCTACGTGACGCGTTACCAGTCGCTTCGGCGCCTTGCGCGGCGGAACGGCAGCGTCGTGTGGGTGGCCTTCGGGCCGGCCGTCGTCGTCGGCCTGGGACTCGTCTGGGCGTCGGCCAAGCTCTTCGCGGCGGTTCCCTTGCTGGGCGGCCTGCTGGGCGTGATCGCCGTGCTCTACCTCGGCCTGCTCTTCCGGCACCTCGCCGGCGTTGCGAACCGCAGGACCCCGCAGCGCAGGAGGAAGTGACCCAGAGAGTTCGGCCAGCCGCGCGGCGGCGACCGAATTCTCACTGACCGCAAGGCGCTGGTGGTACGTGACGGCGTGCTCGTCTCCAGTCCGACAAGCAGGGCACCGGCCGTCTGGCCGCTTGCCAATCTCAGGCGTGTCCGGCTCGATCGGAGCTCGGCCGCCGGCGCGCCCGTGATCACGCCGGCGGATCCCGAGGATCGGGCACTCGTGCTGCTCCTGGCCCGTCCTCATCTCGCTCGCGCCGAAGCGGCGGCAGACGCCATCCGGGACCTGATCGGCAGCGCGGACGAAACGAAGCCGGCCGAGCGCCAGGCTCCGACCCGGCTCAGGCTGGCCACCCGCCGCGCGCGGGCTACGCGGAGGCGACCGCCGGCTCGGGCGGGTAGAGCTCCCGGAAGACGACGTTGACCGCAGCCGCGGCGGGCACGCCCAGCAGGCCGCCGAGGATCCCGTATGTGCTGAGGCCAACGAGCACGGCGAAGATCGTCACCACGGGATGCAGGTGCACGGCGCGGCCGATGACGACCGGCATGACGAGCTGGTCCTCGACCTGGCGCAGCACCACGTAGATGACGATCACGAGGATGGCGGTCTGCGTGCCCGATTGCGCGAAGGCGTCCGTCGCCGCGATCGCGGCCGCCACCACGGGCCCGATGAGCGGGATCACCTCGAGCACACCGGTCAGGATCCCGATCGCGAGAGCGTAGCGAAGGTGGAGGATCGGGCCGAGGATGATGTAGACCACGATCGAGACGGCCGCCACGAGCAGGAGCTGGCCACGCAGCCAGCGCCCGAGGACCTCGTGAATGCGGCCGAGCAGCGCGGTGGTGCGCTCGCGGTGTTCCAGCGGAAGGACCGTGACCGTGCGAGCCAGGAAGCGCTGGCCGTCGACCAGCAGGTAGAACGTGACGATGATGACGAGCACCACGTTGAGCGCGAGATCGCCGACCTGCCTGGCCACCTCGATCGCGCTGCCCGGTGTCGACACCATCCCGCTGATGGCCGACTCGATCTCCGACGCGATCTGCTGCACGCTGATGGTCGTGGGGCCGAGCACGATCGTGTCGTTGCCCAGCAGCCCGCGAAGGAGTGCAGCGACGGAATCAGGACCCGACGCAGAGAGCAACTGGAGCTCGGCGATGAGCCGTCCGGTGAGGAACCAGGCCAGGATGCCGAGTGCGGCGAGCGCGACGACATAACCGATGAGGACGGTCACGAGCCGCGACCGGCCGGTGCGCCGTTCCGCACTCGCCACCAGCGGGCTGAAGGCGTAGGCGAGCACCGCCGCGATGACGAAGGGGCCCAGGATCGGCCGTGCGAGCCAGAAGATCAGCAGCGCGGCCCCGAGGAGCCACCACAGGGAGGCACCTGGCCGCCGCGCGACGGCCGTCGAAGAGGTTTCCAACTCGCCGGCCACGTCCGGCGGCTCGTCCTCCGATCCGGCCGGCATGCCCCGCGGCTCGGCGTCCGGTTCCATCAGCCGCCGTTCGCGCCGCGTGCAGCCATGACGGATCTGCCCACCTCCCGGAGCCGCTCGTGGATCCCGCCCATCCAGGTCACGTCGCGCGGCAGGTACCGCTTCGGCATCTTGGCCACGATCGTGTAGTTGGCGTCGCAGACATTCGCGATCGGTGACTGCGATCCCTGCGTCACCAGTTGGTAGGTGTCCATGACCGAGAGGCCGCTCGCGCGCGAGATCCACAGCACGAGCTGGGTGTGGGCGATGCGGAAGGCGTCCTCCAGCGGCCGGCAGGACCCGGCGACCATGATCGCGCCGTCGTCCTCGAGGCGTGGCCAATCGCAGAACTCGCCTTTGATGAGCTCGATCGACAGGATGGTGTTCATCGCACCCTCGACAGCCACCCCGCACAGCTCGCCCTCGCCCATCGTGTAATGCCCGTCGCCCAGCGAGAACAGGGCGCCCGGGACGTTCACGCCCAGGAAGATCGTGGTGCCAGCCCTCGCCTGCGGCGTGTCCATGTTGCCCCCGAAGGCCTCGGGCACGAGCACGTTGCGCGCCTCGTTCGCCGCCGGCGCGACGCCCACCGTGCCGTGGAAGGGCTGCAGCGGCAGCCGCGTCGAGTAATCCGAGTCGAGCGCCTGGTACACGACCTCCGCGGCGTCGCGGTCGACCGAATAGACCCACGTCTTCTCCGGCAGCGGATCCTGGAGCGTCGCCGTCCAGCGGGTGCCCGTCAGGGCCCCGAAGAGCGGCACGGTCGTGCTGACTGCCCAGTCGCGGGCAGGCTGAACGTCGATGAAGTGAATCGCGAGCGTGTCGCCCGGTTCGGCGCCCTCGACATGGAAGGGGCCGGTCTGCGGGTTGATGAACGGATACGTGATGGTGCGGCTGGGCAGGTCGTCGCGCGTTCGGATCCGGCCGCCGAACGCATCCTCGGTGAAGAGATCAAGCACGTCGCCGGGTCGGACGTGCATGACGGGCTCGCAGCCGCCGAATGTCCAGGCGTACTGATCGGGAGTCGGCACGAACCGCGTGATCGACGGCTGCTGGGTCACGGCTCCCTTCCACCCGGTTGCCCCCAGCGCTTCAGCTCCGCGTCGAGGTTGAGCGACCGGACCACGCCCTTGTGCTCCCCCTCGCCCCACGCCTCGCGCGGCACGCGCCACATGATCTCGAACTCGTTGCCGTCCGGGTCCGCGCCGTAGAGCGACTTGGAGACGGCATGGTCGCTCGCCCCGGTCAGTGCCCCCGCCTCTTCCAACGCACTGGCAGCGGCGACCAGATCCTCGATCGTCGGCACTTCCCACGCAAGGTGGTAGAGACCTGTGGACCCGCGCGGCGCGCGGGGCGCGTCCGGACCGACCGAGAAGAGGCCGAGGTCGAGGTGGTTCTCACCACCGGCCGCGCGCATGAAGACAGCCTTGCCTCCGAACTCCGCCGATACTGTCTCGAACCCGAACACGCGGCCGTAGAAGTCGGCGGCGGCTTGTGCGTCGCGAACGTAGAGGACTGCGTGGTTGAGCCGCGCGACCGGGATCATGGGTCAGGGCTCCTCATCTCGTCCGTGCCGATGTCGCGCAGCAGCTTTGCCAGCTCGACCGCGTTCGTGGCACCGTAGTTGGAATAGCAGTTGTTGAACAGCACGTGCGTCTCCTTCGCATCGGCCGCCGCCTGGCGGACGCGTGGCGCCCACTCCTCCAGCTCGTCGTGGTCATACAGGTAGCGGAATCGCTCGACGGTCGGAATGCCGCGTTTCTCCCAGGTCTCCGTCCGGCGTCCGTGGAAGCGCACGATGGCGAGGTCGGGTGAGGTCGTCGCCAGGATCGGCGGAACGCTCGACTTGAAGCCCTGCGGCTCGTCGACCATGACGAGCGGGATCTTCCGCTCTTCGAGGAATCGCAGCGTTCGATCGAGGTTCTTCTCATTGAACCAGGTCCCGTTGCGGAACTCGACGGCGCTCGCGATGCCCGCCTCCGCGAGCCGCGCAGCTGATTCCTCGATCAAGGCACGGTTCTCCGACGAGGTGAAGAACCAACGCGGGTACTGGAGCAGCACGGAGCCCAGCTGTCCCGCCTCGCGCAGCGGCTCGAGGCCATCCACGAACCACTCCCAGATCGTTGCCTGCAATTCCTCGGACAGATCCTTCGCGTAGACGCGGGTCTTTTCTGCGATCTCCGCCGGTAGCGCCGTGCGGACCTCCTTTGGCAGCCGCCTGGTCTCGGTCGGCTGCCCGGTCATCAGGGCATGGGCCTTGATGTCGAAGGTGAAGTCCGGTGGCGTGCGCTTGACCCACAGCTCGGAGGTGCGACGCGACGGCAGCGCGTAGTAGGTGGCGTCCACCTCCACCACCGGGAAGCGGCTGGCGTAGAAGGCCAGCCGCTCCTCTGCGCTGTTGGCACCTTCCGGGTAGAACACGCCGGGAGCGATCATGGTTGGATCGGTCCACGACGCGGTCCCGATCCGGATGGCGTGACCGTCCCTTGCGGGGATCGGCTCGGTCGCCGCATCGGTCAGGTCCGCGACGCGCCGCGACGCGGCTTCGTATCCGGGATCGTGACCCAAATCCGGCATGCGGTCAGGGTAGCGAGGATCAGCCTCCGACGCCCGTCGCGGCAACGACCGCACGCGTCAGACGGTCCGTCTTCAGCGCCTCGGCGTACGAGCACAGGACCAGCGACGGATCGTTCGCGGCGACCGCGTCGAGGAAGGCCGCGTCCTGCGCCACGAACGGATCGGCGCGATTGGTCAGCGTGCGCTCGGAGCCATCCTCCTCGAATGTCGCGGTCCAGACCTGCGGCGTCCACCCGCGCAGATCGACCGTGATCCGGAGACGGTCGCAGACGAACGTGACGTCGGCCACGCCGCCGTCGAGCAGCCGGGTGTTGGAGAAGGAGCCGATGGCCCCGCTCTCGAAGCGCAGCAGCGCCGAGCCCACCGCGGCAACATCGACATCCGGCTCGCTGGGTCGGGCGAAATGGCCGGCCGCCGCTGCCAGGACGGTCGCCTCGCCAAGCAAGGCCCGCGCGAAGTCGTACTGGTGCGTGGCCTGCTCGATAACCTGCCCGCCGCCCTGGTCGGCGCGATGCCACCATGCCGGTGGGGGCGTCCCTCCCAGCCAGCGTGCGAGGAGCAGCTGCGGGGGTCGCTCCGCCATCAGAGCGCGCACCTCCGGCACGAAGTCGACCGCCCGCCACTGGTAGCCAACCGCCGTCACCAGGTTTGCCGCTTCGACCAGCTGCGCGACCGTCTCGAGGGACTCGCCGTCCGCTGCCAGCGGTTTTTCGGTGAGGAACGGGACGCCGCGTTGCGCGAGCAACGTGCAGGCGGCCGGCGTCAGGTAGGGCGGGAGGCAGACGAATGCGACGTCGGGGGGCCCCTCGTCGAGCAGCGTCTCCACATCTCTGTACGCCGCGCCGCCCCATTCAGCGGCCACCGCTTCAGCGTGCTCGGACGTCCGCGAGACCACGCCGACGACCTCTGTCCGGCCGAGTTCCCGCAGTGCCGCAAGGTGCTTGACGCTCACCTCGCCGGCGCCGATCAGGCCAAGTCGCAGTCGGTCCCCGCTCGTCATCCCGGGATCGTAGTCCGAGCGACCAGCTCCGCGGAGCCTGTGCGGATGGCCGGCTCCGACCATTGACTCCACCGGATCCCTTGGTCTATGGTGGACTAGACCAGTACGGTCCGGGCCCCAGCCCGGTCGGCACTGGTGCCTGAAGCGGGGGAGTGACCTGGACCTGTGGCCGCGTCAGTCGCCGGCGAGAGCTTCATCGGGCCCCTCGATCGAGACAGCCCCACGTCCATCTTCGCGCAGATCCGCGCACGCCTGGAGGAGGCGATCTCCTCGGGGGAGCTGGCTCCGCACGCGCGACTTCCGTCGGAGCGGCAGTTGAGCGCCGGGTTTTCGGTCAGCCGCATGACGGTCCGCCAGGCCCTTGACGGCCTCACTCAGGACCGATTCCTCTACTCGCTGCCGGGCAAGGGTACGTTCGTGGCCGACCGGCGGGTCATCGAACAACCGCTGCGGCACCTCACCAGCTTCACGCAGGACATCAACTCGCGTGGGATGCGGCCTTCCAGCCGGCTGGTCGAGAGTCGGACGATCCAGGCCAGCTTCGAGATGGCGCGCCTCTTCGGGCTCGGGCCGGGGGCGGAGATCACGCAGATCACCCGCCTGCGGCTGGCCGACGACGAGCCGCTGGCGATCGAGTCGGTGCACATTCCCTCGGCTCTCGCGCCGGGACTCCTGCACCGCGACCTGGCGGCGGAATCGCTGTACAGCCTGCTTGCGAACGACTTTGGCCTCGTGCCGACGTCAGCCCGGCAGACGATCGAGGCCGCGCTGCCAACCTCAGAAGAGCAGCGTCTCCTCGACGTCGAGTCCAGCGCTCCCGTGCTCCGCATCTCGCGCCTCACATCGGACGCCAGCGGCAGGGTGGTCGAATATGTGCGGTCCGTGTACCGCGGCGATCGGTATCACCTCACCGTGGAGCTTCGCTGATGCTGTTGCGCGGCAGGCTGTTCGCGCCGGAACCGCGCGGCGACGTGCTCATCGAGGTGTCCGGCGAGCGCGTCAGCTCCATCGTCCCGGTGGCTCCGGGCGAGCCCGCACCCGCCGGCGCGCTCGGTGGCGCGGATGCCATCCTTGCCCCGGGGCTGATCGACATCCAGGTCAACGGCGCGTTTGGACAGGACTTCTCCGATCCGGGCGCGGACGTCTCGGCCGTAGGCGAAGGCCTGACGCGGTTCGGGGTCACGGGATACCTGGCCTGCGTGGTGACGTCGCCCATCGACCGCTACGGGCCGTGCCTGGCAAACCTGGCAGCAGCGAAGGGGGACCACCCGGAAGGCGCTGCCCGCCTCCTCGGTGTCCACCTCGAAGGTCCGTTTCTCAGCCCACGCCGGCCCGGGACGCATCGTCCCAATTGGTTGATCCCCGCCTCCATGGCACTCGCCGATGCCTGGCTCGAGCAGGGGCCGGTGCGCCTCGTGACGTTGGCGCCCGAGCTCCCCGGCGCCCTTGAGCTGATTCGCCGGCTGGTCGCGCGCGGAGTGGCCGTCTCCATGGGCCATACGGACGCGACATGGGAGCAGGCCGCTGCCAGCGCCGCTGCCGGCGCGACGCTCGGCACCCATCTGTTCAATGCGATGCGACGGTTCGACCACCGTGATCCGGGAGTGGCCGGGTTCCTGCTGGCGTCGCACCTCGCGGTGAGTGTCATCGGCGATGGCCAGCATGTGGATCTGGCGATGCTGGAGCTGGTGAGCCGTCTCAAGGCGCCTGACGAGTTGATCCTGGTGACAGATGCGCTGGCCGGCCTTGGCATGGTGCCGGGACGCTTCGAGCTGGCCGGCACGCAGGTCGAGTCCGACGGGATCGTCGGGCGGCGTAGCGACGGCGTCATTTCGGGATCGCTGCTTCCTCTCGACGCGGCCCTCCGCAACCTCATTCGCGCCGGCCTCTCGCCGGAGAACGCGCTTCGGGCAGCGACGGTGAACCCCGCGCGCCTGCTGGGCCTCCAGAAGGAGTTCGGGTCCGTCGAGGTCGGTCGGCTCGCGGACCTTGTCGTCTTCGATCTCGATTGGCGGGCCCGATCCACGCTCGTCGGCGGCCGCGCTTCGTCAGATGCGAGCCGCGGCCAGCCCGTGGCCGGGCGCGCGTCATGACGATCCGTGGGGCGTCGCCGGCCACCGAGCATGCCGCCGGTGCTGACCTTCATGCGATGAGCGCGCTCGAGATCGCGATAGCGATGATCCGCGCGGAGGCGGCCATCCCGGCGGCTCTCGAGCCCGAGCTGCCGGCCATCGCCGAGGCGATCGACGCCATCGCCGCGCGCCTGCGAGACGGTGGCCGGCTCGTCCTTGCAGGCGCCGGAACCAGCGGGCGGCTGTGCCTGCTCCAGGCGGCCGAGCTCGGGCCCACATTCGGCGTCAGCGACGGGACCGTCCTCGGTCTCCTCGCCGGGACCCCTGACCGGCCGAGCCGCGGCGAGCTGCTGCGGGCCGATCCGGCTGCTGACGACGATGCAGTCGCCGGTGCAGCTGCAATCTCGCAGGCCCTGGTGACGGACCGCGACGCTGTAGTGGCTGTGGCTGCGAGTGGAAGCACGCCCTGGACGGTGGCCGCGCTCGAGTCTGCGGCGCGCACGGGGGCGCTTGCCGTCGCGGTCACGTGCGCGCATCCCTCGCCCATGGGCTCGGTGGCATCGGTGGCGATCCACCCCCTGCTTGGGCCGGAGGTGCTGGCCGGCTCGACCCGCCTGGTGGCCGCCAGCGCCTGCAAAGTCGTGCTCGACGCCTTGACGACCGGCGCGATGGCCAGGCTCGGCCGGGTCTATCGCGACCGCATGGTCGACATGCAGGTGTCCAACCAGAAGCTTCGCGACCGGGCCGTCCGCATGGTCGCGTACGTGACCCACCGATCCGGCGCGGAGGCTCGCGACGCCCTCGAGTCCGTAGGCTGGTGGGCGCGCGCAGCGATCGTGCGCCTGGAGCTCGACCTCGACGCGGACGAGGCAAGAGTGTGGGCAGCCGCCCACCCCCAGCTCGGCGAAGCACTCGACGACCGACGAGGGAGGTGAGGAGAAGACGAGAGGCATGTCATGGACAAACGGAACGCGGCGGTTCGACCGCGCGGCAGTCAGAGGAGGAGACCCCTTGAAGACAAGACTCATGGCACTGGGAGCGACGCTCTCGATCGTGCTGGCCGCCTGCAGTAGCGGCGGCTCGAGCAGCCAGGCCCCTGCCAGTCAACCGGCGGCCAGTCAGCCGGCGGCCAGTCAGCCTGCGGCAAGCGTGCCCGCGGCCAGCGTGCCCGCGGCCAGCGTGCCTGCGGCAAGCGTGCCGGCCGCGACGACCGGCGCCGGCGGCCAGGTCGACCTGACCATCGAAAGCTGGCGCAACGACGACCTGACCATCTGGCAGGACACCATCATCCCGGCCTTCGAGGCCAAGTACCCCAACATCAAGGTCACGTTCTCGCCGACCGCACCGACCGACTACAACGCCACCCTCGACTCGAAGCTCCAGGGCGGCTCGGCCGGTGACCTCATCACCTGCCGGCCCTTCGACCTGTCCCTCGGGCTCTTCAACCGGGGCTACCTCGCAGGCCTCAACGACCTGCCCGGCATGGAGAACTTCGGCGATGTGGCCAAGAGCGCCTGGATCACGGACGACGGCAAGACCGCCTTCTGCGTCCCCATGGCGTCGGTCATCCACGGCTTCATCTACAACAAGGACATCTTCACCAAGCTCGGCATCACCAAGCTGCCGACCACGATCGCCGAATTCCACGCGATTCTCGACACCATCAAGAAGGATGGGAAATACACGCCGCTGGTGATGGGCACGAAGGACCTCTGGGAATCCGCCACCATGGGCTTCCAGAACATCGGGCCCAACTTCTGGAAGGGCGAGGACGGCCGCAAGGCGCTCATCGCCGGCACCCAGAAGTTCACCGACGCGCCGTACGTCAACACCTGGGCGGAGCTCGCCTCCTGGAAGCCCTACCTCGAGAGCGGCGTGGAAGGCGTTGCCTATCCCGACGCGCAGCAGCTGATGGCCTCCGGCAAGGGCGCCATCTATCCCGCCGGCACCTGGGACATCGGCTACTTCGAGGGCGCAGGCCTCAAGAACATCGGCTTCTTCGGACCCCCGGTCCAGAACGCCGGCGACACCTGCTACATCAGCGACCACACCGACATCGCCATCGGCCTGAATGCCAAGAGCGCGCACTCGGCCGAGGCGAAGACCTTCCTGTCATGGGTGGCAAGCACCGACTTTGCGACGCTCTACGCGAACGCGCTGCCGGGCTTCTACTCGCTCAACACCAGCCCCGTGACCGTGACCGATGCGGTCGCACAGTCCGCCGTCGACCTTCGCAAGACCTGCAAGTCGACGATCCGCAACTCCTACCAGATCCTGTCGCGCGGCAAGCCCAACCTGGAGGACGACCTCTGGGCGGTCTCAGCGGCAGTCGTCAATGGCACCACGCAACCCCAGGCAGCAGGGAGCAAGGTGCAGACCGACCTCGCCTCCTGGTACAAGCCCGGCAACGTGCCGCAACCCGGTGAGTCCGCGGCGCCCTAGGCTCCGCGCGGGAATCGAATTGCGTACCCGGCGCCGAACTCGCGGCGCCGGGTAACGTCTGACCAACCTGCCGAGGGAGACCATGGCGAGCGTGCCGCAACGCGTTGGACACAGGCGCATTCCGTGGCATCTCGTCGTTTTTCTGGCCCCGGCCGTGCTCATCTACACGGCCTTCATGGTCTATCCGCTCTTCGAGTCGCTCCGGCTCAGCCTGTTCTCGTCGAACGGCTCCTTCGTCGGGACGGCCAACTACGCCCAGCTCCTGACCGACAACAACTTCGCGCCACGGTTCTGGGGTGCGCTCCAGAACAACGTGATCTTCTTCGCCATCCACATGCTGCTGCAGAACCCCATCGGGCTGCTGCTCGCCGCGATCCTCAGCACCCGCATCCTGCGCGGCAGGGCCCTGTACCGGACCCTGATCTTCGCGCCGACCGTGCTGTCGGTCGTGATCATCGGCTTCATCTGGAAGCTCATCCTGAGTCCGCTGTGGAACGTCGCCCAGGGTGCGCTCGACGCGCTCGGCCTCGGCGATCTCTACCTGCCCTGGCTGGGCCTGAGCGGCTCCGCGCTCATCGTGGTGAGCCTGATGTCGGTGTGGCAGTTCGTCGGGATCCCGATGCTGCTCTTCTCGGCGGCCCTGCTCGGCATCTCAGACGAGATCATCGAGGCTGCGCGGGTGGACGGAGCCAGCTCGTTACGGATCTTCCGCAGCATCCAGCTGCCGCTCATCGCCCCGACCATCGGGATCGTCGCGATCCTGACGTTCGTCGGCAATTTCAACGCGTTCGATCTCGTCTACGCGGTGCAGGGCGGGCGAGCGAACCCCGATTTCAGCACCGACCTCCTCGGCACGTTCTTCTATCGCACCTTCTATGGCTTCCAGCTGGAGCTGGGCAACCCCACCATGGGCGCGACGGTGGCCGGGATGATGTTCCTGATCATCCTGTTCGGCGTGGTCCTGTTCCTCTTCGGGATCCAGCGGCGCCTGCAGGCAGTTGAGCTGTGAGGGCCTCGCCGTGAGCAACCTCCGCCGGGTCGTGACGCCGTCCGCAGTTGGCAAGCAGGCGGTCCTGCTCACATACACCTTCATCGCGCTCTTCCCGATCGTGTTGATCGTGATGAACTCGTTCAAGTCGCGCAACGCGATCTTCGACAATCCCGTGGCCCCACCGACGGCCGACACCTTCGCCACGATCGGCTACGAGACACTGAACAAGCGCGGCGACTTCGCGGCCTACATCGCCAACAGCGGAATCGTGACCGGGGTTTCCCTGGTGCTCGTGCTGTTGTGCGGCGCGATGGCCGCCTTCGCGCTCGCCCGCTACCCGTTTCGCGGCAACCGCCTCCTCGGGCTCTACCTCGCGCTCGGAATCATGATCCCGATCCGGCTGGGCACGGTGGCCATCCTGGGGGAGATGAAGACCCTTGGCCTGGTCAACAACCTGCTGTCGCTGATCCTCGTCTACACCGCCGCGGGGCTGCCGCTCGCCGTGTTCGTGCTGGCCAACTTCTTCCGCGATGTGCCGCGCGAGCTCGAGGATGCGGCGCGCGTCGACGGCGCCGGGCACTTCCGGGTCTTCTCCATGGTCGTCCGGCTGGCACGGCCGGCAATCGCCGCGGTGGCGATCCTGACCATGATCCCGATCTGGAACGACCTGTGGTGGCCGCTCATCCTGGCGCCGGGACGCTCCACGGCGACGCTGACCCTCGGCACGCAGCAGTTCCTCGGCCAGTTCGTCTCGGATTTCAACGCCGTGCTGGCGGCCCTCACGATCGCGATGCTGCCGATGCTCGTGCTCTATTTCCTCTTCAACCGCCAGTTCGTGCGGGGCCTGATGGGTGGCGCGCTGAAGTGAGCGACCAGCTCCGCGTGGGGATCGTGGGAGCCGGGTTCATGGGCGGCACGCACCTGGCGGCGCTGGCGGCCGATGGCGTGCCGGTGACCTTGTTCGATCCGTCTCCGGAGAAGGCGGCCGAGGTGGCTGCCCGTCACGGAGCCGCCGTGGCCGGTTCCCCGAAGGAGCTGATCGCGGCCGTCGACGTCGTCGACGTGTGCGCCCCGACCGATCGCCATGCCGAGATCGCGATTGCAGCCGCGCAGGCGGGCCGCCACGTCATCTGCGAGAAGCCGCTGGCCAGGACCGAGGCCGAGGCGGAGGCCATCCTTGACGCGTGCGAGGCCAACCACGTGCGCCTCTTTCCGGCTCATGTGCTGCGCTACTTTCCGGAGTACGAGACGGCCAGGGGAGTCGTGGCCGGCGGCGCGATCGGTGACCCGGCAGTGCTGCGGCTCAAGCGCGCCACCTTCCGGCCGCGGCATGGTGCCGACCACTGGTTCTTCGACCACGCCAGGTCGGGCGGGCTGATCCTGGACCTGATGATCCACGACTTCGATTTCGCGCGGTGGGTGGCAGGGGACGTGACGAGTGTCCATTGCCGCTCGGTCGGCGCCGCGCGACCGGACCTCGAGGTGGATCACGCCTTCGCCGTTCTCGTCCACGAATCCGGCGCCCTCACCCAGGTCACCGGCTCCTGGGCCTACGGCGGCGACGTCTTCCGCACCGCCATGGAGATTGCCGGTTCGGACGGCCTCCTCGAGTACGACTCGGAGGCCGCGCAGCCCATGCGCTGGTACCTCAAGCGCACGGCCGCCGGGGAGAATCAGAAGGTCGGCCTGCCGGGCAGCCCGGTTGCCGAGGACCCCTACCGACTGGAGTTGCGGGACTTCCTGCGGGCCATCGCCGATGGCGGCCCTGCGCGGGTCGAGGCACGTGACGGGGTCGCGGCGCTCCGCATCGCCCTGGCGGCTGACGAGTCTGCAAGGACGGGACACTCCGTCCAGCTGACCCGCGCATCCACGTGACCGGCCGAGCCGTCAACGAGGCAGCTCCCCTGCGGATCGGCGTCCTTTCCGCCGCGCACCATCACGCCGAGAGCTACATCGCCGCGCTCGCGGCGATGCCCTCGGTGGAGCTCGTCGGACTATGGGACGAGGAAGCCGACAGGGGCGTGCGGCTGGCCGGAGCGAACGCAACATCCTTCTTCGCGACCGAGGTAGCGCTTCTCGAAGCGTCACTCGACGGCGTCATCGTGGCCTCCGTCAACAGCGAGCACGGCCGCCTGACCGAGCTTGCAGCCGCGGCACGCGTCCATGTCCTGTGCGAGAAGCCGCTAGCGACCACGCTCGAGGATGGCCGCCGGATGGTGGCTGCCTGCAAGGACGCCGGCGTCCGGCTGATGACCGCGTTTCCCATGCGGTTCAGCCCCCTGCTCCGCGGGCTCGAGGATGCCGTGCGGACAGGGCAACTGGGAGAGGTCGTCGCACTGGAGGGCGTCAACACCGGCGAGATGCCGGACCTCCAGCGCGCGTGGTTCGTCGACCCGGTCCTGGCCGGCGGAGGCGCGGTGGCTGACCACGTCGTGCACTTGGCCGATCTCTACCGCTGGCTGACGGGGTCGGAGGTCAACGAGGTCTTCGCTGTCGCGAACCGGCTCCTCCAGGGCCGCTTTGCCGCGGTCGAGACGGGCGGGCTCGTGTCGCTGCGCTTCGCGAACGGCGTGGTCGCCACGATCGACTGCAGCTGGAGCAAGCCGCGCTCGTATCCCACCTGGGGCGGGCTGACGCTCGAGATCGTGGGGACGGCGGGCGTGGTGAACGCCGATGCGTTCGGGCAGCACCTCGCGGTGTACGGCAGCGTCGATAATCGGACGCGCTGGCCGTTCTGGGGCTCGGACCCGGACACGGCCATGCTCGCAGAGTTCGTGGCCGCCATCCGTCAGGAACGCGAGCCCGCCGTGACCGGCACGGACGGCCTGCGAGCGCTCGAGATCGTCCAAGCCGCGTATCGCTCCATCGAGGCTGGTGAGCCTGTCGCG
Organism: Candidatus Limnocylindrales bacterium; assembly: GCA_038253685.1. GTDB lineage: Bacteria > Chloroflexota > Limnocylindria > Limnocylindrales > CSP1-4 > JAFMJV01. The sequence continues at coordinate 10,296 of JBBSGX010000006.1, read as the reverse complement.
CTGGAGCCGTCGCCGTAGCCGGAGGCCGCATGGAAACCAGGAGTCGCATCCGCTGGGGCATCGTCGGGACAGGCGACATCAACCGCCGGCTGATGCCCGGCGCACGCCAATCGGATGAACTCGAAGTGGTGGCCGTCGCCAGTCGCTCCCAGGAGCGTGCCGAGGCCTTCGCGGCCGAGATGGGCATTCCTCGCGCGCTCGGCTCCTACGAGGCGCTCCTCGCCGACCCCGACGTGGACGCGGTGTATGTCTGCCTGCCCAACTCGATGCACCACGCATGGACGATGCACGCGCTCGCAGCCGGCAAGCACGTCCTCGCGGAGAAGCCCTACTCGACGAAGCCGGCGGAGGTCACGGAGGCGTTCGACGCGGCTGACAGGGCCCGGCTCGTGCTGTCCGAAGGGTTCATGTGGCGGCACATTCCCCAGACGCAGCGGCTGCGCGAGATTCTGCCAACCCTCGGAGACCTGCAGACCATCCGCGGCTCATTCAGCTTCCTGCTCGAGGACCAGCAGAACATCCGCATGAACGCCGACCTGGCGGGTGGCTCGCTGATGGACCTGGGTTGCTATTGCGTCAGCGCAGCGCGCCTGCTCACCGGGGAGGAACCGGACCGTGTCTACGCCGAGTCCGTGGTCGGCCCGACCGGGGTGGACGTGCGGATGATGGGCATCCTGCACTTCCCGGGCGGCGTCACGGCCGAGCTGAACTGCGGCTTCACCAGCGACCACACGAGCCTGGAGGTCATCGGGACCGACGGCTGGGTGGAGCTGCCGGACCCGTTCCACGGGGTGCGTGGCGTGCTGATCCACAACGAAACGGAGATCCGGACCGAGATCCCGAATCCCTACTGCCTGGAGCTCGAGAACATCGGCGCCGCGATCCGGGGTGACGGCACGCCGCTGCTCGGGCGCGCGGACGCCATGGGTCAGGCGCGAACGCTCGAGGCGCTGTACCGATCCGCGGCGACTGGGGCGCCGGTCACGCTCGAGTAGCTTCTGGGGGCGACTCGACGCGAGGTCTAGGGTTTCCGCAGCCTGTTTGCGGCGAGATGGGCGTTCCACTCGGACGGCGTTGCACCGGAGGTCGCGGTGCTGCCGTGCCAGCCGCAGACACAGGTCACCGTCTGGGCACGGTGCTTGTACTCGGCGATTACGTGCTTGAGCGGAGCGTCCGCTGCGGGCTTTCCCTGGTGCGAGATCATCGGGCGCATCTGGGTGCTCCCGGTCCCGCGCTCAGGCTGCCGCCTCGACCTTGACGGCTCGTGGGCCGCGGGCGCTGGGCTCGATCTCGAAGGCGACCTTCTCGCCACCGGCGAGGCGGTCGAAGTCGAGCGAGCGCTCGAGGCCGTCGCGGTGGAAGAAGTAGTCCTTGCCATCCTCGCCCGTGATGAATCCGAAGCCACGGTCGGAGATGACCTTCTTGACGGTTCCTGTCGGCATGGTGTCCTCAATCGTCGTCTTCTCGGGCAGACGCGGTCAGCGCAGGGTCGACTCGAGAAGGCGCGACGACCGGGCGACTCCCGACCGATGCGGGAGGCCCGCAAGTCTACCCCATCAGCCGTGGTCCATCGGGCGGTGCGCATCGGCCGTGGCCATTCGTCCAGCGCACGGTGCGGGCGGGCACCGGGATAATGCCCGCCTGATGGGAGGGTTGCGTGGCTGAGGCACGAAACGCAGAGGCTCGTCGCCGCGTGCTTGCGCTGCTGGAACGACACGGCCTCGACGCGGTCATCCTGCGAGATCCGGCGAACCTCGCCTGGTACACGGGAGGTGGGAGGTCGTTGATCGTGGAAGGGCCCAGCGCGCCGATCTTCGACATCGTGGCAGGGCCATCGGGGGATCTCCTGGTGACCGACGAGATCGAGGCGGAACGCCTGCTCGAGGAAGAGCTGCCGGGGCTGGGACTCGATACGGAGATCCTGCGCTGGGGAGAGCCGAGAGACCGTGTCCTGCCGGGTGGCCCGCGCGTCGGGGCTGACACTCCCATGTCGGGCCGCGTCGATCTCGCCCGTGAGATCGAGGCTGCGCGCCGCTCCCTGACTGACGCCGAAGTCGAGGGTTACCGGGCGCTGGGAGCGGAGACCTCCGCGGCGCTCACGCAGACGATCCAGTCACTGAAGCCCGAAGACCGGGAGTGGGATGCGGCGGCGATGCTCGCTGAGCGCGTCATCGAGACCCGCGCGCATCCGGTCGTACTGCTGGTCGCCGGACAGGCGAGGTTGCCCCGCTTTCGCCACCCACCACCGACCTCCCTGGCGATCGGCCGACGTGCGATGCTCGTGGTCTGTGCGCGGCGCGACGGGCTCATCGCGAATGTCACCAGGCTGGTCAGCTTCGGTCCGATGGACGCCGAGAGCCGCGAGGCATACGGGCGGTTGCTTCGGGTGGAAGCCGCGTTCCTTGACGCAACGCGTCCCGGGAGGCGAGTCGGCGACGTCTTCAGCGAGGGGACGGGCGCGTACGCGTCGAACGGCTTCGATCCGGACGAGTGGCGGCGCCATCACCAGGGCGGTCCGACCGGATACATGCCGCGCGACTACCTGGCCACGGCCTCGAGCGAGCCGACGGTCGAGACCTCCCAGGCCTTCGCCTGGAACCCGAGCGTGCGCGGTCTCAAGGTCGAGGACACGGTGCTTGCCGGTGCCGATGCCGTTGAAGTCCTGACCCGCGACCCGGCGTGGCCCACCTTCGAGGCGGGAGGCCGCACCCGCCCCGCCATCCTGGAGCGGTGAGGATGGCCACGAACGTGCTCGGTGCGATGAGCCAGGAGGTGCCGGATCGTCTCCGCGATGCCGCGCCACCCGGCGCCGATGTCCTTGCCTGGGGGCCCGGGCGGGCCAACCTGATCGGCGAGTACACGGATTTCAACGACGGGTTCGTGCTGCCGATGGCGCTCGATGCGCGGACGTGGGCACTCGGGCGGAGCGGGGGCGATCGACTGCGGGTCCGCTCGCTGGACGCGGACGGCGAGGTGATCGTCGACCTCGCGAGCGGCGACGGGCCGGCACAGGGCTGGGGCGCGTACGCGCGTGCGGTCGTGCTCGCGATCCGGGAGGCCGGCCTCGATCCAGTCGGCTTCGATGGCGTGATCGCGTCCGACGTCCCGGCGGGAGCCGGCCTGTCGTCATCGGCTGCCCTGGAAGTGGCGCTGGCGCTCGCCCTCCTGCCGCAACCGCCAGACAATGTGCAGCTCGCGCTGCTGTGCCAGCGGGCGGAGAACGCCTTCGTCGGGGTGCAGTGCGGGATCATGGACCAGCTCTCGTCGACGGCCGGTGTGGACGGTCACGCCCTCCTGATCGACTGCCGGGCGCTGACGGTCACGCCGGTCCCGGTGCCGGCCGAGCTGCGTGTGGTGCTGATCGATTCGGGGATCCGGCGCAACCTCACGGACGGCCGATACAACGAGCTTCGCGAGGAATGCGAAGAGGCCGCACGCCTGCTCGGCGTGGCGGCGCTGCGCGACGTCGACGAGCTGGGCCTCGAAGAGGGGGCATCGCTGCTCTCCCCGAACCAACTGCGCAGAACCCGGCATGTGGTCACGGACGACCGGCGAACGCTCGAAGCGGCGGAGGCGCTGGCGTCAGGCGACCTGCCGCGGCTCGGCACGCTCTTCGCCGAGTCCCAGCGCAGCATGGCCGAAGACCTCGGAATCTCCACGCCGGAGCTCGACGCGCTGGTCCGCATCGCGACCGACACGCCGGGTATCGTCGCGTCGCGCCTGACGGGAGCCGGGTTCGGCGGCTGCACCGTGAACCTGGTGCGTGCCGAGGAGACCGCGGCGGCGGGCCCGCGGATCCTGGATCGCTATCACGCGGAAACCGGCCGCACCGGCCGCTGGTGGAGTTCCACGCCCGCCGACGGCGCCGGTCGCCGGAGCTGGCCCCTCTAGATCGCTGCCAGCTGGTCAGCCGCTCCGGCCGCGCGCGTCCACCGGCCAGTGCCCGACCAGCCGGCGACCGCGCGAGACCACGAAGGTGTCCACCAGGTCGACCACGGGACAGACGTGGTTCGGGACCACGGCGAGCACGTCCCCGACGGACGGACGCGGCAAGCCGTCCGGCACCTCGACAACGGCGTGGTAGTCGTAGAGCGAGCGAATCACGGCTCCGGGGAGGGCCGGAATCGCGCCGTGGCCTTCCAGCCAGTCAGCGCGGTCCTTGGTGAGTGCCTTCGCGCCCGAGTCGATGACGATGCGGCCCGGGGCAGGGGCGCTCACCACCGTCGCCGCCACGAACAGTCCGACTTCCGCCCCGGTGCACGTCCCGAGCACGACCTGCATGCGATCGCCGTAGACATAGGTGCCGGGCCGCTCTTCCGTGACCGAGCCGCGGGCCGAGAAGGCGGCAGTGGGCGTAGAGCCCGCGCTGACCACGCTCACGTCGATGCCTGCATCACGCACGGCGCGCTCGGCCGCGCCGAGTGCCGCCATTTCCTCGCCCCCGGCTTTCTCGCGGTCGCCCGGCACGTAGCCGTGGCCGCCGTGGGTGAAGACGCCGACGACCTCCAATCCGGCCGATCGCGCGGCCGCGGCCACGCGGGCGGCGTCACCAGGATCGCCAACGCCGGTCCTGTGGCCGCCCGAGTCGACCTCGACCAGCACGCGCAGCTGCCGCCCGGAGCCCTCGACCGCCTTCGCCAGCGCCCGCGCACCGGCTTCCGAATCGACCCCGACGACCAGGTCGGCCTTCTCGTTGAGCGCCCGCAGGCGCGGTGCCTTGACGGGAGACGCCCACAGCGGGTAGGCGATGAACAGGTCGATGATGCCTGCGTCGGCCATCACTTCGGCCTCGCCGAGCGTTCCGACGGTCAGCCCGCCCGCGCCGGCAGCCAGCTGCATCTTCCCGATCTCGACGTTCTTGTGGGTCTTGGCGTGCGGCCGCAGCGAAACCCCGCGTTCGCGCATCTGCGCCGCCATCCTGGCGATGTTGCCCTCGACGATGTCGAGGTCGACCACGATCGCGGGTGTGTCCAGGCCGTCCGGGAGCTCCGGGACGGGGAAGCCGATCGGATCGCTCACCGCGGCAGAGCAGGGGTGGGCGACGATGCGAAGCGGTCCAGCCGGAACATGGACAGATCGAACGCAGGCTCCCGGTCCTGCGCCAGGTCGGCCAGGATCTCGCCGATCACGAACTTGAAGCCGTGCCCGGAACACGGCGACGCAACGATCACCTGTGGCACGTCCGGGTAGCGGTCGATCACGAAATGCTCGTCGGACGTGTTCGTGAACATGCATGCCTTGTACGACAGCGTCGGGCCGTCTGCGTCCGGCAGGTAGGCGCGGATGCCTGCGCGCAGCGCCTCCTCGTCCGCCTCGCCGACAGCCGTCCGATCGAACGCGTCCGGGTCGACCACCTCGCCGCGGTGGTGGTAGCGGCCGATCTTGAACCCCGGGATCCCGGCGATGGGAAAGCCGTAGAAGCGACCCTCCGGCGCCTCGAGGATGAAGACCGGGAACGTCCCGACCCGGAAGCGCTCCGGGTGCCTTGGCTGCGTCCAGATCAGGACCTGGCGCTCCGGCACGAACAGCGAGGCGAGCGGCCGCATCAGGCGGCCGATCCACGCACCGGCGGAGATGACCAGCCGCCGTGCGCGGTACTCGGCACGCCGCGTCCGGACGATGACGCCGTCCCCCTCCGGCTCCCAGTCGACCACCGGCTCGTGGCCGTGGATCTCGGCGCCATCGTCGATCGCCAGGCCGGCGTAGGACGCGATGGCCCGCTCGGAGAACACGAAGCCCGCATCGGGCTGCGCCACGCCCACCATTCCGCCCGGAAGCTGGAATCCCGGGTAGCGCCGGTTCAGCTCGCCCGCGTCGAGGACTTCGTGCGGCAGGTCGTGGACCCGGCAACTCTCGAGGCTGCCCGTGACGGTCTCGCTCTCCGGCGCCCCCGCGTCGATGCCGCCGGTGATCACCAGGATGCGCTCGCCGCAGCGTTCCTCCAGCTCGCGCCACGCCGCATAGGCGCGCCGCAGCAGCGGCACGTAGCGCGGATCCTCGGCATACGCGAACCGGATGATGCGGTTCACGCCGCCAGACGAGCCCGAGTCGTTGGGCACGCTCGAGCGCTCCAGGCCGAGGACGCGCACGCCTCGGCGTGCGAGCTGGGCGACGGTCGCGCTGCCCATCGACCCGACGCCGGCAACGATCACGTCAAAATGCAGGCGGGCACGGCGGAAGTATGGAGGGATCGCGACTAGCGAACCGGTAACGTCGGCTGGGTATGGGAACTGCATCGGAACGTGCCAGATCTGGCGGGGCTGCCGGAGTGGAGGTCGCACCTAACGGTTGGCGATCAAACCTGTCCGTTGGTATGCACTCGACGTGCGCTGCGATTGGTCTAATAGCGAGGCTGAGCGCTTGACGACGGAATAGCTGAACGCTCTGCGATTCGACGGCATCGACTCACCGGTCCGGCGTTCCCACTCGTCACGCACTCCGGCAACGCGCCATCAGCAGGCGACCCGGTTTCAGCTCAGACGAGAGATCGCGGGGCCGCGCCAGGAGCATCGGCACAGCGACCCCTCTCGCGGGGGGGGCGAGATCGTCCTCATCGCAGACAATGGCCGCGTGACACGACGGATCGACCAACTTGAGCGCGGGGAGTGGCTTCTCAGCATGTCGAGTTGGGTCATCCAGGATGGCAACTATCCCGACTTCGTGGTCGGCGAACGACGGGCCTTCGCCCTTGAGTTCTTCGACAGGGGGACTCGTGAGCCCGTTCGCGGCCTTCATGAGGCCGCTCCCGGCATCCGTTCGGCCCAGCTCGTCGGACAAGCCCGTTACGAGATTACGGCCGAAGTTGCATATGCCGGGCGTGACTTCGTCTTGCTCGACTTTGGCCTGCTGGCCTACTCAGACAGGCAGGGCGCAACGGCGACCCTCGGGGCGTGGCGCTCGGGCACGGTCCTGCTCGAGGTCGACCACTTTGCCTACTTCGAGACCCATGCCAAGAAGGACGGCGCCCCCCGGCTGTCTATGCCTGGACGATCACCGGCATCTGGCGACAGACCGCGCCCTGGATTCTCGATCCCGACCCAAACGCAAATCAGTACATCCGAGATCCCGCCCGTCTCGGATATGCCCCACTCGATCGGACTGACGCCTTGGGCGACGAGGATAGGTACGCGGAGTACCTGTTCCGCTGCCGGCTCGAGAGCGACCCGCCGACGTACCACCCATGACGACAGGAGTCGCTCGCAGGCGCCCGACAGCCGATCCCCCGCAGCGGCTGGATCCCAAAGGGGCCCGCTCGTGACCTCGAGGTACATCCGGGAGTATTGGCAGCGTGCTGTGGCATCAGTGATCGCGGAGCGCGACGGTGGCGGCGCATAGGTAATCGCGGTTCAGTCGCGAGTGGCACGGCCCGGTGTAAGCCCCTTGACACTCGGACTGCACGCCCTCAGTATCGAGGTACAGACCCGGCGGTTCCGCCCGTCGGGTTTTCTGCTGCCCGGAGTTAACCTTTGACCGGCGCCAAACGTGTAACCGTCTACGTGGACGGCTTTAACCTCTACTACGGTCTGCTCAAGCCGAACCCTGCCGTCAGATGGCTGGACTTGACGTCGCTGGCTCGCGCGCTCAGGCCGCACGCGATCACGACCGTGCGGTACTTCACCGCGAAAGTACGCCCGGTCCCTGATCCTGGATCGCGAGCGCGTCAACGCATGTACCTGAAGGTGCTGGCAACGCGACCAGGCCTCACAGTGCACTACGGGCACTTCCGGACTCACGATGTTGTCATGCCCCTGGCCCAACCTCGCCTCGGCGGTCCCGCGACTGCACACGTCTGGAAGACCGAGGAGAAGGGCTCAGACGTGAACGTAGCGACGTACCTGCTCCTCGACGGTATGGATCGCATGTACGACGAGGCCATCGTCATCTCGGGAGACTCCGATCTCGTGTCGCCGGTCCAAGAGGCCAATCGGCGGTTTGGACCAGTCCACGTCCTGAATCCCAGGAACGTTCACAGCGACTTCTCGCGCGTCGCCGCCTCGTATGGCCCGCTCGATCCGGCCCTCCTGCCCCTGTGCCAGCTTCCCGATGCTGTGACGCTTCCGACCGGGGCAACCATCACACGCCCAGCAGCCTACCGATGAGGCTCCGACCGATTTGAAACTGAGCGGTACCCGCCCCGAGACGGTCTCGACAGACTCGCCCGCCTGTGTCATTCTCCGGCGACTGTGAGCGATCTGCTGTGCCGTCCCTCCGTCTGTCGCTGCGCGTGTCGCCGGCGAGTGTCGGTCGGACGTGGGCGCGCAATCGCCTCACGCGACATTCGCTAGCGAAACCCGACCGGCCTCGCCGCCTCTCCCGCAATCCGCGACAACCGCGCAAGCGAGTGGCGCTGGTTACCCGCCGTTCTCTTCACCTGCTGCCGATCGAGGTTTCCATCCCCATGCCGAACACCCCCACCGCCTCCAGACAAATCGACCCGCGCGGCCACCGCTTCGGTGCCGGCGTCTCGGTCGTGCTGCTGGGCCTGGCCTTTCTCGTCAATCTTCCCGTGCTCGTCGGTCTCGTCGGGCTCGCGCTCGCCGTGAGCGCCTGGTTCGGGACACGCTACTCGGCGCTCGGCCGACCCTGGCCCTATGTCCGCCGAGCCCTCAGGATCGGTCCGCCGGAGGAGCTCGAATCGGAGCTTCCCCCGCGCTTCGCCCAGGCGCTCGGCACCGTTGGTCTCGGGCTGGCGACCATCCTGTTCATCGTCGGGTTGTCGCCCATTGCCTGGGTCGTGACCGGGGCGGTCGGTGCACTCCAGTTCGTGCTCGCTGCGACCGGCTACTGCCTCGGCTGCCGTCTGTACTTCCTGCGCTGGTACGCGCCGGCGCTCTTCGCACGCTTGGCGAGGTAGACCCACTCAAAACGAAACCGGGCCGGACTCGAGGTCCGACCGGCTCCAGTGGACAATGCCCTGCCCGGGGCATCGCGGCTCAGTCTTCGATGCGGGCGAAGGCCGGTGAGCGGTCCTCTGGCGTCGCAGCCTGCTCAGGCACGCGGCCCTCCGCCCGCAACCGGCGCGGAATGGCGAAGGCCGCTGCCGCGCCCACCGCAACGAAGATGGCTCCGAACAGCACGGCCGGCCGCAGTCCATCAACGAACGCCTGCGGGCCGGCGTAGCTGCCGAACTGCGTGAAGACCGACGCGAGGACCGCGACCCCGAACACGCCGCCAACCTCCCGGATGGCGTTGTTGGCGCCTGAGGCCTGGCCCTCCTCGTGCGGACGCACGGAACTCAGCACCACGTTGGCGACCGGTGCGAAGAAGAGTCCCATGCCGACGCCCGAGATCAGGAAGGGGATGACGAGCAGTCCATACGAGACGTCCGGAGTCGAGATCACGGCCAGCCATGCGAGGCCGATCGCCTGGAGCGTCAGGCCCAGACCCATCAACAGGCCCCCGCCGACACGATCTGACACGGCACCCGCGATGGGCGCCACGAACATCGGCGCCAGGGTCCACGGCAGGACCCGCAGGCCTGCCTGGAAGGGCGAGTAGCCCTGCACCAGCTGGAGGAACTGGCTGAGCAGGAAGATCGAGCCGAACATCCCGAAGTACATCAGCAGCGATGCCAGGTTGGCCATCGAGAAGGCACGGTTGCGGAAGAAACGCAGCGGCAGCATCGGTGCGGACGAGCGGCGCTCCCACAGGACGAAGGCGGCAAGCAGGACGGCGCCGAGACCGATGGAGAGCACTACCGTGGTGCTGGTCCAGCCCTCGGGATTGCCCCGGATAACTCCGTAGACGATGCCCAGCAGACCGGCGCTCACGAGCGCGAGACCGGGCAGATCGAGTCGACCGGCGGCCCCCGTGGTCTCCGCCAGGCGAAGCCGTGCCAGCGGAATCAGCGCAAGGCCGATCGGGACGTTGATCCAGAAGATCCAGTGCCAATTGATGCCTTCGACGATCGCGCCGCCGACGACGGGGCCGAGCGCGACGGCCAGTCCCCCGACGGCACCCCAGGCGCCGAGCGCGAGGCCGCGCCGCTCGGCGGGGACGGCGGCACTCAGAATGGTGAGCGTGAGCGGCACGACGATGGCGGCACCGAGTCCCTGGATCGCGCGTGCCGCGATCAGTGTTTCGATGCTGTTCGAGAGGGCCGCGCCCGCCGAGGCGAGCGTGAAGATCGTCAGCCCGATCGTGAAGAGCCGCCGTCGGCCGAAGCGGTCACCGAGTGCGGCACCGGTCAGCAGCAGCACGGCGAAGGTGAGTGTGTAGGCATTGACGGTCCACTCGAGCCCCTCGAGCGAGGCGTGCAGATCGCTGCGGATGACCGGCAGCGCCATGGTCACCACG
>JBBSGX010000005.1:0-36132 GCA_038253685.1 Candidatus Limnocylindrales bacterium | reverse complement strand
TCCTGGATGAACCAGGTCGAGACGTGGTTCGGCATCCTGACCCGCCAGGCCATCCGCCGCGGCAGCTTCCGCAGTGTCAAGGAGCTCATCGCCATGATCGACGCCTTCACCCGCCAGTGGAACGCCGGCTCCAGCCCCTTCCACTGGGTCAAGAGCGCCGACGAGATCCTCGCCAAGGCGGTCCGCAAGCCACGAGCGACTAGCGAATCGGGACACTAGGCCGGCGCCCCATCCGTCTGGTTGCCGCCGCTGGCGCCGCCGTCGAGGTGCGCGAGGCGCTGCGCCTGATCCGTCGTGATCAGCGCATCGATCAACCGGTCGAGATCGCCGTCCAGGACTTGCGGCAGGTTGTGCAGGTCCATCCCGATGCGATGGTCAGTGACGCGGTCCTGCGGGAAGTTGTACGTGCGGATCTTCTCAGAACGATCGCCTGAGCCGACCATGCTGCGCCGGACGGCGGCCTCCGCCTCGTGGGCCTTGCTCTGTTCCATCTCGAGCAACCGGGCTCGCAGCACCGCCATTGCCTTGGCCTTGTTCTTGTGCTGGCTCTTCTCGTCCTGGATGGCCACGACCATACCGGTCGGCAGGTGGGTGATCCGCACCGCCGAGTCCGTCGTGTTGACGCTCTGGCCGCCGGGGCCCTGCGAGCGCATCACGTCGATGCGCAGGTCCTTGTCGTCGATCTGGATGTCGACCTCGTCCGCCTCGGGAAGGACGGCAAGGGTGGCCGTGGACGTGTGGATGCGGCCGCTCGACTCGGTCTCGGGGACGCGCTGGACCCGGTGGACGCCCCCCTCGAACTTGAGGCGGCTGTAGGCGCCGGCGCCGTCGATCTGGAAGATCACTTCCCGGTACCCTCCGATGCCCGTTTCGTTAGCCGTCAGGATCTCGCTCTTCCAGCGGTGACGCTCAGCGTAGCGGTTGTACATGCGGAACAGCTCCGCGGCAAACAGCGCCGCCTCCTCGCCGCCCGTGCCGGCCCGGATCTCCAAGATGACGTTTCGATCATCATTGGGGTCGCGCGGCAGCAGCTGCAGTCTCAGCTCGGCAAGCAGTCGCGTTTCGTCCGTCTGGAGCTCCCCGACGACCTGCTGCGCCAGCTCCCGAGTCTCGGCGTCTGTGCTCGTCTCCCGCTCGTGTTGCGCTCCGGCGAGCTGCTCGCGGACGTTCCGCAGAAGGCGATAGTTCTCGACGATCGGTGCGAGCACGGCCTGTTCGCGGCCAAGCCGCTTGGCGGTTTCGAGGTCGGCCGCCACGCCGGGCCTCGACCACTCCGCCTCGAGGTCGTGGAGCCGCCCCTCGATCTCGTCGAGGCGTCCCTCGAAGCTCATGTCAGGTCGGTATCGGGACCGCCAGCGGCTTCGGAGGCCGGTGCCGGCGTCGCCGTGCGCGCCTCGACATCGGCGGCCAGGGTCTTCGCGTCGGGAATGGGCTCGGTCGGCGGCGCGAGGCTGCCGTCGGGCGCCGGCTCGCCATCAGCCGCGAGCGCCTCGCGCATGGAGGCGATGGCGACCTCGATCATCGAGTCGTCGGGCTGCTTGGTGGTAATCGCCTGGAGCCAGATGCCTGGCAGGAACAGCCAGCGCACCGCCCAGTTCTGACGGTGGCGTGCCCCCCACCGCAGGATCTCGTAAGAGACGGCGGCGACGACCGGGATGAGCAGGATGCGCCCCACGATCGCGATCCACAGCGCCATTCCCGCCAGCAGGCTGAACAGCAGGATGCTGACGATGATGAACACGACCAGGAACTCGGTGCCGCAGCGCGGGTGCGCCGTCGGATAGCGCCGGATGCGCTCGATCGTCAACGGATCGTCGTGCTCGAGGGCATGGATCGTCATGTGCTCCGCCCCGTGGTACTGGAACACGCGGCGGACCTCGCTGGAGCGACCGACGATCAGCAGGTAGGCGACGAAGATCAGGACCCGGATGACGCCCTCGACCAGGTGCTGGATGAGGACCTGCCCACCCGGGATCGCCGCGTTCGTGGCGGCCTGCGCGGCGAAGAGCGGCAGCAGCACGAACAGACCGACGGCGATCGCGATTGTGGTCGCGAAGGTGATCGCGAGCACGCCCCGGCCCATCGTCACGCCGTCGCCAGCCGCGGCCAGCGAGCCCGAGCGCATCAGCCAGCGGGTGCCGATGACCAGCGTCTCGTAGAGCACCACGATGCCGCGGAAGAACGGCGCCCGCGCGAACCGGTTGCGGTGAAGGATGCTGTTGAGCGGCTCCTGCGCCGCGAAGATCTGGCCCTCGGGACCCCGCACGGCAACGCCGATGGCGTCGCGGCCGCGCATCAGCACTCCCTCGAGGAGTGCCTGGCCGCCGTAGACGAAACGCGCCATCGTCAGTTGGTCCCCGGCAGGTCAGCGCCGCGTCTCTGCGGAGCTGCCCGGCTCAGGTCCGCGCCGAGCGCTCGAGGCGCTTCTGGAACCGCTCGACCTGGCCGGCCGTGTCGACGATCGTCTGCTTGCCGGTGTAGAACGGGTGGCAGTTCGAGCAGATGTCGACGTGCAGATCAGGTCGCGTCGACCCGAGGGTGAATGTCGTGTGGCAGGAGGCGCAGACGACGTTTGCCTGGTAGTAGGTCGGATGGATGTCGGGCTTCACGGGAATCAGTCTCCGGTCTCAGGCGCTGGGGGCGGTCTGCTGTGTCTCTTTGGTGGATGCTGCGGTTGGTGCGGATGCCGCCTCGACGCGGATCCGCTTCTTGTTGCGGCGCTCGTGCTCGAACCGGACGCGGCCGGTGACGGTAGCGAAGACGGTGTAGTCGCGCCCGAGGCCGGTGCCTTCGCCCGCCACGAAGGTCATCCCACGCTGGCGCACGATGATCGAGCCTGCCGGCACCAGCTGCCCGTCGCCGACCTTGACGCCCAGGCGCTGGCCAACGCTGTCGCGGCCGTTCTTGGAGCTGGAACCAGCCTTCTTGTGTGCCATGGGGCTTACTCGTCCTTCTTGGTGGGGCGCTTGCGCGGCGCGGGCTTCCTGGCGGCTCCCGCCTCACCCGCCTGGGTGCGCGAGGCCGCGGTGCGTCCGGTTCCGGTTGGCTTCTTCTCCGCGGCCGCCTTGCCGGTCGTCGTGGTTGCGGCCTTGCCGCGCCGCGACGGCGTGCCCGTCGTTGCCTTGGTGCCGGCGGCTTCGGCCGGAGCGGCTTCGGCTGCCAGCTTGGCGGCGAGCGCCTTGTCGGCGGCGGCCTTCTTCGCGGCCTCCTCGGCAGCGGCCTTGCGGGCGGCTTCGCGCTCCGCGGCCTGCGCCGCGTATTCCTTTGCCGCACTGCGTCCGCCGAAGGCGATATCGGCGATGCGCAGAACCGTCAGCTCCTGGCGGTGGCCCTTCTTGACACGGCGCCGCGTCTTCGGCCCGTACTTGAAGACGATGAGCTTCTCACCGCGGTCCTGCCGCAGCACGTCGGCGCTCACCCGCGCGCCTTCCACCACGGGGCGCCCGATCGTGGTGTCATCAGCGTCCGAGACGAGCAGGACGCGTTCCAGCCGGATGGTGTTGCCGGCCTCGACGTCCAGCCGCTCCACCTCGATCTCGTTGCCGAGCTCGACGCGGTACTGCTTGCCTCCGGTCTCGATGACTGCGTACATGGTTCCCCGACGTGGTTGATTCTGAGAAAGGGGACGCCGTCGGGTCAGCATGGCGTGACGCCACGCTCGGACCGTCCAGCGGGAACGGGAATGGTACGCGCGCAGGCCGATCTTCGTCAACGAGGAGCGGCGGCTCTGCTAACCTCGAAGGAATGACGGTCAGCCTGCAGCGCCCCGATCTGGGGGCCACCTGTCATCTCCGCGACCCGTCCCGTGAAGGGATCGCGTCGTGATCGGGCGCAAGACCTACTACCAGATTCTTCAGGTCGACGTCAACGCTGATGCCGACATCATCGCCATCGTGCACCGCCGGCTCGCCCAGCGCTTTCACCCGGACCTCGATTCGAGCCCCGAGGCGAGCAAGCGCATGCTCGAGATCAACCAGGCCTACGACGTGCTGAAGAACACCGAGCAGCGGGCGCGCTATGACGCGGAGCTCGCGCGCCGCCGCGATCGCCGAAGCGTCGATCGGTTCGTCAAGCGGCCGGCGGAATACGCGGCAAGCGGCGAAGCGACCTCGTTCGGTGAGGCAGGGGCGCCGCGCGGCCCGGCGGTCGGAAGCCTCATCGACTTCGGCCGCTACAAGGGCTGGACACTGGGACAGATCGCCACCTTCGACCCCGACTTCCTCGAGTGGTTCGAGCGGTCGCCGGCCGGACGGCAGTACCGCACTGAGATCGAGCAGCTCCGAGCGGCCCTCAAGAAGCGCTAGCCTTCTGGGCCGCTCCCCGCCTGCGAGCCGCAGTCAGGCTTCACTCTCAGGGCCTGATCGATCAGATGGCGCCGAAGAAGGGTCACCAGGTGGCTTTGCCCTGCCGCATATTGATGCTCTCGAGGATGCCGAGGCCGAGACAGATGCTGATGAGCGACGCGCCGCCGTGGGTGATGAACGGCAGCGGGATGCCGGTGATGGGCATGATGCCCAGCACCATGCCGACGTTGACCAGCAGCTGGAAGAGAAGGATCGAGGCGATCGCCCCCGAGAACACGAGGCCGAAGGGGTCCCGGGAGCGCCAGCCCACCAGCAGCACTCGCCAGATGAGTGCCGCGAAGAGCAGCAGCACCAGCACCCCGCCGATGAAGCCGAGCTGCTCGCCGAGCGACGCGTACACCATGTCCGTGGCCTGCACCGGCAGGTACTGGTCGCCGGTCGTTCCGTTCGTCAGGCCCTTGCCGAACAGGCCACCGGAGCCGACCGCGATCTGCGACTGCGCGAGCTGATATCCGGCGCCCTGGGTGTCCGCGGCGGACGGGTCCAGGAAGCTGATCAGCCGTTGCTTCTGATAGTCCTGCAGCACGTAGTTCCAGATGACCGGGATGCTGGCCAGGATGACCCCGATCCCGACACCCAGCCAGCGCAGGCTCGACCCGCCGACGAACAGCGCCCCGAAGACGATCGCCCCGAACACCAGTGACGTGCCCAGGTCTGGCTGGATCAGCACGAGCACCAGGGGCGGGGCCGCGATGATGCCGGCGCCGATGATCGTCCACAGGTTGCCGAGCTTGCCCTGCCGCGAGGCCAGGTAGTTCGCCAGCACGACCGCCATGAGGATCTTGGCAATCTCCGAGAACTGGAACTGCAGCCCGAAGATGTTCACCCAGCGCGATACCCCACCGATCCCCGTGCCGAGCGCAAGGGTGGCGATCAGCAGCCCCAGGTTCGCCAGGTAAACCGGCCAGGCCAGGGTCTGCAGCCAGCGGTAGTCGACGGCCGTTGCCAGGGTGAAGGCCATGATCCCCAGCGACAGCCACATGAGCGCACGGGTGAAGATCGAGCCGGCCTGGAGGGGAGCGTCCGCGCTGTTGGCGTAGGCCATCAGCAGCCCGATGATCGTGAGCGCGAGCGCATAGAACGCCAGCTGGAAATCGAACACGCTCCACGCGTTCGAAACTGCCTTGGGCGTCAGCGCGCCGAGCCGCGCCGGCTGCAGTCGGAGCGTGCCCATCAGCCGAGCACCGCGGGCACCGTGCTGTCAGTTGCCATAGAAGTTATCCCGCACAAGAAGTGAGTTGATGCGCAGGTCGACGTTGGTGTGATAGTAAAGCTGGAGGAAGTATTTGGCGATCTCGGTTGCCGCATTTCCGCGCGTTCGCGAGTCGTAGGCGAAGGCAAGGAATGCGAGCTGGCTGTCGGTGCTCTTGACCGCATCGAAACCGTGCGGGTCCGATGCGCTCTTCGTCGCATCCTTTGGCGTGAAGCCCGCAAACCACGAGTGGAACGGCAATCGCCCACGGCTGTCGCGGATGCCGAACTCGGCGGTGCCGGACTTGCCGGCAGACACGATGGGCAGGTCCACCAGGTTGTAGGTGTGGCGCACCACCTCCACGTTGCGGGCGGCCACGCGCATCACCTTCAGCACGTCCGGACTGATCGCGATGTGGCGGATGACCTGCGGCGAGTAGTTCTGCACGACGGTCCCGTCGGCGGCGAGGACACGATGCACGAGCTGCGGTCGGTAGAGCGTCCCGCCGTTCGCAAGGGCGCTGTACGCGTTGATGAGCTGGAGCGGCGTGACGGCGTCGTAGCCCTGGCCGATGCCCGCCTGGTACACCTCGCCGGGGTAGATCGGCTGGTTGAAGACGCGTTCCTTCCAGGCGTTGTTGGGAATGATCCCGGAGGCCTCACCCGGCAGGTCGATGCCCGTCTTCTCACCGAATCCGTACTGGTGGGCGAAGTAGGCCAGCCGATCGATGCCGAGGCGCCCGGCGACCTGGTAGAAGAACGTGTCGGACGAGTGGGCGAACCCGTCGTAGATCGTCAGCGGGCCGAATCCGGCGCGGTTCCAGTCGTAGTAGCGATAACGTCCGATCGAGAGGTAGGCATGGGTCATGAGCCGCGTCTGGGGCGTGATCTTGCCGTCCTGGAGACCGCCCGAGCCCGTGACGAGCTTGAAGGTTGAGCCCGGCGGGTATTGCTCGTTGATCGCGAAGTTGAGCAGCGGCCGGTTGGGGTCCGTCAACAGTTTCTTGTAGGCGGCATTGCTGATTCCGCCGGCGAAGAGGTTGTCGTCGTAGTTGGGCAGCGAGACCATCGCCAGGATCTCGCCGGTCTGGGGGTTCTCGACGATGAAGACGCCGCGCTTCAGGCCGGCGAGCTTCATGGCCCAGCGCAGCGCCTTCTCGGCCATGCGCTGGATCTCCACGTCGATGGTCAGCTCCAGCGAATTGCCGGGGATGGCCGGCTGGACCGTCCGCAGCACGCGCACGATGCGGCCCTGCCCGTCCCGTTCAACCTCCTCGCTGCCGTATTGGCCGCGCAGCTGCGACTCGAAGGTGGCCTCGAGCCCTGCCTTGCCGATCACATCGTCATTGAGGTATCCGCTGTCCTTGAGGCGCGCGTAGTCCTCGGCCGAGATCGACCCCGTGAACCCGAGCAGGTGGCCGAACGTGCTTCCGTAGAGGTAGTCGCGACGAGCCTCCACGTCGACGTAGACGCCGGGGAGCTGGAGATGGGCCTCGGCCAGGACGCGCGCCGTCTCGGTCGGGATGTCCGAGGCGACCCGCACCAGGTCGAAGCGAGAGCCTGCGTTCTTGTCGAGTGCCTGGTAGATGTCCGAGGCCGGCACGTGGATGAGTTGCGCCAAGCGCATCACAACGGCGTCACGTTGCGTGAACGGCAGGTCCGCCGGCCGGATCTTGACGGCGAACGTCGGGATGTTGTCGACCAGCTGGCGGCCCTTCCGGTCGTACATGAGGCCGCGTGTCGTGCGAATCGACTCGAGTGAGGTCCGCTGCGACTGAGACAGGTCAGTGAAGTAGCTGCCGTGCGCCACTTGGAGGTCGAAGAGGCGGACGCCGAGCGCCACGACCACCAGCACGATGGCAATGCCGAAGATGATGAAGCGCGGCAGCAGCCGGCGCCTGGGCGAGGGATCGCGCAACAACGAACCGGTCACGCGCTCACCAATCCGTCCGCTCGGCCGGGCCGAAGCGCAGGTAGAGCGTCCGGACTCCCCAGGCAGCAGCAGCGGCGAGAACGGCGTTGAGCACGGCGCGCAACACGAGCGATGCAACCGGCACCGAGACCAGGCCCACACCGGAGGTCAGCGCGAGAAGCACCAGCAGGAGCGCCTGGTAGAGGAAGGTGAGCGCGACGACTGCGATGACCACAGTGAGGATTCGAGGCGGGCTCGACACTCGGGCGATGAGGAGCGCCACGCCGGTCACGATCAGCAATGTGAGCATGGTGGACCCGGCGGCCCGGTTCCCGGGTGTGAGCATATCGAGCATGAACCCCCCGAGGAAAGCCCAGATCAGACCGTCTTCGACTCCCAGCAACATCGCAGACACGAGCGTGAGCACCAGGACGAGATCTGGGTTGACACCGGCAACCTGCAGTTCTGGAAATACGCTGGTCTCGACGATCGCCGCGATGGCGGCGCCGACAGCTGCGAAGAGGACAGTCATGCCAAGGTGCCTGCGAGTGGTCCCGCAAATCGGCGGCCCTGCTTCCGGCCCGGCGATCGCGCGATCAGCACCACCTCAGCGGCGAGTATACCCAACGCTCATCCGCCCTCCCGGAGCGCCGAATCGGAGCGTCCGAGGCCGTAGGTCGCCTTCATTCGCTCGTAGCGGGAGCGGGCCCGGCCACTGTGACCGGCCGTGAAGTAGCGATCGAGGAGCGGCACGATCTCATCGCGCAGGTACGGGCCGCGCGCCATCCACTGGAAATAGCGACGGCCGGAATGGGCATATGGGCCGTAGAGGCGGCCGCCCGGAAACCGCTCCATCAGCCAGGCGAAGACGGCTGCGTGGTCAGTGTGCATCCGCAGCGTGATCTGTGGCTGGCGCGCGTCACCGCCGAAGTGGCCCTCTCCCACGATCAGGCCAACGAAGAAGCCCGCATCGAACTCGGGGATCTGCCTGCCCCCTACCGTGAGGTGGGGCGCCTCGCGTTCCACCATTGCCTCCGCTGGCTGCCTCCTATCGTGTCCCGCGTGCGTGCCGCGCGGCCGCATCGTCCGCATCGTTGGCTCCGGTTGCCGGGTCATGCTTGTCGCGTGACGCGCGCCGCGTGCCCTAACCGCATACCCTGCTTCGTCCGTTCCCCTTCTCCCCCCGCCTTCTCTTCGCGTGGCTGTTGTTTCACCGTAAGGTAACACGTGCAACATTGCGGGTTTCTTCCCGGACGTAAGCCAGGGTAGAGAAGGGATCGCTAGGCTTTCATGCGTGGATCGTGCGGCCCCTCCGACAGGCGAAACGGGGCTGATTCCGGTAGAATTGGGTGACGTGGAAGCGAACCGGCAAGGCACCTGAGTGGGCGAAATCATCGCCTGCGCGAACCAGAAGGGCGGAGTCGGCAAGACCACGACCGTGGTCAGTCTTGCGTCGTACCTCGCTCTGGACGGGCAACGAGTTCTTGTCGTGGATCTCGACCCCCAGGGCAACGCGACGAGCGGGGTGGGTCTCGACCGACAGCGCATTGACCGGTCCGTCTATGACGCGCTCGTGGGAGGTACCGGGACCACGGACCTCATTCAGCCCACGCTCGTGGACGGCTTCTCGATCATCCCGTCCTCGCGCGACCTTGCCGGTGTCGAGGTCGAGCTCGTTCCACTCCCGGGACGGGAACGCCGGCTCGCCGCCGTACTCAGCTCTGTTGCCGAGGAGTATGACTACGTGCTCCTCGACTGCCCGCCGTCCCTCGGACTCCTCACCATCAACGCACTGACGGCCGCCGACAGCGTGCTGGTTCCGATCCAGTGCGAGTACTACGCACTGGAGGCCCTTGACCAACTGATGTCCACCATCGACCTCGTTCGCGAGCACCTGAACACGCACCTGCGCCTGAAGGGCGTGGTCCTGACGATGTTCGATGCCCGTACCACCCTCGCGGCCGACGTGTCTGCGGAAGTGAGGCGGCACCTCGGCGACCGCGTTTTCAACTCGGTCATTCCTCGCAGCGTCCGGCTGGCGGAAGCCCCGAGCTACGGGCGCCCGATCTCGCTGTACAGCCCGTCATCGCGCGGCGCCCAGGCCTACAGCGATCTCGCCGCCGAGATCCTGCGCCGAGACGGGCGGCCGACCCTCCCGGGCAGCGCTGCGGTGCCGGCCGGCGGGCAGAGCTGGGTGACCGTCTCATGACCCTGGCTGCACGGCGGACGATCGGCGGCCTCGGCCGCGGCCTCGAAGCATTGATCCCCACCGGGCCGACCGACAATCGGACCCACGAGATCCCGCTGAACCTGATTGCCCATAATCCGTACCAGCCACGGCACCGGTTCGAGCAGGACGAGCTCGAGCAGCTCGCGTCCAGTGTTGCGCAGCACGGCGTGCTCCAGCCGATCCTCGTGACCCCGATCGAGGGCGGCTACCAGCTCATTGCCGGCGAGCGGCGGCTCCGGGCGGCCCAGATGTCGGGCCTGGACCGCATCCCGGCCGTCGTTCGGAGCGCAGACCAGCAACAGCAGCTGGCGTTTGCACTTGTCGAGAACATCCAGCGCGCCGATCTGAACGCCATGGATGAGGCCCGCGCCTTCCGACAGCTGATGGATGAGTTTGGGCTCACGCAGGAAGACGTCGCAACGCGGATTGGCCGGTCTCGCCCCGCGGTCGCCAACACCCTGCGACTCCTTGACGTCTCTCCGGTCCTCCAGTCGGCTGTCGAGGAAGGGCGAGTCACGGAGGGCCACGCCCGTGCAATCGCGGGTCTTGCCGGCCATTCGACCCAGGAGGAAGTGCTCGCCGTCGTCATCTCGCGGGGCCTGTCGGTCCGGGAAACGGAACGCCTCGTGCGTGGCCTGCGGGAGCAGGTGCAGCCTGCCGCCGACGCAGCTCGGCAGCGGAAGGACACGGACCCCGATCTGGAGCGTATCGAAGCGGGGTTGCGCACGGCTCTCGCCACCAAGGTCACGCTGACGCCCGCGCAGCGTGGAGGGAGGATCACCATCACCTATTACGACGCCGACGACCTCGCACGGCTCTACGAACGCCTGGCGGGAGGGGATCAATGACCGTGCCCACCGCTCGCCGGGGGAGCCAGCCGCCCGACGAGCCTGGTGCCCCGCCCCGCCGCGGATCTCGCTCGCGGGCGGCAGGTGCGAACACCTACACCGCCGAGAGCATCCAGGTCCTGGAGGGCCTGGAGGCCGTGCGGCGGCGCCCGGGCATGTTCATCGGCTCGACGGATATCCGCGGTCTGCATCACCTCGTCTGGGAAGTCGTCGACAACTCGATCGATGAGGCCATGGCCGGCCACGCCACGCGGATCGAGGTCACCATCCGCCCGGACGGCAGCATCCACAACGTCGACAACGGCCGCGGCGTCCCGGTCGGCCGCCAGAAGCAGACCGGCAAGGATGCCCTCGAGGTGGTGCACACCGTCCTCCACGCCGGCGGCAAGTTCGGCGGTGGCGGATACAAGGTCTCGGGCGGACTGCATGGAGTCGGCGTCAGCGTCGTGAACGCCCTGTCCGAGTGGCTGCACGTGGAATCTGCGCGAGACGGCCAGATCTGGGGCCAGGACTACGTTCGAGGCGCTCCCGTCATGCCGGTCCGGGCGCTCGGCCCTGCCAACGGACGGCGCGGCACCACCACCTCATTCTTGCCTGATGCACAGGTTTTCGAGACGATCGACTTCAGCTTCGACACGATTGCCCAGCGCCTGCGAGAGTCCGCCTACCTCAACAAGGGACTGTGGATCCGCCTCGTGGACCAGCGCACCCCCACTCGAGAGAAGAACTTCCATTTCGAGGGAGGCCTCGTCAGCTTCGTGAGACACCTGAACAAGGACAAGGATCCTCTCCACGCGAAGCCAATTGCCATCGAACGGCGCGACAGAGCCACAACAATCGAGGTGGCGATCCAGTACAACGACAGTTTTTCTGAGACAGTCCTTGCCTTTGCTAACAATATCAACACGGTTGACGGCGGTTCGCACGTCACCGGCTTCCGCGCGGCGCTGACGAGCTCACTCAACGATTGGGCCCGCCGGCAGGGCATCCTGAAGGACTCGACCTCCAACCTCTCCGGTGACGATGTGCGTGAAGGCCTCACGGCCGTCATCAGCGTCAAGCTCACCGAGCCGCAGTTCGAGGGCCAGACCAAGGCCAAGCTCGGGAACCCGGAGGTCAAGGGCCAGGTACAGGCAGCCGTCACCGACGGTGTTGGCCAATGGCTCGACGAGAATCCCGGCGACGGCCGCCGCATCATCGAGAAGTCGCTCACGGCCGCTCGTGCGCGCGAGGCCGCCCGCAAGGCGCGCGACCTTGTCATTCGCAAGAGCGCGCTGGAGGGCTCGGCGCTGCCCGGCAAGCTCGCGGACTGCCAGGAGCGTGAGCCCGAGCGCAGCGAGCTCTACATCGTGGAGGGCGACTCGGCCGGCGGCTCGGCGAAACAGGGTCGGGACCGGCGCTTCCAGGCCATCCTCCCCATGTTCGGCAAGATGCTCAACGTCGAGAAGGCACGCTTGGACAGAGTGCTCTCGAGCGAGAAGATCCGGCCGCTGATCATCGCCCTCGGGACCGGCATCGGCGAGACGTTTGACCTCACGAAGCTTCGCTACCACAAGGTCATCCTCCTGGCCGACGCGGACGTCGATGGAGCGCACATCCGCACGCTCCTCATGACCTTCTTCTTCCGCAACATGCCCGACCTCGTGGAGGGCGGCCACCTCTATATCGCCCAGCCGCCGCTCTTCCGCGTGAGCACGGGCAAGCTCACCCGCTATGCACGTGACGAGCGCGAACGGGATCGCATCGTCAAGGACATGAAGGTCAAGAACCTGACGGTCCAGCGCTTCAAGGGCCTCGGCGAGATGAACGCCGAGCAGCTCTGGGACACCACGATGAACCCGGAAACGCGCACCCTCCTCCAGGTCGACAGCACCGACCTCGAAGCGGCGGACCATCACTTCACGGTGCTGATGGGCGAGAAGGTGGAGCCTCGGCGCGATTGGATCAAGGCACAGGCGCGGCAGGTGCAGAACCTTGACGTCTGAGGTCAGCACGCGCGCCGCCGCGCTCGTAGCCGAGCGGCTGCCGCAGGCTCGCGAGCTCGGTCTGGCGCTGGCGGATCTCATCGACGATCCCGAAGCGTTCACCCTGGCCCTCACCGAAGGGCTCGAGCAGCTCTCCGACGATGCCCACGCAGCCGAGCAGGAGCGTGTCGCGCCCGGTTCGGAAGCCGTGATCGGCACCCGCTGGCCGCTCATCCATGCGATCGAGCGGGCCCTTCGGCGCCCCTTGAGGGACTCGTCCTCCAGCTCGGCGCTCTGGCTGGCACAGCGCCTCGCCTCGTCGGAGTTCAGGGAGGTTCGCCTCTTCAGCCTGCCGTGCCTGGAGCGTTCACTTCCCGATGATCCCGAACGAAGCTGGCAGCTGATGCGGCGTCTCGGTCGCGGCGCCCGCGACTGGATCAGCGTCGACACGCTCGCTTCGGTGTACGCACAGGGAATCCTGCGGGAGCCCTTCCGATGGGCCGAGCTCGAGCAGCTGGTCTACTCGAAGCGGAACATGGAGCGCCGCCTGGTCGGCGCCACGCTCGCGCGCATGCCGTACGAGGTGGGGGGCGGAGCGGTGCGCGGCCAGGCGCTGGATGCCAGCCGCGCTCTCGACCTCATCTCGACGCTCATGGGGGACGCCGACGACCAGGTCCAGAAGGCGCTGAGCTGGGCACTCCGGGAATGGAGCCGCGTCGATCGCGTCGCCGTGGAGGGGCTCCTCGATCGCGAGGCAACCCTTGCGGCCCGGACGGCAGACGGCCACCGCGCCCGGGTGATCCGCGATTCCCTGACCCTGATCGATCCTCGCGTGGCGAGCGCGCTTCGTGCGCAGCTGGCGGAGGTCCGCAAGCGAGGATCGTCCCCGTCGACCAGCGAAGCGTCCCGGGCGGCCGCTACCTTCTCAGCGCCGCTGGACCTCGCCGACAACGCCGTCGCCCAACAGGGTGAGCGCTTCGGCCGGAGGACAGCATGACCGACAACGTCGGAGGACGCGTGGTCTCGGTCCCGATCGAGGACGAGCTCCGGACCGCATACCTCGACTACGCCATGAGCGTGATCGTCAGCCGCGCACTGCCGGACGTGCGGGACGGCCTCAAGCCCGTGCATCGCCGGATCCTCTACACCATGAACGAGATGGGCCTGAGCTCGACGGCCTCCTATCGCAAGTGCGCGGCGATCGTGGGCGAGGTGATGGGCAAATACCACCCGCACGGCGACCTCTCGCTCTACGACGCGCTCGTGCGGCTCGCCCAGACCTTCTCATTGCGCTACCCGCTGGTCGATGGCCAGGGCAACTTCGGGTCGGTCGACGGCGACCCGCCGGCCGCGATGCGGTACACCGAGGCGCGCATGACCGCGATCGCGGCCGAGTTGCTGGCGGACATCGACAAGGACACGGTCGACTTCGTCGAGAACTACGACGGCACGCGCATGCAGCCCTCGATTCTGCCGGCGAAGCTGCCGAACCTGCTGATCAACGGCTCGGCCGGGATCGCCGTGGGAATGGCCACGAACATCCCGCCGCATCATCTCGGGGAAGTGGCACGGGCGACCGCCGCACTGATCGAGAACCCGGACCTGACGGCCGACGAGCTGTGCGAATTCGTCCTCGGGCCCGACTTCCCGACTGGCGCCACGATATTCCGCTTCGACGACGACCGCCGGAACCCGGCCACCGGGCAGAAGGAGCGCATCGACGCGATCCGCGACCTCTACGCACACGGCCGCGGCCGGGTCGTGATGCAGGCCCAATGCGCGTTCGAGGAGACCCGCGCCGATCGCATGGCCATCGTGGTGACCGAGTTGCCGTACCAGGTCAACAAGGCAAGCCTCGTCGAGAAGATCGCAGACCTGGTCACGGGCAAGAAGATCGATGGCATCGCCGACCTGCGCGACGAGTCCGACCGCGACGGCATGCGCCTCGTGATCGAGTGCAAGCGCGACGCCAACCCGCGGTCGGTGCTCAACAACCTTTTCAAGCACACGGCGCTGCGCCTGGCGTTCCACGCCAACATGGTGGCGCTCGTCGACGGGCAGCCCCAGACGCTGCCGCTCAAGCAGATCCTCCAGCACCACATCGACTGGCGCCGCGAGGTCGTGCGCCGGCGCACCGAGTTCGACCTCCAGAAGGCCCGTGACCGGGCTCACATCCTCGAGGGGCTCAAGATCGCCCTCGACAACCTGGACGCGGTGATCCGCACCATCCGCGAGTCCGCGGACGTGGACGCGGCGCGAGCGAACCTGATCGAGCGCTTCACGCTCTCCGAGATCCAGGCCAACGCCATCCTGGAGATGCAGCTGCGGCGCCTGGCCGCCCTCGAACGCCAGAAGATCGAGGATGAGTACCTCGCCGTCATCAAGCTCATCGCGGAGCTTGAGGACATCCTTGCCAACCCTGCGCGCGTCATGGCCATCATCCGTGACGAGCTCAGTGAGCTCGAGCGCAAGTTCGCAGGGGAGCGCCGCACGCGCATCGCGAACGATTCGACCCGGGAGCTCTCCGACGAGGACCTGATCGCGAATGAAGACGTCGTCGTGACCGTTTCCGGCCGTGGCTACATCAAGCGGCAGCCCCTCGCCACTTATCGCCGGCAGGCGCGCGGCGGGAAGGGGATCATCGGGGCCCGCACGGTCGAGGAAGACGCCGTCGCCCATCTGCTGGTCGCCAACACACACGACTGGGTGCTCTTCTTCACGAACCGCGGCCGCGTCTTCAGCTCGAAGGTGCACCAGGTCCCCGATGCCAGCCGGCAGGCCAAGGGCATCCCGATCATCAACCTGGAGGGTGTCCAGGTGGAGTCCGGTGAGCGGGTGCTGGCCGTGATCACCATCCCCAACTTCGAGAAGGGCAGCAACCTGGTGATGGCCACGGTCAAGGGCATCATCAAGAAGAGCCCCATCGAGCAGTTCGAACGGGTGCGCAGCACGGGCATCCGGGCGATCACTGTCGGCGACGACGACTCGCTCGCGTGGGTGGCGGTGTCATCGGGAAGCGACGACGTTGTGCTCGTCACGGCGAAGGGCCGGCTTGCCCGGTTCAACGAGAGCGAGGTCCGCGCCATGGGACGCGACGCGGCAGGAGTCATCGGCATCCGGCTCGCCAACAAGGAAGACCGCGTGGTGGGCATGGATATCGCGCAGCCAGGCGGAGAGCTTATCGTCCTGACCGAGACGGGTCGTGGCAAGCGCACGGCGCTGACCGAGTTCCGGCAGAAGCATCGTGGCGGGCAGGGCGTTCGCCTCATCCCGCTGGAGGGCTCAAAGACCGGCAACGTCGCCGCCATCCAGCTCGTGACGGAGGAGGCCGAGGAGCTGATGCTGATCAGCGCGGCCGGCCAGGTCGTCCGCACCGACGTTCACAGCGTCAGTCGCCAGCGCAGCTCGGCACGCGGCGTGATCGTGATGCGCCTCAACGAGGGTGACGAGGTGGCCGGCATCGCGGTCTTCCGCGCAGGCTTGGCGGAGCAGCGCGAGATGTCCGACAATGACGACCCCGACGTCGATGGCGGTGAAGAGCCGGGGAGCAACGGAGCAGGTGAGTGATCCACAGATCCGCCGAGGGCGCAGCGTGAGTGCCTTCGGCATCGCCGAGCCGAGTCGCGCCGGGGAGACGCTCGATCTCTACACGGGCAACGCAAACCCCAGGCTGTCAAACAAGATCGCCCGCTACCTCGGGATCCGCCTGGGACGTTGCGAGGTCTTCGAGTTCGCCAACGAGAACATCTTCGTGAAGATCCTCGACAACGTCCGAGAGAAGGACGTCTTCCTGGTCCAGCCCACGTGCTCGCCGGTGCAGAAGTCGATCATGGAGCTCCTGATCATGATCGACGCCTTCAAGCGCGCCAGCGCCGGACGCATCACCGCCGTGGTCCCCTACTACGCCTACGGCCGCTCCGACAAGAAGGACCAGCCGCGCGTCCCGATCACCGCTCGCCTCGTGGCCGACATGATCAGTGTGGCGGGCGCCGACCGGCTGCTGACGATGGACCTGCACCAGGGCCAGATCCAGGGCTTCTTCAACATCCCGGTGGACGAGCTGACCGCGGTCCATCTGCTGAGCAACTACTTCATCCAGAAGGACCTGCGCGACATGGTCGTGGTGACGGACCTTGGCTTCGCCAAGCGTGCCCGCACGTTTGCGGAGCTGCTCGATGCCCCGCTGGCGATCATCGAGAAGCGGCGCCAGGACAACGACGATCGGGCCGAGGTCCTGAACGTGATCGGCGAGGTCAAGGGCAAACGCGCCATCGTGGTCGACGATGAGATCGACACGGGCGGCACGCTCATGGAGATCACTCGCGCACTCGAGCGCGAAGGTGTGACGGAGATCTACGCCTGCGCCACCCACGGTGTGCTGTCGGATCCGGCCGTCGATCGGATCCGCGACTCAAACCTGACCGAAGTCGTGGTCACCGACACGATCCCGGTCCCGCCGGCCAAGCAGCTGCGCAAGATCAAGGTGCTGTCGGTCGCGCCGCTGATCGGTGAGGCCATCAGCCGCATCCATGGCGGCGAGTCCGTGGGCGCTCTCTTCTCGTCCGAGATCCAGCTCGTACAGGAGATGCTGCTGTGGGGCGACTCCGGCGACGAAGAGGAGCCACCCTTTCCAGGCGCCGTCGAGGCGGGCGAGTGATTCCCGCGGGATCGAATGCCTGAGCCACCACTTGACCCAACGGGAGCCCTGATGTCACTCCAGCTGCACCGACCAACGCCCGACGGCGGCCTCGAGCCCGCTCCCGCCGTCCAGCGCGACTACCGCCGCAGCCTCCGGTCGCGGCGCTGGGCTCCGGCCGAGCTGTCAAACCCCGACGTCCACATCGCCAATCCGTGGCTGGCCATCGGGCTGATCGCCCTGCTCGCGGCGGCGACGTTCGTGGTGCTGGTGCTGGGATACTGGTCGCACGTCTTCGGGTAGCCGGCGGTCGCCCGCCGAGCGATTCGCGGACCAGGATCACGGTCGTGCGGCCCGGCATCGCCTCCGAGTTCACGACCAGCAGCTTGGCTACGGAGCTTCCCATCCCGTAGGCGATGCGTGCCCGGGCATCCTCGAGCGGAAGGCTGTGCTCGTCGATGCGGCGGAACGCCTCGTCAAGGTCCGCGACGATCTTGTTCGTGCCGGCGACGATGATCACCTTGCCGGCTCCGGAGGCGTAGGGGCCCAGCTGGCTGCCCGACATGGAGGCCGTGACCAGTGACCCCGTCTCCGTGACGGCGTGAACGCTGCCGAGCATGTACGCAGGTGAGCTCGTGAGCCTGCGGATCTCGGCACCCTGGGTCGCGCGGTCCATCGAGAACATCCGCGGGCGCACCGCGTCGTAGCGACCAGACGTGTTGACCTCGGCCGTGACGCCGATCTGGTCGAGGGTCGTCGACGAGCCCTGGTGGACCTCCGCGCCATCGGGGATCAGCGCGAGGACGGCCTCACGGCGGCAGCGGCGTCCTGCACGACCTCGACGTCGAATCGGTGCTCGCGCAGAGCGCGGACCGTCGATTCGACCTGGGCTTCGGTAGCGACGGCGCCCCAGAGGGCCTCTGTCGCGATGATCGGGCGAGCGAGCATCGTGCTCGACATGGGTGAACTCCTGTTCGTAGGTTGGCGCCGCGCTGGTGACTCCTGGGAGCCGGACGCTGCGCGGTCGTTTGTTGTAATCGCAACCATATGGGCATACTAGTTGCAATGTCAATAGTTGCATCTGGAACGGCCTCGGGATATGCTTTGCCCGATGACCCAGGCAACGACTGAGACTGAGCGGAGCGTCAAGGCGGCGTTCGAAGGACTCGAGGGCGGGGACCGCGGTGGCCCCGGCACTCCCGCCAGCGAGGCTTGGGGGGCCTTTCTGCGCGCTCACGCCAGCCTCATGCGCGTTCTCGACAGCGAGCTCGTGCGCGGGGCAGAGCTGTCCCTCTCGGACTTCGATGTGCTCATCCAGCTCCGCCTGGCCGACGGTGCGCGGCTGCGGATGAGCGAACTCGCCCGGAGGGCACTCATCAGCCGCAGCGGGATGACGCGCCGTGCCGGACAGCTCGAGGAGCGCGGTCTCGTTGCTCGGCAACCGGATGCGTCGGATCGACGGTCGGTCGTCCTCACCCTCACGGACGACGGGGCGCAGGTGCTTCGACGGGCGCTACCGGTTCATTTCAGCGGCGTCCATGCGCATTTCCTGGACCGCCTGACCGACGACGAGCTCAGCCAGCTCCGGGACGTGCTGGAGAAGGTCGTGATCGACTGCGACTTCGGTTGACGCGGCTCAGGCGGCGGCGGTCACCGGCGGAGGTCAAGCCCCGTGGCACTTCTTGAACTTCTTGCCGGAGCCGCACCAGCAGGGCTCGTTCCTGCCGAGCTTGGCGGCGCTGGCCGGGGCCTGGCTTCCTTCGACCGATTCGTCGCCACGCTGGAGGCGAACCTGGCCGGGCCGTCGGCTTCCGAGCCCGGGTAGCAGGGCGCCGGCCGCCCCGGCGGCAGTTCCCGCAGTCGAGCTGGATCCACCGAACGCGGTGGACGCGGTGGACGATCCTGCCGTGACAGGTGTCGCGGCGGCCCCCCGCGACGCGCCATTGCCGCTCTCCCCGTTCGTCGACGCCGAGGCAGCACGGATCTGCGCCAGCTCGGCCGGTGACGGCATTCGCATCTGCTGCGGCGGAGGCGGCTCCTGCCGCTGGACGCTCACCCGGAAGATCGTGCTGGCAACCTGGTGACGGATGAAGCCCCGCAGCTCCTCGTAGAGCTGGAACGCCTCGCGCTTGAACTCGTTGAGCGGGTCCGTGCCACCGTATCCGCGAAGGCCGACGCCGCGCCGGAAGTCGTCGAGCTCCGTGAGGTGGTCCACCCATAGGGAGTCGATCGTGCGCAGCAGGACCAGGCGCTCGACCATGGCCCACACCTCGGGACCGTGCTCCTGCTCCCGCGCCTCGAGCTGCGCATCGGCCGCGTCGTAGAGCGCCTCCACGATGCCTTCGCGGCTGCCCTGCCCCGCAAGGCCCTCGGCATCGGTGTCGGCTCCCTCGATGCCCATCGCCAGGACTGCCCGTGCCAGGCCCTCGATGTCCCATTCGTCGACGGCCGGACCGAGATGGATCTCCGTCAGCACGTCGAGCTCGGCCTGGATGAAGTCGCGGACGGTTTCGGTGAGGTCCTCGTTGCGCAGGACCTTGTCGCGTTCCGCGTAGATCGTCTCGCGCTGCTTGTTGATGACGTCGTCGTACTCAACGACGTGCTTGCGGATATCGAAGTTGTAGCCCTCGACGCGCGACTGGGCGTTTTCGATCGTCTTGGAGACCAGGCGCGACTCGATGGCCACGTCTCCCTCGAGGCCCATCCGCTCCATCAGGCCCGCGACGCGGTCAGATGCGAACCGCTTCATCAGCGTGTCTTCGAGGGACAGGTAGAAACGCGATGATCCCGGGTCGCCCTGGCGACCGGCGCGGCCGCGCAGCTGATTGTCGATGCGGCGCGCGTCGTGGCGCTCGGTGCCGATGATGTGCAGCCCGCCGGCCGCAACCACCTGCTCGTGCTCCTCGCCGGTCTGCGCCCTGGCGGCGGCCAGCGCCGCGTCGTAGACATCAGGTGCGGCCTCGGCCGGGTTGATGCCCTGTGCGTGGAGCATGGACGAGGCCAGACCCACGGGATTGCCGCCCAGGACGATGTCGGTGCCGCGGCCGGCCATGTTGGTGGCGATGGTGACGGCCTTCACGCGTCCCGCCTGGGCGACGATCGGAGCTTCCTTCTCGTGGAACTTGGCGTTCAGCACCTCGTGCCTGATGCCGCGGCGCTTGAGCATCTCGGAGAGCACCTCGCTCTTCTCGACGCTGACGGTTCCCACGAGGACGGGTCGCCCCGCCTCGGTCATCTCCTCGACCTCATCGATGACTGCCCCGAACTTGGCGTTCTCATTGCGGAACACGAGATCGGGGTCGTCGTCGCGGATCATCGGCTTGTGCGTCGGGATTGACACCACCTCGAGGCCGTAGATCTTGTAGAACTCTTCCTGCTCGGTCATGGCCGTGCCGGTCATGCCCGCCAGCTTGTGATAGAGCCGGAAGTAGTTCTGGAAGGTGATCGTGGCGAGCGTCACCGACTCGCGCTGGACGCGCAGGCCTTCCTTGGCCTCGATCGCCTGGTGGAGGCCCTCTGACCAGCGCCTGCCCGGCATCTGTCGTCCAGTGAACTCGTCGACGATGACGATCTCGCCGTCCTTGACGATGTAGTCGCGATCGCGCTTGTAGAGCGCGTGGGCGCGCAGTGCCTGGTCGAAGTGGCGTGCCAGACGCGGGTCCGCGTCCACGTCGTAGAGATCCGGGATCCCGAGCAGCTTCTCGATCTTGTCGATGCCCTCTTCGGTCGGTGAGACGGCATGCTCCTTGAGATCGATGAAGTAGTCGCCGCCCTCCTCGTCGCCCTCGGGCCGCTCCTTCAGTCGGGGGACCAGCCGGGCCAGCTGGTAGTAGAGGTCTTCCGACTCCTCCGCCTGACCGCTGATGATCAGCGGTGTGCGCGCCTCGTCGATGAGGATGTTGTCGACCTCGTCCACGATGGCGAAGACGCGTCCCCGCTGGACGCGCTCCTCGAGCTCCGTGACCATGTTGTCGCGCAGGTAGTCGAAGCCGAACTCGTTGTTCGTGCCGTAGGTGATGTCCGCCCCGTACGCCTCGCGCCGCGTCACGGGACGCAGGTGCATCATCGCCTCGTCGCTGGGCCGGTAGTCGGGATCGAAGATGTAGGCGTTGTCGTGCTGGATCACGCCGACCGTCAGCCCGAGACCGTGGAAGATCGGGCCCATCCACTGCGGGTCGCGCTTGGCCAGATAGTCGTTGACGGTCACCACGTGCACGCCGAGGCCGGACATGGCATTGAGGGCTGCGGCGAGTGGCCCCACGAGGGTCTTGCCCTCGCCGGTTTTCATCTCCGGAATGCGGCCCTGGTGGAGCACAACGCCGCCCATTAACTGAACGTCGAAGGGCCGCATCCCGAGCTGCCGGTTGCTGACCTCGCGAGCGGCGGCGAAGACCTCGGGGAGGGCCTCGTCCAGGACTGCCTGGAGGCGTGCGTCGTCCAGCTTCTCGCGATCGCGACGCAACTCCCGGCGTCGCTCGCGCTCGGGGTGTTCCCGTTCGTCCTGGCTGGGCTCCGATGGCGCCGCGTCCTCGAGGATCTCCGCACGGAGCTGGACCATCTCGGCGCGGATCTCATCGTCGGAGAGCGCCGCGTAGTGCGGCTCGAGCTCGTTGATGCGAGCGACGATGGGCCGCAACCGCGACACGTGTGACTCATTGCTTCCGCCGACGAGGCGGGAAAAAATGCGGCGCATGGGACGCGAAGTATAGGCTCGGAGCTGTTTTCCCCTCCTTACCCCTTGAGCCTGAGCACGTCCCTCCCTATACTCGGTCAAACCCGCCGGAGGTAGCCCTCCGGCGTCGTCATACGGTCGGGGGCCCTGCCCATTCCCCGGCCCTGTGAGGGAGAGAGGGTGCTGTGAAGCCGTTCCCAGCGGTATCGACCGAGGTCGAGCTCGGCGATGAGTCGTTCACCGATCTCATTGCCTGCGAGCGCGATTGCCGCAGTTGCAGTTACGCGGCATGGCTCGACTGCGACGGCAACTGCGGAGTCTGTCCTCACAACGGCTATTGTCCGTGTGTGAACCCCGTCGTCGCTCGGAGCAAGACCGCGTTGAAGATCATCGAGTTGCGGCCGATCCTGCTCCAGGATCTTCGCGCGAGGAACTAGATGGAGCACGGGCTCATCCGGGACCTCGCCGCTCGGATTCACGCGACCTCGGGGAGGCTTTGACCTCCCGGCAAAGGAAGGGCGCCTGCGGGCGCTCGACGAGGAGACGAGCGCACCCGACTTCTGGGCCGATCAGCGAGCAGCCCAGTCCGCCCTGCGCACCGCGGAGAGCCTGAGGGACGAGCTCGCCACGTGGCAGGACCTGCGCGCCCGCGCGGACGACCTGCTGGAGCTCGCAGAGCTGGCCGAGTCGGACCCCGAGCTCGAGTTGGGCGTCGAGGCCGAGTACGAAACGCTCGCGCGCGACTACGGGGCGCACCGCACCAGCCTCCTGTTCAGCGGCCCCTACGACGAGCGAAGCGCCATCATCTCGATCAGCGCAGGCGCAGGCGGCACCGAGGCCACGGACTGGGCCGAGATGCTGCTGCGGATGTACCTGCGCTGGGCCGAGCGGCACCGCTACGGCACGGAGATCCTCGACCAGCTGGAGGGCGAGGAAGCCGGCCTGAAGAGCGCCACGGTCGCGGTCGAGGGACCGTCGGCGTACGGCTTCCTGCGGGCCGAGCGCGGCGTTCACCGCCTCGTTCGCATCAGCCCCTTCGACTCCCAGAAGCGGCGCCACACCACGTTCGCGCTGGTCGAGGTGCTGCCGGAAGTGGCGGATGACACCGAGGTCGGCGAGATCCCCGACGACGATCTCAAGATCGACACCTTCCGCGCGCAGGGAGCGGGCGGCCAGCACGTCAACAAGACCGACTCGGCCGTGCGGATCACGCATATTCCGACTGGCATTACCGCGCAGAGCCAGAACGAGCGGTCGCAGCATCAGAACCGCGAGCTGGCGATGAAGATCCTACGGGCACGGCTGCTGGAGCAGCGCATCGCGGAACGGGAGAAGGACCTCGCAACGCTGCGGGGCGACCACGTGGAGGCGGGCTGGGGCAATCAGATCCGCAGCTACGTGCTTCACCCTTACCAGATGGTCAAGGACCACCGTTCCGAGCACGAGACCAGCGACACGGCCGGGGTGCTCGACGGCGACCTCGATCGCTTCATGCTCGCCGAGCTCGAGCGCCTCGCCACCGAGAGCGGAGTGGGGGCGGACGCAGCTTGAGCCGAGCCGGGGCCGCATACCGGCGGGTCGAGCCGGCCGACATCGACGCCTGCCTGGAGATCTTCTACACGGCCTCTGAAGACCTGCATGCCCGGCCGGGGCAGCCCAGCCTGCCGCGGAACCCGAGGCGATTGCGGGCCCTCTTCGAGCATATGCTGAGAACGGACCCCGAGCTGGCATGGCTGGCCGAATCCCGAAGTGGACCCGGTGGCGAGCCGGTCGGCTTCGGCATGGCCCATCGCCGCGGCGATCACTGGTTCCTTGCCTTCCTGTTCGTGCTGCCCGAGCGGCAGGGGCAGGGGATCGGCCGCGAGCTGGTGGAGCGCACCCTGCCATCGGCCGCGGAGCGCAGCCGCATCGCCGTCTGCGCGGCGTCGGTGCAACCGGTCTCGACCGCGCTCTACGCCACATTCGGAATGACGCCGCGCGTGCCGCTCTATGTCTTGACGGGTTCGCTCGAGACGAACGCGATGCCCGACGGGGCGAGCCCTACGGGCGGGCTCGAGGCCCTCGCCTTCGAGGCGCTGGCCGGCCGCGGACCCTCGGGCCATGCCCAACTGGCGGAAGGGGTCGGGACGCTCGATCGCGAGCTGCTCGGCTATGAGCGGCCCGAGGAGCATCGCCTCTGGCGGGGGCTCGAGGCGAAGGGATTCCTGTATTTCCGTTCAGGGGAGACCGAGCCGGCCGGCTACGGCTACGCGGAGGCGAGCGGCCGACTGGGTCCGGTGGCGGTCCGGGAACCCGGGCTGCTGCCCCACGTGCTCGGCCACCTGGTACGCGCCGTGAAACCGCTGGGCGGCTGGCAGGTGGTGGTGCCGGGCCCGGCGCGCAACGCCTGGCTGCCTCTCCTCAGGGCCGGCCTGCGCATCGACGGCCCACCCGCGATCTACAGCGCAACGTGGGCGGGACCGCCGTTCGACCGGTACCTGCCGCTCAACTTCGCGCTGTTGTGAGCACGGAGCAAGCCCGGGCCGTCGTCATCGCCGGCGGGGTCGGTGGGACGAGCATCGCGTATCACCTCACGCAGCTCGGCTGGAAGGAGGTGATCCTGCTCGAGCGCGCCGATCTGACCAGCGGCTCGACCTTCCACTCGGCAGGACTGGTCGGCCAGCTGCGCAGCCCCACGAGCCTGACCCGGATGATGATGTACGGCACGGAGCTCTACCGGCGCTTGCGGGACGAGACCGGCGTCGATCCCGGCTGGCACCAGGTCGGCTCTCTGCGCCTGGCGAGCACACCCGAGCGGATGGAAGAGCTGCGCCGGCAGGCGGCCGGGACGCGGACCTTCGGTTTGCCGCTGGAGCTGATCGGGCCCGACGAGGCGCGGCGTGCCTTCCCCCTCATGTCGACGGGCGGGGTGCTCGGGGCCATGTTCCTGCCGACCGACGGCTGGCTCGACCCCTCGGGTCTTGCCCTGGCCATGGCCGCCGGCGCCCGTGCCGGCGGCGCGTCCATCCGGACGCAGGCACGGGTCGTGCGGATCGAGGTCGAGGGCGGGCGCGTGACCGGAGTCGAGGTGGAGCATCGCGGGGAGCGCTCGACGATCAACGCGGCCGTCGTCGTCAACGCCGCCGGCATGTTTGCGCCGGAGATCGGCCGGCTCGCCGGCGTGACGGTGCCGATCATCCCGATGGCTCACCAGTACGTCTTCACGGAACACATCGACGGCGCATACCCCGGACTTCCGGCCCTCCGCGATCCCGCCATCACCTATACCCAGATGCTCAACGCCCGCGGCGGCATCGAGGCCGACTTCACGGTCACGCGCCTTGGGCAGGAACGCTTCCTGATCGTGACGGGCACGGCCTTCGGCAACCACGACCTGGCCTGGATCGCGCGGCACTTGCCGGGCGACGATTCCGTGGAGATCCGGGACATCACGTCGTCCCGGGCATGCCTCGGTTTGTGGGGTCCACGGGCACGGGATGTCCTCGGGC
The DNA here is from genome assembly GCA_038253685.1 of Candidatus Limnocylindrales bacterium. Classification (GTDB taxonomy): domain Bacteria; phylum Chloroflexota; class Limnocylindria; order Limnocylindrales; family CSP1-4; genus JAFMJV01. Next base: position 10,827 of record JBBSGX010000005.1, on the reverse strand, counting down.
CGCTCACGAATGCCGACCTCGGAAGCGAGGCCTTCCCGTACCTGACCGCGCAGGAGATCACCGTGGGATCCGTGCCCCGCCTCGCGCTGCGCGTGACGTACGTCGGCGAGCTCGGCTGGGAGCTGTATCCGCCCGCCGAATACGGCCGCGCCCTGCGGCGCTCCATCTGGGATGCCGGCTGGGAGCACGGGTTGGTTGCAGGCGGCTACCGGGCCATCGATGCCCTCCGACTGGAGAAGGGCTACCGCGTCTGGTCGAGCGACATCACGCCGGAGGAGAGTCCGGACGAGGCAGGCCTGGCATTCGCGGTCAAGGCCCACAAGCCGGGCGGCTTTCTCGGCCGGGACGCGCTCGTGGAGCGGCGGCGGCAGCCCCTCGCCAAACGTCTCCGCTGCCTGGTCCTCGACGAGCCACTGGCCATGTGCCTGGGCAACGAGCCCGTGCGCCTGGCCGGGGAGATCTGCGGCCGCGTCACCTCGGGCGGGTACGGCTTCGCGGTCGAGCGCAGCATCGCCTACGCCTACCTCCCGCCCGCGCGATCAAAGCCGGCCGCCCGTGTCGAGATCGATGTCTTCGGCGAATGGATCGGGGCGCGCGTCGAGCGCGAGTCGCTCTATGACCCGTCCGGCGAGCGGATCCGCGCGTGACCGAATCGTTCGCGCACCCGCCGGAGGGATCGCCGACCTCAGGTTGGCTGAGGCTGGCGCTCGAGCTCTGTGATGAGGCTGACGTCATCGCCCTCGCTCATTTCCGCCGTGACCTGCGAATCGAGACCAAGCCCGATCGATCGTTCGTCACCGAGGCCGATCAGGCCATCGAGACCGCCATTCGCCGCCGGCTCGAGGCGGCGCACCCGGATCATGGCCTGGTCGGCGAGGAATACGGTGAGGATCGGGGATCGGCACGGTTGCGCTGGTACATCGACCCGATCGATGCGACGCACAACTTCATGCGCGGCATCCCGATCTTCGGCACGCTGCTGGCGCTCGAGGAAGCCGGCGAGATCGTGCTCGGCGTGATGAGCGCTCCGGCGCTCGGCAGCCGCTGGCTGGCGTGGCGCGGCGGCGGTGCATGGGCGGTGGATCGGCTGAGCGGCGGCGTCCATGAGTTGGCGAACGCGCGGGCGCTTCGCGTTTCAGGGATCTCGCGGCTCGAGGACGCGCAGCTGCTCTACTCGCCGCCCGGCGAGGGCGACACCGCGGCCTGGGCACCCGGCCTGGAGGAGACGCTCCGGAGCGTCTGGCGCGCCCGGGGCTTCGGCGATTTCTGGAGCTACGCCCTGGTCGCCGAGGGCGCCGCCGAGGGCATGGTCGAGGAGGGGATACACAGCTGGGACCTTGCCCCGGCCATGGTGATCCTCGAAGAGGCCGGCGGAAAGCTCACGGATCTCGAAGGGAATCGCACGATTCACGGCCGTGGCGTGCTCGCCTCGAACGGCTCGATGCACGACGCTCTGCTCGTTTCGCTGACGAAACCGCCCAAGGCACACGAAGCGGCTTGACGCGGGCGTTGCCGCGGACGACGCTTTCGCGCATTCGCGAGGCGGGGACGTCGAACGGGGAGCCCGGGGGCTTGGGAGGGCGCCGTGGCAACCGCACCGATCAACAGCGGACCAGCAGGCCGCGAAAGACGACGCGCACTTGCAATCACTGGGGATCAAGCCCCAGCTCCAGCGAAGCCTCGGCTTCCTGTCGAACTTTGCGGTCGCGTTCAGCTATACCAGCGTTTCCACGGGCACGTTCACCAACCAGGCGGTGGCCTTCGGCACAGGCGGGCCGGCCGTCTTCTGCTGAACGCCAACTTCATCGATGATGGCGCAAGGATCCGCATCGTCGACTGGGAATACGCCGGGATGGGCGACCCGTTCTTTGACCTGGGCAACTTCTCGGTGAACCACGGTCTCTCGCTGGCAGAGGATGCGGTGCTGGGTGTGGGGCGTCCTCCAGCAGGCTTCAGTCACGCTGGACGCCCGACTTCGTTAGCTATGCGAACCATCACCTCGCGCGGCTGCTGGCCAACGCGGCCGAGCCGGTTGTCGCCGAGGCCATGACGAGCGTGGCGCCGGGCTGATCGCAGGTCGGGCCCGCGGACCCTTGGACCTCCTGTGCTACGCTCGTTGGCCTGCGGGCAACGCTCGCCAACCCTCGAGCACCGCACCAAGCCGTCGGAATGCCCTGTCGCGTTCCGCGGCTGGTTTCTCGGAGCGCCAGTGACCGATTCACCCTATCGAGCCGGGCCGCGAACCTCTGTCCCGTCGCGCATGACGGGCGCCAACGAAGCGGTGGTCATCGACTCGCCCGAAGCTCCGCCCGTTGACGGCAACCGCGAACCGCGGCTGCTTCGCCCGTTCCAGTCGGCAGATGGACGGTCGGAGACGGCACGCCCGCCGCGTGACTCGATCAAGCTCGAGGAGGTCAGCAAGGTCTATCCCAACGGGAAGACGGCCCTCAACGACGTTGACCTGGTCGTCCCGGAGGGAGACTTCGTGTTCCTGGTGGGACCGTCGGGCGCCGGTAAGAGCACGCTCATCAAGCTGCTCGTCCACGATGAAGAAGCGACCCACGGCATCGTTCACGTGGCCGGCCACGACCTCTCCCGAATGAAGCGCGGTGACATCCCGAAGCTGCGACGCCAGATCGGGATCGTGTTCCAGGACTTCAAGCTCCTGCCCCGCAAGACCGTCCGCGAGAACGTCTCGTTCGCGCTGCAGGTGACCGGCACGCCCCGTCGGCAGATCCGTGCCACCGTCGACCGCGTCCTCGCGCTCGTCGGGCTGACCGACCAGGTCGATCAGCGGCCCAGCCAGCTCTCCGGCGGCGAGCAGCAACGCACCGCGATCGCCCGCGCGATGGTCCACGACCCCCGGCTGATCATCGCCGACGAGCCGACCGGAAACCTGGATCCGCTCATCAGCTGGGAGATCATCCAGCTGCTGCTGCGCATCAACGACCTCGGGACCACCGTCATGATGGCGACGCACAACGCGGAGGTCGTGACGGCCTTGCGCAAGCGCGTTGTCGCGCTCGAGGCCGGCAAGATCGTTCGCGACGAGGTGGGCGGCTACCACCGTGACTATTGAGGGGGTCATGACGCGGAGGGCAGCCTCGTGATCGGGTTCGTCGCGTTCACGATCAAGCAGGGCATCCAGGGCCTGTGGCGCAACCGGGTCATGAGCTTTGCCGCGGCGGCCACGATGGCCATGATGCTCATGCTCTTGGCCGGCCTGGTGATCGTGCTCACGATCATGCAGTTGGGCGCCGTCTACATCGAGAGCAAGGTCGAGGTCCGCGCCCAGCTCAACGACGGCGTGACGCAGCAGCGCGTGGACGCCCTCACGGCGCAGCTGCGCGGCCTGCCCGAAGTCTCGAGTGTGGGCTACATCAGCAAGGAGCAGGCGCTCGAGGAGTTCCGGCTCCAGCGCGCGCGGGCCGGCGAGGACGATCTCTCCCAATACCTCGGCTACAACCCGTTCCCGGCACAACTGACCATCAAGCTGCTGGACCCGAAGCAGTCGTCCGAGGTCAACCAGACCCTGGACGCCGCCGTCGGGGTGGTGGCCAAGGTCCTCGACGACCAGAGCGACATCGACAAGCTGATCAACCTGATCGGCACGCTGCGCACGATGGGCGTCGTCGTGCTTGCGGTGGTCGGGCTGGCGGTGCTGCTGATCGTGGTCAATGCGATCCGCATGGCGTTGATGTCGCGCGCCGAGGAGATCGAGATCATGCGGCTGGTGGGGGCCTCGGACCGCTTCATCCGCTGGCCGTTCGTCTTCGAGGGCCTGCTCGTCGGTCTCCTGGCGGCCGGGGTCACGCTGGGCCTGCTGAGTCTCGGCTCCGACACCATCAGCCAGCTCGTCTCGGCCGCGATCCCGGATCCCACGGCCGTTCCACCAGGAACGAGCCGCACGCTGGCCATCCAGCTCGCCTCCCTGACCCTCGGGACCAGCCTGATCCTCGGCGGGGCCGGGGCATGGATCTCGGTTCGCGCCTACCTGCGCCGCTGACGCACCAGAAAAGCAACGAATCGGCAACCCTGCATCCCGGAGGACCCGCCCAGACGCAGATTCAACCGCACACTCACCCGGACGCCACCCCCAGCACGCCCGGCCAACCGTCACGCCCCTCCCGGAGATCCAGATGTCCACGGTCCTCGATCACGACGGGCCAACCCCCGGCTCAGCCACCCCCATTCCGGAGGATGACGCACTCGACGACGCGCCCTCCGATTCCCTCCCCGTGGTGATCCCGCTGGACGGTCCAGCGGTGCACCTGCAGACGCCTGCCACCAGCGGCTCTCGTCGATCATCGCGCGTGGCCCTGGCCCTGTCACTTCTTGCGGTCGGGGTGCTGGCAGGGTCCGGGCTGTTCATCGCCGGGTTCACACTCGGCGCCCAGCACGAGCGCTCCCCGGGGACGAGCGTGGACGACCAGGCCCTCTTCGACCCGTTCTGGCAGGCCTACCACAAGGTCGTCGACGAGTACGTCGGCAAGTTCACGTCGAAGCAGCTGGTGGAAGGCTCGATCAAGGGCATGTTCCAGGCATTGGGCGATCCGTATTCCTCGTACATGACCTCTGAGGAGTACAAGGCCAGCCTGTCGGGCATCAGCGGGCAGTTCGAGGGGATCGGGGCCGAAATGAGCGCGCTGGACCAGAAGGGCCAGACCTGCCCGGTACTGGGGACCGACTGTCTCCTTGATGTCGTTCGGGTCATCCGCAACTCGCCTGCCCAGAAGGCAGGCCTGCTCGCGGGTGACGTCGTCACGGCTGTGGATGCCGCATCCGTGACCGGCCTGACGGTCGAGCAATCCGTCGCGAAGATCCGAGGTCCGCGCAACAGCGCCGTGAAGCTGTCCCTGCTGCGGGCCGGGGAGACCTTCGATCTCTCGATCACCCGCGACGTGATCCAATCGGAGGACGTCACGAGTTCCACGCTCGCCAACGGCACGGTCGGCTACCTGAAGATCTCAGGCTTCAGCTCGAGCGCCGCGGCCGATTTTCAGTCGCTGCTCAAGGATCAGCTGGCCGGCGGAGTAAAGAGCTACGTCGTCGACCTCCGCGACGATCCCGGCGGGTTCGTGGACGCGGCCCTGAACATCGCCAGCCAGTTCATCGGCTCGGGGCCCATCTACTGGGAGGAGCACGCCGGTGGCGTCCAGGCCGCGCAGCTCGCGAAGCCCGGGGGCATCGCCACGGATCCACCCATCCGGCTGGTCGTTCTGGTCAACGGGGGCTCGGCGAGCGCCTCGGAGATCCTGGCGGGCGCTCTCCACGACACGGGGCGAGCCACCCTGGTCGGCGCCCGGACCTTCGGCAAGGGGACGATACAGCAGTGGATCCAGCTGCCGAACGACAGTGGCGGCTTCCGGCTCTCGATCGCCAAGTGGCTGACACCCGACAAGACGTGGATCCACGGCGTGGGCATCACGCCGGACGTGGTCGTGCCCGTTCCGGACGGAACGCCGCAGGGCCAGGATCCGCAGCTCTCCAAAGCGCTCGAGGTCCTGGCTGGCCCTGGATCGAGCTCCAGCCCAGCTGCTCCGGGCGGGGCGTCACCTGCCCCGACATCCGCCCCAACGCCCGCCGGGCAGGTGCGCCTGCTGCTGCCGCTGGCCGCCTGATCCCCGAGCGCGCGGGGAGGTCATCGGTTCGTAACGAATCCGCTGTCCGCCGCCGCTTGCACAGGCAAGCCCCTTCGGGTAAGGTGCGCGAGAACGAAAGGAGGTGATGTGCAGTGATCGACAGTAAGCAGCGCTGCACCACCTCGGAGGATCGGCGCTAAGTCGACCCGACCGGGTGGTGAAAGCAGCCACGAAAACGCCGGCCCGTCCTGGGCCGGCGTTCGTGCGTCCGGACGAACCCGTCTGCCACCCAACCGACCGACCCCGCACCTGAAGCTGTAGGTCGCGTCTCCTCCATCCCGACCACCCAGGAGCCCGAGTCATGGGCGAGACCGTCGCCGTCAATCGCAAAGCGCGCCACGAGTACAGCATCGAGGACACCCTCGAGGCTGGAATCGTGCTGACCGGCACGGAGATCAAGAGCCTCCGGGACGGAAAGGCCAACCTGCAGGACGCTTACGCCCGGATCGAGCGGGGAGAGGCATGGCTGGTCGGCGCCAACATTGCGCCGTGGCCGGGCGGCAACCGGGCCAACCATGAGCCACGGCGCGACCGCAAGCTGCTGCTCCACCGCGTCCAGATCGACCAGCTGCTCGGCAAGACAAAGGCGAAGGGCCTCACGCTCATCCCGCTGCGGCTCTACATCACGGATCGTGGCCGCGCCAAGCTGGAGCTGGCGCTGGCCCGCGGCAAGCAGCTCCACGACAAGCGCCGCGACATTGCCGATCGGGACGCACGCCGGGACATGCAGCGCCAGCTGGCGGACGTGACGCGCGGTCGCAACGACGCGTGATCGGGGACTCCGCCCAGGACTGCATCTTCTGCGCGATCGTGGCGGGCGCCGCCCCGGCCAGCACGATCCCGGTCGGGCCGGGGCTGACCGCATTCATGGACATCCGCCCGGTCACGCCCGGACACCTCCTCGTCGTTCCGAACCGTCACGCGGTCTCTCTGGCCGAGCTGACCGACGACGAGCGCGCGGCCATGTTCAACGCCGCTGCTCCGCTGGCCGAGCGTCTTCGCTCATCCGGGCTGCCATGCGATGGGATCAACCTGTTCCTCGCGGACGGGGAAGCGGCCGGCCAAGAGGTCTTCCACGTCCACCTGCACGTCATCCCGCGATCCCCTGGCGATGGCTTCAAGGTCGACGCCGACGCCTGGCGACGGACGCCGCCAACGCGCCCGGAGCTCGATGCGCAGGCCAGGCGCATCGCTGGCGCGGCGCCGGACTGACCGAACGGGGTCGAGTCGGAGTCGGAGCGTTAACCGGCGCAGGCGTCCGGTCATTCGAGCGCTCCCGGGCTTGTTGTAGGGTGCGGCCGTGAGCGGCGACCGAGTCATCCTCGCCCTGGACCAGGGAACGACCTCCTCGCGTGCCATCGCTGTCGATGCGCAGGGCAGGATCGTGGCCTCGGCACAGCGCGACTTCGCGCAGCAATACCCCAGTCCCGGCCACGTGACGCACGATCCGGAACAGATCTGGGCAAGCCAGCTCGAGGCCGCGCGCGAAGTCGCAGCGGCGGTGGGAGGCGCGACGGCCATCGCCGCAATTGGCATTGCGAACCAGCGGGAGACGACGATCGTGTGGGATCGCGTCACGGGCCTGCCGGTCGCGGACGCCATCGTGTGGCAGAGCCGCATCACGGCACCCTTCTGCGAAGAGCTGCGCCGGCGCGGCGTCGAGCCCCTCGTTCGATCGCGGACGGGATTGCCCCTCGACGCCTATTTCTCGGGACCGAAGATCCGTCACATCCTGGACGCCGACCCGCCGCTGCGAGCCCGGGCCGAGGCCGGAGAGCTGTGCTTCGGCACGGTTGACACCTTCCTGCTGTGGCGGCTGACCGGCGGCCGCGTGCACGCCACCGACGTGACCAACGCGGGCCGGACGCTGCTCTTCGACATCCACCGTCTTCGCTGGGACGAAGAGCTGCTCGGCCTCATGGGGGTCCCGGCGGCCCTCCTGCCCGCCGTCCATGCCACGAGCGAGGTGCACGGGGAGACCCTGCCGGACCTGTTCGGCTCGGCCATCCCGATCGCGGCGCTGGCCGGCGACCAGCAGGCGGCGACCTTCGGACAGGCGTGTCTGCGCACAGGACAGGCGAAGACGACGTACGGCACTGGCGCCTTCCTGTTGCTCACGACCGAGGGCGCGGCCGTCGAGTCCAAGCACGGACTGCTCACCACGATCGGCTGGCAGCTGGGCGCCGGTGCGCCGGTGAGCTACGCGCTCGAGGGTTCGGTGTTCGTCGCAGGAGCTGCGGTGCAGTGGCTGCGCGACGGCCTGCAAGGCATCGCCTCGGCCGGAGAGATCGAGGACCTCGCGACGTCGGTGCCGGACAGTGGCGGCGTCGTGTTCGTGCCCGCCTTCGTGGGCCTTGGCGCTCCGTACTGGGACCCGGACGCCCGAGGCTCGCTGTTCGGTCTGACGCGCGGCACCGGGCTCGGCGAGATAGCCCGGGCGACGCTCGAAGCCATCTGCTTCCAGGTTCGCGACGTGATCGATGCGATGGCCGCCGACACGGGCTCCGCGCTCGAGATGCTGCGCGTGGACGGCGGCGCGGCCGTCAACGACGCGCTGCTCCAGCTCCAGGCGGACATCCTCGGCGTGCCCGTGGAGCGTCCGGCCTCGACCGAATCGACGGCGCTCGGCGCGGCGTACCTCGCGGGCCTTGCCGTCGGATTCTGGAGCGACCCGGCCGAGATCGAGGCGAAGTGGCGCCTCGATCGCCGCTTCGAGCCGTTGATGCCGGCCTCGGAGCGCGATCGTCGTTACGAACGGTGGCAACGGGCAGTGGCCGCGACCCGTGCCTGGTCGTCACGTCCGTCGGCAAGCGAGTGAGCCTGGCCGGCCCGCCAGGTCCGCTCGAGAGGCGCCGGCGCGACCTCGAGACCCTGGCCCGCGAGGAGTGGGACCTGGTGGTCGTCGGCGGCGGGATCGTCGGTGCCGGGGTCCTCCTGGATGCCGCGGAGCGCGGCCTCCGGGCAGCGCTGGTCGAGCAGGATGACATCGCCTCGGGCACGTCGTCCAAGAGCTCCCGGCTGATCCACGGGGGTCTGCGCTACCTGGAGCAGTTCCACTTCGGGCTCGTGCGCGAAGCGCTTTCCGAGCGATCTCGCTTAATGCGGCTCGCTCCGCACCTCGTCCGCCCCGAACGGTTCCTGTTCCCCGTCTACGGGTTGCCTGCGGCGCAACGGCTCTTCTACGGCAGCGGCATGGTCCTCTACGACCTGCTCGGATCGGCTCGCGGCGTTGGTCGTTCGCGGCATCTCGGTGCTGGAGCCACCCTGGAACTCGCCCCCGACCTCCGCCGGGATGGGTTGCGCGGCGGCATCCTGTACCACGATGCCGTCGAGGATGACGCGCGCTTCGCCCTCGCCGTCGTACGCACGGCGCTCGCGCACGGAGCACTCGCGCTGACCCGCCTGCAGGCGACCAGCATCCGGGACGAAGGCAGCACGCTGGCGGGCCTCGAGGTGAGGGACGCCCTCTCGGGCGACGAGCTCACCGTGAGGACGCGGCGCATCGTCGACGCGACCGGCGTCTGGGCGGCGCGCGCAGATCGGGCCTTCGCCGGCACGTCCGCCACGCTGGTTCCTTCGCGCGGCTCCCACCTCATCGTCCTGCGAGAGCGGATTCCGCTCCGCCACGGGCTCACCATCCGGGTGCCGGGCAAGGTCGTCTTCGTCATTCCCTGGAACGCGTACTGGCTGATCGGCACGACCGACCAACCCGATGCCGGGATCCCGGAGCACGTCGCAGCCACGTCCGCAGAGGTCGACGAGCTGCTGGCGACCGTCAATGGAACGCTCCGCGTTGACCTGGCACGCGGCGATCTCGTGGGCACGTACGCCGGCTTCCGCCCGCTCGTCGGAAGGGCGCGGCGCGGATCGACGGTGACGGTCAGCCGCGAGCACCGGATCCAGGTCGATCGACCGGGCCTGGTGCGCGTGAGCGGCGGGAAATACACGACCTACCGGGTGATGGCCGCCGATGCCGTGGACGCCGCGCTTGGGGCGGACGCCAAACGGCGGCATTCAGGCACTGATGACCTTTCCATCATCGGTGGAAGCGACCGGGCAACGCTCAACGTCCTGGCTGCCAGCGTGTCCGCGTCAGGCCTGGACGCGCCGGTTGCGGAGCGACTGATCGCGAGGCATGGAACCCAGGCCGCCGACGTGGTCGAGCTCGGGATTGCTACCGACACGCTGCGCCGGATCGGCCCGGGAATCGAGCAGCTCGAGGCCGAAGTGGTGTGGGCCGCTCGCCGGGAGCTCGCGCTGGGACTCGAGGACGTGCTCGCCCGCCGTACGCGCCTGGCGCAGGAGCTGCCGGATCGCGGAGCATCTGTCATCGAGCGGGTCTCGCAGCTGCTCGGCCTGGAGCTTGGCTGGAGCGAACCGCAGCGGGCCGCCGAGGTCGAGGGTTACCTCGCCTCGGCACGGGCGGAATTCGGCGTCCCGGGAGAGGCGTCTGGGCGCTAGCTCTTCTTCTTGCTTGCCATCTTCTTCAGCTCCTTCTCGCTCATCGCGGTGCTGGTCTTCTTGCCTTCGCGCTTGCGAGCCAACTCGGCTCCCATGAACTTGCGCTGCCTCTCCGTCTTGGCGGGCATGTGTGACTCCTACGTGGGTGTCGGACTACTGGAGCAGGAGCATCCGCCGGGCGCACGCCGGGTTGCATCACCGAAGAACGCGCGGGCTTTCAGGTTCGCATCAGGGCCGATCATCACCCACCCGAAGGCCGGCCTCGGCCGGTCCGTGGCCAAAGGGACCATTTACCGAACGAACGTTCGCTGGTAGAATCTCCAGATGGGGATGCGTGGTCTCGACAGGGCCGGATTCCCGAGGAACGCGAGTCGAGGTTGCTGTCTGGCCTCGTTAAAAAGGCAGCAAAACGAAGTAACTGGCAATCGCCAGCCGACTCTCGCTCTCGCTGCTTAGGCAGTAGAGTGAGCGTGGAAGCAGCCTCATCCCCGTGGGCTGTGGAAGCGTCATTCAGCGGGGATGCGCCTTCGAGTAGCGTCGCGTAGTCGGGGGCAAAGCCCGAAAGGGGACGTGACTGGAACGGTCAGGATGCTGCCGATGGCAGCCTGATCGCTCGACGACAAATCATCGGACACACTCGTAGTGGTCCTCGGCTGAAGGTTCTGGACGGGGAGTTCGACTCTCCCCCATCTCCACCATCGAATACCGAACGAAAGCCCGGATG
>JBBSGX010000004.1:0-38369 GCA_038253685.1 Candidatus Limnocylindrales bacterium | reverse complement strand
GCAGGCTGATGGGGACGCACGCAAACGGTCGGCGCTTGAACACAGTCGCCATCGTCTGTGTGGGGCTGGTGATCATTCTTGATGTGACGCTGCTGGTGGCTAGCCTGCTGCCGCTGGTCGGCGTGCACCTCGGGTAGGACGAGGCCCGTTCGGCGCGGCGCGGAGCGGGCTCGGCGGGGAGCGGGCTCGGCGGGAAGCGCTCGCACCCGGACCAAGCTGACGAAATCACACTTGATGTCTTGCACAGCACGCCCAAACGGTCAGGGGTCGACCCCGCGGCTCGCCGCGGCACACCCTCAGACCGGGTAGAAGTGGGTGTCGATCCAGCCGCGGACGCGGTTGAGGTAGAGCCGGTAGGTGTAGGTCGGCGTCTGCGGGGTCTCGTGCGCCCACTTGCGGGGTCCGAAGACCACCGTGTCGTGCGTGGCCAGGTGCGCGCCGTGAGCCAGGTTCCAGAGCTGTCCCAGCGCTGTCACGGTCCGCGGCATGTTCGTCCACACGCGGCCACCGGTGAAGGACACGAAGTCCGAGAGCTCCCCGGAGCTGATGTGGGCGATGAAGCTCGCGGCTGCGGCCATCACCAGCGTCTGCGCGCGGCGCGCACGCGGGAAGTCGCCGTTATACCCGTTGCCCACCGTGCCATGGCGTGACCGCGCGTACGCCAGCGCCGAGTGACACTTCCTGGGCTTCGGGAAGCACGCCGGGTCGCCCTTGAGGTGGTAGTCCGTGGCCGCGGGGAAGTAGATCCCGTGCGAACCGTGTGAGCGGTAGTAGGAGTCGATGATGGGCTCCGCGTTGTCGACGTTGACGCCGCTGATCTTGTCGACCAGCGCCACGAAGCCGTTGAAGCGCACCATCGCCCAGTAGTCGATCTCGACGCCGAGCGCCAGGCTGACGTCCTTCGTGAGCTGCCCGAATCCGGCGTTGTCGACCTTCTTGTGGGACAGACCGTGGTGCCGGTACCAGATCTCGTAGATCGCGTTGACGCGCGTGCTGCCGGTCGTACCGCCGCCATGGAGCGGGAAGAACACCGTGTCGCGCGGAATGCTGGCCGCAGCAACACGCTTCGTGGTCGGATCGATGCTCACGACCAGGAGGACATCCGTGCGCTCGCCGCCCAGGTGAAGCCGCCAGTCCGAGCCGACCAGGAGTACGGTCAGCCGGCCGTCCGATCCGTAGGAAATGCCGGTGCCGGAGGTTCCTGCCGCGGGCGCCGTGGCGTTCGCGCCAACCGCAGATCCGGTCCCGGCCATTGCGCTCGTCCCGGCCGGGACGCCGCCCCCGGACGGTGCGAGGAGCGGGCCGGCGGCGCCGAGCGGCGCAGCCGGAGTGAGGGCAACGGCGAGCGCGATCAGGGACGCAGCAATTCCGAGATGCCTGCGGATCCGGGACACGGCATTCCTCCTCCGAGCAGCCGCGACCTTACTCCAACGGTCGCCTGTGCGTCACCGCGCTACATCATCACCAGGCCGCCGTCCACCGCCAGCACCTGGCCGGTGATGTAGGCGGCCTCGTCCGAGGCGAAGAAGGCCACGGCAGACGCGACTTCCTCGGCCGTCCCGAAGCGGCCGAGCGGCGTTCGACGGATGAGCTCCTCCTTGAGCTTGTCAGACAGATCCTGCGTCAGCTCCGTCAGCACGAATCCCGGAGCCACCGCGTTGCAGGTGATGCCGCGGCTGGCCAGCTCGCGCGCCGTCGCCTTGGTCAGGCCGATCAACCCCGCTTTCGCCGCCGAGTAGTTGGCCTGTCCCATCTGACCCGCCTGGCCCGAGACGCTGGTGATGTTGATGATCCGGCCGCCGCGCGCCTTGAGCATCGGCCGGGTGGCCGCCTTGATCGTGTAGAAGGCACCGAACAAGTTCGTCTCCAGGACCTCCCGCCACGCCTCGATGCTCATGCGCATGATCAGGTCGTCGCGCGTGATGCCGGCGTTGTTCACGAGGATGTCGATGCGGCTGAAGCGCTCGAGCGCCGCCTTGATCAGCTGCTCCGCCGATTCCGGCTGGCTCACGTCGGCCTGCACGGCCAGCGCCTCCCGGCCAAGTGACGTGATGGCCGCGGCCGCCTCCTCCGCCGCGGCGACATTGCCCTTGTAGCTGAACGCGACGTCCGCGCCCTGCTCCGCCAGGCGCAGCGCGATGGCGCGGCCGATTCCCCGCGATGCGCCGGTGACGACTGCCGACTTGCCCGAGAGGTCGATCATGCCGGCACGCCCCCCGACGCGGGCTCGGGCTCGCCAGGGACGACATCGTCGAGTGGCACCTGCGGCCCGCTCTTGTCCGCCAGGATCTCTGCAAGACGCGGCGGGATGGGATCGACCGAGTCCCAGTCGACGGGAGCACGGACCGAGGCGACCGGGATCACGGACTCGGCACGGCGGCCGTTCAGGGGATCCGCGGTCCACTCAACCGCTGCGGCCCCGCTCGTGAACCCTGCGCCGAAGGCGACGAACACGATCTTGTCGCCGACCTTGACGCGGCCCGAGTCCACGGCTTCCGCGAGCGCGATGGGCACCGACGCGGCCGAGGTGTTGCCGTATCGGTCGACGTTGACAAACATCTTCTCCATCGGCAGGTTGAGGCCCTTCGCCACCGATTCGATGATGCGGATGTTGGCCTGGTGCGGGATGAAGAGGTCGACCTCCTCCGGCTTCCAGCCCGCCCGGCCAATGGCCGCGAGCGCCGAGGACGCAAGCGTCCTGGTCGCGAAGCGGTACGTCTCGCGGCCCTCCATGCGCACGTAGTGCTCGCCGCGGCGAACCGTCTCCGCCGAGGGCGGACTCTTCGAGCCTCCCGACGGCAGCCAGATCATGTATGCGCCGTCCGGGTCGGTGGTCAACTCCATGCCGGCCATGCCGCCGCCCTCCTCGTCGGACGCCGACAGCACCACCGCGCCTGCGCCGTCGCCGAAGAGGATGGAGGTGTTTCGGTCGGAGAAATCGAGGAACCGCGTCAGCAGCTCGGCGCCGATCACGAGGACGTGCCGGTACGCGCCACTGCGGATGAAGGCGTCCGCCGTGGCATACGAGTAGACGAAGCCCGAGCAGGCGGCCATGACATCGAAGGCGACCGCGTGCATGTTGCCGATCGCCTCCTTGACCAGAACGGCGGTAGCCGGCATCCAGTAATCCGGCGTGAGGGTCCCGACCAGGATCAGGTCGATGTCCTCGGGCTCGAGGCCGGCCACCGCGATCGCACGCTTGCCCGCGATCGCCGCGAGCGTGGCCGTGGTCTCGTGGGGAGCGGCGACCCTGCGCTCGCGGATCCCCGTCCGCGAGACGATCCACTCGTCGGACGTGTCGACGAGCTTCTCGAGGTCGGCGTTGGTCAGGATTCGTTCGGGCGCATAGCTGCCCCAGCCCGTGATCCGGACGCTCCGCGGCGTCATGGTCGATCCCTCCTGTGATCTTCGCAGGCGCCCTGCGGGGTGCGACCTCCGGGTCGCCTGTTGCGCGGCGCCTGCGGGCGCCCTGCCGGCCTCACGAGGGTTCGACCTCGATGAGGGGTTGCCTGGCCTTGACGAGCGCTCCGGTCTCGGCGGCGATCCGTCGGACCGTTCCGTTGACGTCGCTCTTGATCTCGTTGAAGAGCTTCATGGCCTCGATGAGGCCGATGACCTGGCCGGCACTCACGGTCCCACCGACCTTCACGTAGGGGACGGCCCCGGGCGACGGCGCAAGGTAGAAGACGCCGGTGAGCGGCGCAACCACGGCGTGGAGGCCGCTGCCTGCCCGCGCCGCACCGGCTGCACCGTCCGTCGACGTCGCTGGGCCACCCTTTGCCGATCCATCCGCCTGGCCGTCGCCGCGGCCGGCCGGGGCCCCCACCGGCAGCGCGGCAACGGGCTTGCGCAGCACCAGGGTCGTGCCCGCGGCCTCCACCTCGATCTCGCTGAGGTCGGAGCCCTCGAGCAGCGCCTCGAGCTTGTCAACCAGCGCCAGCAGCTCGCCGACCTCCGGGTCGTCGCTCATTCGTCCCAGCGCCGGAAGATGAGGCTCGAGTTCTGGCCGCCGAACCCGAAGGCATTCGAGATCGCGATCCGCACGTCTCGCGGGCGCGAACGCAGCGGCGTGCAGTCGAGGTCGCCAACGGCCGGATCGGGATCCGTCAGGTTGAGCGTCGGCGGAACACAGCCGTCTCGCATCGCCAGCATCGCCACGACCGCGGTGATCGCTCCGGCCGCCCCGAGCGTGTGACCGATGGCACCCTTGCTCGCCGTGATGCTCACCTTCGGAGCGGACTCACCGAGCAGCGTGCGGATCGACTCGAGCTCTGCGCTGTCTCCCTCGGGCGTGCTGGTGGCATGGGCGCAGACGAGGTCGACCTCGGACGCATCGATGCCCGCCTTCTGGAGCGCGCGCCGCCCTGCGCGGGTCGCGCCCGCCCCACCAGGAGCCGGCAGCGTGATGTGATAGGCATCGGCGGTCGCGCCGTAGCCGATGAGCTCGGCGAGGATGCGTGCGCCGCGCTTCTGCGCGTGCCCCAGCTCCTCGAGGATGAGCGTCGCGGCGCCTTCCGCAACCACGAAGCCGTCCCGTCCCCTGTCGAAGGGGCGGCTGGCGCCCGCCGGGTCGTCGTTGCGGGTGGACAGCGCCCGCATCGCCGCGAAGGCACCCACGATCGCCTCGTAGACGACGGCTTCGGTTCCGCCGGCGAACATCGTCTCTGCGTCCCCACGGAGGATCATCTCGGCCGCTTCGCCGATGGCGTGGCCGCCCGTGGCGCAGGCGCTCAGCGGGGCGAAGTTGGGACCCATGGCGCCGAAGCTCAAGGCCGTCTGACCCGAGGCCATATTGGCAATCGACATGGGGATGAAGAACGGGCTGAGCCGGTCCGGTCCGCGCGTCGCCCAGGTGCCGAACTGGTCGACCATCGTGCCGCTGCCGCCGAGTCCCGAGCCCATCAGCACACCGGTGTGCTCGGAGTGCTCGCCTTCGAGCCGTTCGGGCAGGCCGGCGTGATTCATCGCCTCGCGGGTCGCCACGAGCGCGAACTGCGTGTAACGGTCGTTGCGTCGGAGCTCCTTGCGATCGAGGACATGGCTGGCGTCGAAGCCCTGGACCTCTCCCGCAATGCGGCTGTTGACACGTGACGGGTCGAACGACTCGATCGTGCGGACGCCGCTCTCGCCGGCGACCAGGCGCGACCATGTGTTCTCGGCGTCGGTGCCGAGTGGCGTCACGGCCCCCACGCCGGTGACAACGACACGACGTCGGCCAGGCATCGCGCTCATCGGATGAACCGTCCGGTGCGCACGGTCGCGGCTCGATAGACGTCGCCCGCCAGTCCTCGCGCGCTGACCTCCTCGGAGGCCGTCTGTGCGTCGTAGGGCGGGCGGAAGAGCTCGGCGGTGGGCGTCTCGCCGTCGAACGTCAACAGCGACCAGCACGCCGAAGCGTCTCCGTCGAAGGCGTAGCCGCAGGACCCCGGGTTGACGATCAGCTTGCGGCCGAGCTCGCGAACGTCGGCCACGTGGGTATGCCCGCAGCAGATGACGCGTGCATCGGTGCGGGTGACGCGTTCGACGGTCACGGACGGATCCAGGTCGACCGACAGGCCGCTGGTCTGGCTGCCGGGCGACCCGTGGCAGACGAGGACCAGGGACTCGTCTACCCAGAGCCGCCGCTCCGATGGCAGGCCGCGGACGAACTCGAGCTCGTCGTCGGAGAGCTGCTCGCGCGCCCAGTCGGCTGCGGCGCGCTGCGCCGCAGGGACCTCCTCGAGCCACGGGAATGCGGCAGCATAGTCGGCGTCCGCCACGGCGACGTCGGTGTTGCCCTGCACGACCATGGCGCCCGCCTCCTGCAGTTTCCGGACGCGGCGCACCACCTCCGCGGGTCGCGGGCCGTTGAGCACCAGGTCGCCGGTCAGCAGCAGCCGCTCCGGCTTCTTCGCCGCGATGTCCTTCAGCGCGGCCTCCAGCGCGAGGACGTTGCCATGCACGTCGCCGAGGATCGCGAGCCGGCGGGTGCTCATCGAAGTGCCCCTTCCGGCGGGATGACGAAGGAGAGCACCGCCTCGCACGCCACCCCACCGTCGACCGATGCCACCGCACGGCCCTTGCCGAAGCGCCGTCCGAGCTTCTCCATCGTGACCTCGAGGGTCAGCCGATCACCCGGCTGCACGATGCGCCTGAAGCGGCATTCCTCGATGCCGGCGAACAGCCCGATGCGGTCGCCGAAGCCCGGTTCGCGCGCCACGTACACGGCCATCGTCTGGGCGAGCGCCTCGACCTGCATCACGCCGGGCATCACCGGCAGCCCGGGGAAGTGGCCCTGGAAGAACCATTCGGAGGCGGTCACGCCCTTCTCGGCGCGAATGTACCCGCGCTCGCGGTCCTCCTCGACGACGCGGTCGACGAGCAGGAACGGCCAGCGGTGGGGGATGAGCCCCTGGATCTGAGCGGTGGTCAGCAGCACCCCGGCCTTGGGAGGTGCGGTCGCCTCTGCGGTATCGGTCATGGTCTCCTCTGGTTTGGGCAGCGTGGACGCGCTCAGCTCGCGGCAGCCAGGAATGCCGCGCTGCCGAAGCGGTCGAGCAGGTTCGTGGTGAATCCTCCGTCGAGGAAAGTGGAGTTGGTGATCAGCGCGCGATGGAAGTCGATGTTGGTCGTCAGGCCCTCGACGACGAGTTCGTCCAGCGCAACGCGGGCGCGGTCGACTGCGGTCGGGCGATCGGGACCCCAGACGATGAGCTTGCCGAGCAGCGAATCGTAGTACGGCGGCACCTCGTAGCCGCTGAACAGGTGGCTGTCCATGCGCACCCCGGGGCCCCCAGGCGCGCTGTATGACTCGACCAGTCCGGCCTGCGGCCGGAAGCCCTGGCTCACGTCCTCGGCGTTGATTCGGAACTCGATGGCGTGGCCGCGCAGCTCCACGTCTGCCTGGGTGTAGCCGAGTGGCTCGCCGGCGGCAATGCGGATCTGCTCCACCACCAGGTCGAGGCCCGACAGCATCTCCGTGACCGGGTGCTCCACCTGGATGCGGCAGTTGATCTCGATGAAGTAGTAGTTGCCGGCGCCGTCAACGAGGAACTCGAGCGTGCCCAGGTTCTCGTACCCGGCTGCGACCACGGCGCGCAGGGCGCCTTCCGCGAGCGCCAGTCGGCTGGCGTCGTCGAGCGCCGGGCTGGGCGCCTCCTCCACGATCTTCTGGTGGCGGCGCTGCACAGAGCAGTCACGCTCGCCCACATGGACACCGGCTCCGTAGCGATCCACGATGACTTGGACCTCCACGTGGCGGTTCTCCTCCAGCCAGCGCTCCAGGTAAAGGGAATCGTCGCCGAAGGCGGCGCGCGCCTCCGACCGGCAGATCGTGATGGCCTGCTGGAGCTCTCGCGGGGAGCGGACCATGCGCATGCCGCGGCCGCCGCCACCCGCCGACGGCTTGATCAGTACGGGATACCCGATGCGGTTGGCCTCGGCCAGAGCGTGGTCATCGTCGCGGAGCATGCCTTCCGACCCCGGGATGGTGGGCAGCCCGTGACGAGCCAGCAGCTCGCGCGTGCCCGCCTTGGAGGCGAACCGCTCCAGAACCTCGGGCGGGGGCCCGATGAAGGTCAGGCCGTGGGCGCGCGTCATCTCCGCGAACGTGTCGTCCTCGGACAGGAAGCCGTAGCCCGGATGGATCGCGTCGCAGCCGCTGACGATGGCGGCGGAGAGGATCGAGGCGGCCGAGAGGTAGCTGCGGCGTGACTCGGCCGGGCCCACGCAGATCGCCTCGTCGGCCAGCTGCACGGCGCGCGTGTCACGGTCGGCCTCGCTGTAGGCGACCACCGCGCTGACGCCCATCTGGCGGCATGCCCGCAGGATGCGCAATGCGATCTCGCCGCGATTGGCGATGAGGATGCGGCTGAACATCACTCCACCAACAGCGCCGGTGCGGTCTCGATCCCGGCGTCCGTGTCGGCATCGGGGTTGTCGAGGTTGAGCTCGAGGGCGGAGCCGTCTCGGGACGCGTTCTCCGCAGCCCTGTCCTCGGTCGCGGTGGCATCGGCCGTGGCGCCGTCGCCCGTGGCTTCATCGATGCCCGGGCCGACTCCGGTCAGGGCCGCTTCCACGCCGTCGATCCGCACCAGCTCCTGGCCGAACTCGACGGCTTCTCCAGCAGCTGCGAAGAGCCTGCCGAGCCGCCCGTCAGCTGGCGCGACCACATCAACCGGCACTCCAAGCACGTCGACATGGCCGACCACGTCCCCCGCACGGATTGGTTGGCCGACGGCCAGGCTGGCGCGCGGCGTGAAGTAGCCCACGGCCGGAGAGGTGATGGCGCGGCGAGAGGCCGCCGCCCGCGATGTCGCCCCGCGGTCGGCTCGGTCGCCGCCCGCCGCTCGGTCCCCGGTTCGGCGTTCCGTGGCGCTCGACCGCTCGCCCGTCGCTCCGCGGCCGGTGCCGGCAGCCCGCTCGCCCGGCGCGGCCGCATTCGTGGCACCATCGCCGGCCGCCGCGGAATCGCGCCGCAGACGTACGCGCCAGTCACCTTCCCGCACCTCGAGCTCGCCGAGCTCGCTGGCCGAGAGCCTTGAGATCAACGCGGGCAGGACCTGCTCGGCGACGCGAGCGATGGCGCGGCGTCCCTCTGGAGTGCTCGCCACTAGACGTCCTCGTGGAGCGGCGGCTCGTCGAACTCGTCAGCGACCTGCGGTCGCAGCGGCGCGCCCTCGCCGACACCGAGGACCGTACGGCCCGAGCTGAGGAGGTTGCGGATCCGCTCCGTCAGCCGCTGCCGCTCTCTGCGGACCTGGCGCGGCACGCCTGTCGAGACGAACGCGCCCATGCGGCGGTAGCGCTGATAGCGCGCCTCGACCACCTCATCGACGTCGCGGCTGGTCAGGATGTCGAGCTGCGCGATGATCGCGGTGCGCAGCCTGCGCGCCGACTCCTTCGGCTCCGCGTGGGCACCGGCACCGGCCTCCGGGATCACGAGGTCGATGACGCCGAGCGCCTGCTGCTCCCCTGCCGTGATGCGCATCGCGACCGCCGCGTCCTGCGCTGCCTCCGGTGATCGCCACAGGATCGCCGCGCAGCCCTCGGGGCTGATCACAGAGTAGATCGCGTTCTCCAGCGCAAGGATGACGTCACCGACGGCGATGGCGAGCGCCCCGCCGGAACCGCCCTCGCCGGTGATCACCGTCACGATCGGGGTCCGCAGGCCGGTCATCAGCTGAATCGAGCTGGCGATCGCCTCCGCCTGGCCGCGCTCCTCCGAGGCGGCGTCCGGCGAGGCGCCGGGGGTGTCCACGAACGTGACGACCGGCAGGCCGAGGCGTTCGGCAAGGCGGAAGAGGCGCATTGCCTTGCGGTAGCCCTCGGGGTGCGGCAGACCGAAGTTGCGACGGATGTTCTCCTCGACCTCGGCGCCCTTCTGGTGCCCGACGAAGACGACGCGGTGCTCGCCGATGCGGCAGAACCCGCCTACGATGGCCGGGTCGTCGCCGAAGAAGCGGTCGCCGTGCAGCTCGATGACGTCCGTCGCGATCAGTGAGAGCAGCTCGATGGTGTGCGGCCGCTTGAGATTGCGCGCCAGTTGGACGCGCGCCCAGACGGCTTCGCGGAGCGTGGCGTCATCGACACTTCGCGGGTGGATGAGCGGCGAGGACGAGGCGGTCGACTTCACGGCGGTCCGGTCACTCACGGGCAGGCTCCCGTTCCGCGAGCGCCTCGAGGAAGGCGAGCGAGCGCGGAAGGCGGCCATTGCCGCTGCCGTTGCTCGGGCCGTGGTCAGCCTCCGCGAGTGGCGCAGCCCGCATGTAGGCGAGCAGATCGGTGAGCCTTGCCCGCAGCTCGCTGCGCGGCACGACCTGGTCCACGAAACCGTGGGCAAACAGGAACTCGGCGCGCTGGAACCCCTCCGGCAGCGCCTCGCCGGTGGTGCCGGCCGCGACGCGAGCGCCGGCGAATCCGATCAGCGCACGCGGCTCTGCGAGGTTGACGTCCCCGAGCGCGGCAAACGACGCGAAGACGCCGCCCGTGGTGGGGTCGGTCAGGATGCTGAGGTAGGGCACGCCCGCGTCTGCCAGCCGCCCGAGTGCCGCGCAGGTCTTGGCGAGCTGCATCAGGGCCAGCGTGCCTTCCTGCATGCGCGCTCCGCCCGAGGCACTGATCACGATGAGCGGCACGCGCTCGTCGAGCGCCGCCTCTGCGGCAAGCGTCACCTTCTCGCCGACGACCGAGCCCATCGAGCCGCCCATGAAGGCGAAGTCCATGGCGCAGATGGCCACGCGGGTACCGGCGATCGAGCCGAAGCCCCACACCGCGGCATCGCGGATGCCGGTGTTGGTTTTCGCCGCCGCGAGCCGATCCGGGTAGGGCTTCACGTCCACGAAGCCGAGCGGATCGACCGATTCCAGGCCCGCGTCCTGTTCCTCGAAGCTGCCCGGGTCCAGCAGAAGCGAGAGACGGGCGTCGACGCGCAGCCGGAAGTGGTGGCTGCACTTCATGCACACGCGATCGTTCTTGTCGAGCTGCTTGTTGTAGAGCATCTCCTGGCAGTCGGGGCACTGCGTCCAGAGATCGGGCGGGAACGACTGGCCGCGCGGCCGGAAGGGCAGCTTGATGGGCATCAGCTGAGCTCCTGCCAGCGTTGCTCGGCGCGGGCACGGCGCGCGCGGGCGATCAACGCGGCACCAGCGAGCGAGACGCCCGATGCGATGGCGCCGCCCAGCAGCAGCCCACCACGGCCGCGCAGCTCGAGCGCGACGTTTGGCGCGCCTGCGGTCGCTGGTGCCAGGGTCGCTCCGCTGAGCGGAACCCGGCCGATCCTGCCGATGGTCAAGGGCTCGGGCAGGTCCGCCAGGATGGGCGACTCCAGCGGGCTGGCCGGCCCCGACGCTCCGCGTGCAGCCAGTTCGCCTGTGCGAGCCTCCATGGCCAGCCGATCGGCCAGCCGTTCCTCGAAGCGGAAGGACGGATGGAAGCGGGAGAGCGCTCGCTGGACGACGCGGGCGATCGCTTCGACGTCGGGCTCGATCGTCTCGGGGAGCGCTCGAGGCGTCGTGGGTATGGCCAGCAGCTCGTCGAGGTAGGCGTCAACCTGGAAGGCTTCCTCGTCGAGAGCCCTCATCCGCGCCACCAGCGTCGTGGTCGCGGGTCGTGCTCGGGATTCGTCGCGAGGGCCTCGGCAGCCAGCTGGTCGGCCACCGAGCGCAGCGCGCGGTGGATGAGCACGCGGACGGCGCCCTCCGATCGACCAAGGACCTCGCCGATCTCGCGGGCGCTCATCTCCTCGACGAAGCGGAGCACGAGGGCGCGCCGGCGCTCGGCGGGCAGTCGCTCGATCGCCAGCCAGGCGCGGCTGAGCTCGTCGCGCTGGACCACGGCCTGCGGCGGATCCTCCGGCCCGGCCACGTCCCATGCCAGCTCGAGCGGGGCCTCCGGGTGCCGGCGCTCGCGTCGCCGCTCGTTCGAGAGTGCGTTGCGCGCGATGCGGAACAGCCAGACGCGAAACGTGCTGTCGGCGCCGTCGCTCTGCTCGTGGAAGCGCGGCAGGCCGTGAAACGCCCGGAGAAAGACCTGTTCCGTCAGGTCCTCCGCAGCGTGGTGGTCGCGTGTTTCGTAAAGGGCGTAGCTGTACACCTGGGCAACGTACTTCCGGTAGAGCGCATCGAACCGGCGCGGGTCACGGCGAGCCGCCTCGACTGCGGGGCGGTCGGAGTCGAACGGGATTGGTTGCGTAGCAGCCTTGGTCCGTTCCCTCCCCTTCTGGAACACCGCCGAAGTCTATCCGTTACGGCACGGTTAACGGAGACAACACGCCCCGTTGCGCTCAGCCGCGCCGCGCAGGCAGCTCCACGACGCGGCAGCGCACGACCTCACCGGAGTCGATGGCCTTCGCTTCGCCGTCCCCCGTTCGAAGGAGCAGGGCCCCTGTCTCGGGATCGACGCCGGTGGCTACCGCGCGGATTCGGTCGGCGCCGAGGTCGATGTCGACCGCGCAGCCGGTCGTGCGCTGGCGCCTGGCCCATTCCGCGGCATCGAACCGGCCGGCACGAAGGGCCGCGTAGCGTGGCTCGAGGCGCGCCACCCAGCCGGCCAGGAGGGCGTCGCGATCGACGGGCCGGCCGCCGGAGAACTCGCTCAGGCTGGTCATCGACTCGCGCAGCTCCAACGGAAAGGTGGCCGCCGGCCAGTCGGCATTGATGCCGATGCCGATCACCGCGGTCGAGGTGGCGCCGCCGTCCGAAGCGCTCTCCCCGAGCACGCCGGCAAGCTTGAGCAGCTCACCCGAAGCGCCCTCGGCGACGATGTCGTTCGGCCACTTCAGCCAGAGTTCCCCGTCGCGGAGACCAGCCTCTTCCTCGGCCGCCTCGACCATCGCCAAGGCCGTGATCGCGGCGAGTCGCCAGGCGTGGCGGATGGGCAGGTCCGTCGGACGGAAGCCCACCGATGCGAGGAGCGCCGCCCCCGTCGGAGCCTGCCACGAGCGTCCCTGGCGTCCGCGGCCCGCCGTCTGCTCGTCCGCCACCGCGACGCAGACCTCGCGCGCGCCCTGGGCGAGCCACTCGCGCACGATCCGCTGCGTCGAGTCGACGGAGGCGAACCGTTCCAGGCGAGCGAGAAAACGCTGTTCCGGCACGTGGCGAACGATAGCCGCCGGAGCCGGCTCATGGCCACGTACCGCTCAGCGGCCCGGTGGGCCGGCCCTCGGCCCCCCATACTCCGGGCATGGCCGCCTGTCCGAGCTGTGGTGCGGACAATCCGGAGCGCGCGAGGTTCTGCCTCGACTGCGGCGCCCGCATGGGGGACACAGGTCGCCATCCGGACGAATCGCGACGCATCGTCACGGTCCTCTTCAGCGACCTGGTCGGCTCCACCGCGCTGGGCGAGAGGCTCGACGCGGAGACGGTGCGCGGGATCATGGCGCGCTACTTCGGCGCGATGGAAGCGGCCATCGCGCACCACGGCGGGATCGTGGAGAAGTTCATCGGCGACGCGATCATGGCCGTCTTCGGATTGCCCACTCTTCACGAGGACGACGCGCTTCGCGCCGTGCGCGCTGCGGTCGAGATGCGCCGCGCCCTCGCGACCCTGAATGCGCAACTCGACACAGAGCGCGGCGTGACCATCGCAGCTCGCACCGGCATCAACACGGGTGAAGTGGTTGCCGGCCTCGGCAGCGACCAAAAAACGCTTGTGACCGGTGACCCCGTCAACACCGCGGCCCGGCTCGAGCAGGCCGCCGGCAGTGGGGAGATTCTCATCGGAGCCGCGACGTGGCGGCTGGTCCGGCCGATGGCCACAGCCGAGGCCATGCCTGCGGTCGCGGCCAAAGGGAAGGCCGAACCGGTGACCGCCTTTCGCCTGCTGTCCCTCGCCGACAGCGTGAAGGATTCGCCTCCGGGGGACACCAGGCCGCTGCTGGGCCGCGAGACAGAACTCGAGGAATTGCGCCAGGCATTCGTGCAGGCGCGTCGCGAGCGGCGACCGATTCTGGTGACGATTCTCGGGCTCGCCGGCGTCGGCAAGAGCCGGCTCACCAGCGAGTTCGTGGAATGGCTGGGACCACGGGCGCGCGTCCTGCGCGGACGGTGCCTGTCCTACGGGGAGGGACTGACCTACTGGCCGCTCCGCGAGGTTCTGCAGGCGGCGGCCGAGATCAGGGACGGTGACACGGCAGCCGAGAGCCTGGCGAAGGTGACGGCCCTGACGGGCGAGGGTGCGCGTGGGGCCGTGATGGCGGAGCGGCTGGCCAGCGCCATCGGCCTGGCCGCGATTCCAGCGTCAGCCGAGGAGATCTTCTGGGCGACCCGGAGAACGCTCGAACGGATCGCGGCGGACGGCCCACTGGTGCTCGTGTTCGAAGACATCCACTGGGCGCAGCCCACGTTTCTTGAGCTCCTTGAGCACATCGTGGACCGGGGCGGCAGCGCTCCGCTGCTGATTCTCTGCCCGTCCAGGCTGGAGCTGCTCGAGTCGAATCCCGGCTGGATGGCAGATCGGCCGAACGCGCGCTCAATCCGGCTCGATGGCATCTCCGCCGAGGCGGCGCAAGCCCTGATCGAGGCCGTCCCGGGTGGTGACGCGGTGCCGGCCGCGCTGCGCGAGCGGATCCTGGCGATCGCCGAGGGCAACCCGCTCTTCGTCGAGGAGATGGTCCGGCTGATCCTGGATGGCGAGATGTTGAGCGCGCGCACTGCCGGCCAGGCGGCGGCGGCTGTCGAGATCCCGCCGACGATCCAGGCTCTGATGGCCTCGCGCGTCGACCAGTTGCCGCGGCCGGAGCGGTCGGTCGCGCAGCGCGGCTCCGTCGTGGGTCGCGTCTTCGAGACGAGTGCGGTGACGGCGCTCACGCCGCCACCCGCCCGCGCCGACGTTGCGACCCACCTCCTCGCCCTGGCGCGCAGGGAGCTGCTGCGGCCCGAGGACGGCGACGCCGCTGACGGTGCGGCATACAAGTTCCGCCACATCCTGATTCGAGATGCCGCATACGAGGCCCTGCCGAAGGCCGAGCGCACGCAGCTCCACGAGGCCTTCGCGACATGGCTCGAGGATGGCCTCGGCGATCGCATCGACGAGTATCAGGAAATCCTGGGCCACCACCTCGAACAGTCGTTTCGGTATCGGGCGGAGCTCCGGGAAGGCGGCGAGGATGCCAGGCAGGTTGGACTGCGCGCACGCGTCTACCTGGAGGCGGCGGCCAGACGTGCCTATGAACTGGGTGACGTGGCAGCGTCCGCACAGTTGTGCCAACGGACAGAGGGGCTGCCCGAAGCGAGCCGGGCGGAACGCGCGGACCTCCTCGTGCAGTGGTCGCTCGCGTTGGTCGGTGGCGGCCGGCTCGCGGACGCGCTCGTGCGCGCTGAAGAGGCCCTGTCACTGGCGATCGAAATCGCGGATCCACGCCTCGCCGCACGCGCCCGTCTCCTCCGCCTGGAGATCTGGGCCAACAGCGGGGTCGTGGTCCTCCCGAGCGAGGCCGCCGCGGCCGAGGTCGAGGCTGCCCTGGCCGATGCGAAGTCGTCCCGCGACCCGCGGGCGCTGGCGGAAGCGTGGCAGTACCGCGGCAATCTGACCTACCTCTGGGGCCGGCTTGACGAGTCGGCCGCCGAGACGCGCATCGCGCTCGAGCATGCTGAGCGAACGGGCAACGCCCGATTCCTGCTGGAGAACGAGCTCAACGCCCTGACCGAGGCCGTGGTTGGAGCCACGCCAGCGACAGAGGTCGTTGCCATGGCACAGCGGATCCTGGATCGCGCTGCGGCGTATCCGACCATCCGCGCGGATGCCCTGCGGCTGCTATCCGTCCCAGAGGCGATGCTGGGCCACATCGAGGACGCACGCCGCCACATTGACGAGTGCATCGCGATCATGGAAGACCTCGGCCAGGTGCCCGGTACCATCAGCGGCCAGCTGGACAAGTCCTGGGTCGAGCGATCGGCCGGCGATCTTCCAGCGGCCGAGCGCGTCCTGCGCAACGCCCTGGTCGACATCGAGAGATTGGGTGATCAGACCGTCCTCAGCTTCGGCTCGTCCAGGCTGGCGGTTGTCCTGGTCGCGGAAGGCCGGCTCGATGAGGTCGGGCCCTATATCGAGGAGGCGGACCGGGTCGCGAGCGTGACGAACAGGACCCGTATGATCGGCGCGCGGGCGCGCATCCACGCGGCGGCAGGCGATCCGAGCGCACGTTCCGAGATCGACGAGCTGCTGGAGCTTGTCAGGGACAGCGGCTTCATCAACGTCAGGACCGACGCGCTGATCGACGCGGCGGAGGCGATGGCGAGCCTCGGAGACTGGGTGGTCGCGGCGGGGCACCAGCGCCGCGCACTCGACCTCGCGAAGCAAAAAGAGAACCTCGTCCTGGCGCGACAGCTGGAAGCACGCCTCGCGGAGATGGAGTCCGCATCGGCAGCCGCGGCCCGCTCGATTCGCTGAGTCCCGCCAACCGGAATCCGGGCTGCGATCCGGATCAAACCCCGGAAGGCACCCTTATCCCGCCATGACCCCGACCGTCAGCTGGCGGCCGAAGCAACCGACGCGGTCGACTCCGGTACCGCGTCCGGCTGCTCGAGCTGGAACGCGGCGTGGAGGGCGCGCGCCGCCTTCTCGACATCGTCGCGGCCGATGATGCAGGTGATGCGGATCTCCGAGGTCGAGATCATCTCGATGTTGATGCCAGCATCAGCCAGCGCCCCGAACATGCGAGCGGCGTAACCCGGCGCGTTCTGGATTCCCGCCCCGACGATCGAGACCTTGGCGACGGCGGCATCCGTGGTCAGCTCCCGCGCGCCGATCTCCCGCACGATCGAATCGAGCAGCTTCCGGACGCGGGGCAGCTCGACCTCCGGCACCGTGAACGAGAGATCCGTGGCGCCCGCGTGCCCGACGTTCTGGACGATCATGTCGACGTTGATGCCCGCCCCCGCCAGCGGCTCGAAGACGGCCCTTGCGATGCCCGGGCGGTCCGGCACCTGCACCAGCGTGATCTTTGCGACCTTCCGGTCCAGGGCCAGACCGCGCACCTTGTTGCGCTGTTCCACGTCGGGATCCTCCTTGATCAGCGTGCCGGAGTGGTCCGAGAAGGTCGAGCGGACCCGGATCTCGACGCCATTGACCCAGCCCAGCTCGACCGCGCGCGTCTGCATCACCTGGGCGCCCTGCTGTGCGAGCTCTAGCATCTCCTCGTAGCCCACGATCGACAACAACCGGGCGTCGGGGACCACGCGCGGATCGGCCGTGAAGATGCCTTCGACGTCTGTGTAGATCTCGCAGCGATCGGCGTGGAGACGGGAGGCCAGGGCGACAGCCGTAGTGTCCGAGCCGCCCCGCCCGAGCGTGGTCACCTCGCCAGTGCGGTGCGACTCGTCGGTGGCGCCCTGGAACCCCGCCACGATCACGACCTTGCCAAGCGCCAGCTCCTCGGAGACGCGCGCCGGGTCCACGTTCGCGATCCGTGCACGGCCGTGGCTGCGGTCCGTGAGGATGCCGGCCTGGGCACCGGTCAGCGAGATGGCCGGCACTCCCTGCGCATGCAGCGCCATGGCGACCAGCGTGCCGCTCATGTGCTCGCCCGTCGCCAGCAGAAGGTCCATCTCGCGGGGATCGGGCTCGTCGGTGATCTGCGCTGCCATCTCGAGCAGGTCATCCGTGGTATCGCCCATCGCGCTCACCACCACGACGAGCTCAGACCCGTTCCGGCGCTCGCGGGTGATCCGCCGCGCCACGTGCTTGATGCGGTCAGCATCGGCGAGCGACGAGCCGCCGTATTTCTGGACCACCAGGCTCTGCATGGCCGGGATTGTAGGACCCTCCCTGCAGCCTCCGGATCAGCCGCCCAGCCCGTAGGGCCGCAGCATGTCGGGGATCGTCACGAACGTGTAACCCATGGCGAGCAGGCCCTGGACGATGGCCGGCAGGATGTCGGCGCTCGTCTGCGCATTGCAGTGCGTCAGCAGGATGGCACCGGGCTGGGCACGCAGAGCAGCTCGGATCATGCCGTCGGGTTGGCTGTTCAGTCCCGAATCGGCGTCGGTCGCGGACCAGAGGACCATCGTGTGAAGCCCGAGCTCGCCCGCGATCCGGAGGTCCCGCGCAGCGTACGAGCCGTATGGCGGGCGCCACACCGGCAGCATCGGTCGCCCGATGATCCTTTCGATGCGCTCAGTGGCTGCCGCCAGCTGCCTGCGCACACTGTGGTCCTCCACGTCCGGCCGTCCCAGGTCGCGATGCGTGAGGGTGTGGTTCCCGATCGGATAACCGGCCGACGCGATCTCCTCCCATAGCTGGGGGTCTTTGTGGACGCCGACCCAGTCGGGGAAAAACGTTGCCGGAATATGGTTCGCGCTGAGGTAAGCGAACTCCTGGCGGCAGCCGTCCGGGAAGTTTCCGTCGTCGATCGTCAGGGCGATGATCGGGCGGTGGGGGCCCTGGCTGACGACGGCGGAGGGAGTCCCCGGGTAGTGGGCCGGCCACGGATCCCATTCGGGGAGAACGAAGGCGGGATCAGGTGTCAGCGAGGGTCCGGACGACCACGAGGGTGCGGGAGAAACCGACGACCACGGCGAACCGAGCGCGGGTGATGGGCTCTCGACTGGCGCTGACGCCGGAGCCTCGGGGCTGGCAGATTCATCGGGCGACATCGAGGGACCGGGTCCGATGGGCGCCGGCGTGCTGGCTCCCGCGGTGCTCTGCGCAAGGCTCGCGCTGACCGACGGCGGTGGCGTGCTGGTGCTGGTGCAGCCGAGGACGAGGGTGAGCAGCACGGCCACGGCACCCTGCCACCAGTATCCCGCCCGCCTGCATGGACCGAACCGCATCACGACTCCTGGATCATCGCTCCCGCTGCCCTCGGACGGACCGTGCGCGCACGGCCAGCCAGGCCGGCTGCGCCTGCCTCGCGGACCATGGCCGCCTCGACGTCACGTGCCACGCGCTCGTCGTCTGCGAACGCGATGATCGTGGAGCCCGCGCCGGAGAGGCACGCCCCCAGTGCGCCAGCCTCTCGTGCCGCGGCGGTCATGCGCGGCAATTCACCATAGACCATCGCGCGATAGGGCTCGTGCAGACGGTCGTCCGTGGCGCGCGCCAGCAGTTCGAGGCGGCCCGAGGCCATCGCGGTCACCGCCGCGGACGCGGCGCCGACGTTGTGCACGGCATCCGAAAAGGGAACGGTTGCGGGGAGCGCGGCGCGCATCGCTCGTGTCGACATGGGCCGCGTCGGGATGAAGAGCACGCATGACAGACGATCGGGCGGCTCGAATCGCACCGCGTCCGGCTTGCCGTCCACCCAGACGACCACCACGAAGCCGCCCCACAGGGCTGCAGCCGCGTTGTCCGGGTGGCCCTCCATCTCCGCGGCCAGATCGAGCATGCGTTGCGGGCTCAGCCGCTCGCCTCCGGCCAGGGCCTTCGCCGCCATCAGGCCGGCCACGGTCGCCGCCGCCGACGAGCCAAGCCCGCGCGACAGCGGGATCTGGTTGTCCATCTCGATCTGCCAGGCGACGCCGGGCTGCGGCATGCCGAGCTCTCGCAGGCCGGTCTCGAGGGCGCGGACGAAGCGGTTGCGACGATCTCCCGGCAGCCGCCCGGCCCCCTCGCCGCGGACGGTGATCCTGACCCGCTCCGCGCGACTCTCCACCGCAGTCACGGTGACCAGGTTCCGCAGGTCCAGCGCCATGGCCAGGACGTCGAAACCGGCGCCCAGGTTCGCAGTCGTTGCCGGGACGTCGACCGTGACCGTCCGGCCGGCCAGGGCCGTCGCCATCACCAGCTCAGGGCGCGACGGACGCCCGCGAGCGTTGGCTCGGCGTGGATGATCGGCTGAGCATTCCGGCCGGCTGTCTCCGGGTCCTTGAGGCCGTGCCCCGTGATCACGCAGACGATCGTCGCCCCGGGGTCGATCGAGCCCTCGGCGGCGAACTTGCGGATCCCGGCCACCGACGCGGCGCTGGCCGGCTCACAGAAGACGCCCTCGTGCCGTGCGAGGTCGCGGTAGGCGTCGAGGATCTCCTCGTCGGTGACCGCATCGATCCGTCCTCCCGACTCGTCTCGTGCGCGCATCGCCTTCTGGGCGCTGGCGGGATCGCCGATGCGGATCGCCGTTGCGACGGTCTCGGGATGGTCGACCTTGTGGCCGATGACAAGCGGTGCGGCGCCGGCGGCCTGGAAGCCGAGCATGGCCGGCGCCGTCTCCACGAGACCGGCCGCGCGGTACTCGGAGAAGCCCTGCCAGTAGGCGCTGATGTTGCCGGCGTTGCCAACAGGGATGGCGAGGTAGTCGGGAGCACCCCCAAGGTCCTCGCACACCTCGAAGGCTGCCGTCTTCTGCCCGTCGAGGCGGAAGGGATTGACCGAGTTGACGAGGGTCACCGGGTGATCCGGGTCCTGGTTCTCGCCCATCTCCCTGGCCACGCGGAGCGCGTCGTCGAAGTTGCCCTGGATGCCGACGATCCGCGCCCCTGCGACCTGGGCTTGGAGCAGCTTGCCCGCTGCGATCTGGCCCTCAGGCAGGATCACCACGACCTCCAGGCCGGCACTCGCCCCGTAGGCGGCGGCCGATGCGGAGGTGTTGCCGGTGGACGCGCAGATGATCGCCTCGGCACCTTCCTCGAGTGCCTTGGCCACCGCCACGACCATGCCCCGATCCTTGAAGGAGCCCGTCGGGTTCGCACCCTCCATCTTCAGGAAGAGCAGCGGGCAGCCCATCGCGCGGCCGAGCGTGCGGGCGTGGACCAACGGCGTGAAGCCTTCGCCGAGCGACAGCGGCGGGGTTGCCTCGGTGGTCGGCAGGAAGGGCTCGAAGCGGCGCAACAGGATCGGCCGCGCGCCGATGCTCTTGGATTGCTCCACGCGCAGCTGGCGAAGCACCTCGCTCATTCGCATCAGCCCTGCCCCATCTCCAGCACAGGGTAGAGGGTGACGTCGTTGCAGTCGAAGTCGACGAGGCGAGCGCGCAGATCCTCGAGCGCGATGGGCCGCGTCACGATCGCCTCGTCTGAGGTGGCAAGCGAAATCTCCGAGATGCGCGCCGGAACGTGCCCTCCGATCAGGTCGGCCGCCGCGAAGAACCAGGCGCGCGGCTCGAAGAGATCGTCGGGAACGTCACGGGCCGCCCCTGCCACAGGGAGTGGGTCCCACGTCGAGCCCTCGCCGCGCGCCAGCGCCAGGATGTCGCCGAGGATCGAGCTGCTGGTGGCGTCGCCGCCGGCGCCCGGACCCAGGAAGGCCACGCGGCCGACCGGTGTGCCGATCACCTCTACCAGGTTGGTGACACCCGTCGTCTGACCCAGGGCAGAGGTGAGCGGAACGGCTGCCGGTGTGACCGCGGCGACGAAGCCGCCCTCGGTGGCGCGCTCCACGCGCGCCACCAGCTTGATCGTCAATCCCAGGTCCGCTGCTCGCGACAGCTCCCTCGTCTGGATCGCGGTGATCCCGGGTGAGGCGTCCCCCTTGACGGCCGGCGTGGAGCGGCGAAGCGCTGCGACGTCGGGCCACGCGCCGAAGGCGAGCCGAACGAGGATCGCCAGCTTGTTGGCCGCGTCCATGCCCTCCACGTCCCCGGAGGGGTCGCTCTCCGCGTAGCCGCGCGTGATTGCCTCGTCGAGCACGTCGTCGTAGCTCCGGCCGTCGCGCGCCATGGCCGTCAGGATGTGGTTGGTCGTGCCGTTGACGATGCCGCGCACCGCCTCGATGCGGTTGGCCGCCAGGCCGTGCACCAGCGGGCCGAGGACCGGCACGCCACCGGCGACGGCGGCCTCGAAGCGCAGGGCGACGCCGGCTGCGCGGGCGTCCGCTTCGAGACGAGGGCCGAATGCCGCGATCAGGGCCTTGTTGCCGGTCACCACGTTCTTGCCCGCGGCGATGGCGGCGTCGACGGCCGTTCCCGCGTCCCCGGTGCCGCCGACGAGCTCGACCACGATGTCGATCTCCGGGTCCACCGCGAGGGTTGCGAGGTCGTCCGTACGACGCACGCCGGGCGGCAGCTCGATGCCGCGCGGCCGATCCGGGTCACGGACCCCGACTGCCGCCAGGACCGGTGGCGTCACGCCGCGACTCGCAACGGTCGCGCGCCACCCCGTATCAAGCAGACGCTCGGCCACGGGGCGGCCGACGCTGCCGAGCCCGAGCAGCGCGACACGCAACGGTTTGCCGCCGGGCGGCCGGGGATCCACGTCGCGGATTGTACGGGCCGGAAGCCTTCCGAACGGGCTCCCATGGGGGGAGCCACCGGGCCGCGGCGTTGCCGCCGCTGGTAGACTCGGCCGCCGTGACCACCCCGATGAGCACCCCGCACGCGACTGCGGCCGCGACGTCCGGCCAGCGCGAGCGCGTCTTCAGTGGGGTCCAACCGTCGGGATTCCCGCACCTGGGCAACTACCTGGGCGCCTTCCGGAACTACATCGCGCTCCAGGAGACGCACGATGCCATCTACTGCATCGTCGACTTCCACGCGCTGACCTCGACGCACGACGGAGAGCAGATCCGGCAGAACACCGTCGAGATGGCGCTCGACCTGCTTTCACTCGGGCTGGATCCGGAGAAGTCGATCCTGTTCCGCCAGTCGGATCGCCCGGAGCACGTCGAGCTCATGTGGCTCCTCGCCACGGTGGTGCCGGTCCCGTGGGTCGAGCGCACTCCGACCTTCAAGGAGAAGAAGCGGGACCAGCCGGACGACGTGAACTTCGCGCTGCTGAGCTATCCAGTGCTGCAGACGGCCGACATCGCGATCTACAAGGCGCGCTACGTGCCCGTGGGTCGTGACCAGGATGCGCACCTGGAGCTCGCACGCGAGATCGTGCGTGCCTTCAACCGACGCTACGGCCCAGTCTTTCCGGAACCGGAGGCCGTGTACAGCGAGTCGCCGGTCATCCTCGGCACGGACGGCGTCCGCAAGATGTCCAAGTCGCTCGGCAACACCATCGACATCTTTGCCGACGAGCCCACCCTGCGACGGCAGATCGTGAGCATGGTCACCGACACTCAGCGGATTCTGCGAACGCAGCCGGGTCGACCGGAGATCTGCAACGTCTGCCAGCTGCATCGATTCTTCGGCGAGGACTACGAGACCATCTGGGACGGCGAACGGACGGCCCGCACGGGTTGCGTCGA
Organism: Candidatus Limnocylindrales bacterium; assembly: GCA_038253685.1. Classification (GTDB taxonomy): domain Bacteria; phylum Chloroflexota; class Limnocylindria; order Limnocylindrales; family CSP1-4; genus JAFMJV01. Next base: position 15,830 of record JBBSGX010000004.1, on the reverse strand, counting down.
CACGAAGCGCCTGTTGGCGGACCGGATCCTGGCTTTCTTCGCGGAGGCACGCGAGCGGCGAGCCGAGCTCCAGTCCAGGCCCGGGCACGTCGAGGAGGTGCTCCGCGCGGGCGCCGAACGCCTGGCGCCCGTCGCCGCCGAGACGTTGCGCGAGTGTCACGAACGGATGGGCCTCGGCCCGAGGTAGCGCGGCGGAGAGCCGGCACGGGGCGGAGAGCCGGCACCCGGATGCGCCTGTACCGCCACTTTGCGGAATGAGTGAAGGCCCGCGGCTGCCGGACGATTCGGCGCTGTCAACTGGTGCGTCATCAGGCAGAACCGTGGGCGTATCTGCGCCTCATTCGGCAAAGAAGGCGGCTACCCGAGCGTGGGCCCGGGCCCCGGGACCGCCAGGCACCTCGAGGCTTCGCTCACTCTGCGTTGTTGCCGCCTGGGACGCATCCTTATGGCACGGGCGTACCCGCGTTCTGCTGGACGCCACGCCACGCCACTCGCCGCGCCCTCCGGCAGCCCACCCGCGGAGCCCGCGCACTGCCACGCTCCATCAGGTCCGCCCGACGGCACCGCGTCGTAAGCTCAGTCGATGGACGATTGGATCCAGGGTCCACCTGGGACGCGGCGCGGCTTCATCCGAAGCGGTCCGCAAGGCATCGGCGGACGCTCGCCGCGGCCCGGATGGCCGGCGATCCTGGCGGTCTGCGCCATCTCCGCATTGCTCGCTTCGGTCGTCGCCGTCTCGGTCCTGGCGCCGCCCCAGTCGGCCCCGCCGCCCACGGATTCGCCAGCCGTCGTAGCCACACCCAACACGGCCGGCGCGACGCCCACGGCTGGCGCGCAGAACGCCGTGAGCGGGACGCCTCGCGATCAGCAATCCGTGGTCGAGGCCGCCACCAGGAAGGCCGGACCGGCCGTCCTGTCCGTCGCCGTCACCGGTCCGGGGCCCGTCTTCGGCGCGGATCCGGGCACCATCACCGCCACCATCTCCGGGACGGTGGTGGCACCCGATGGCCTCATCGTGACCGTCTGGCACCTGGTGGCTTCTGCCACATCCCTGAAGGTGGCGCTCCCCGACGGACGCAACCTCGCCGCACGGATCAAGGCCACCGACCAGGCGCACGACCTCGTGGTGATCCGCATCGACGCCGGCAACCTGCCGGCCGGCCAGCTGGCGAACGACGCGAAGCTCGAGATCGGGCAGACACTCCTCGCGCTTGGAGGCCCGGACGGAGCCACGTCCGCCTCGGTGAGCAGCGGCATCCTCTCGGCGACCAACCGCACCATCGGAGTCCGCGATCCGACTACGGGTCGCGACGATCCGGTCGACGGGCTTCTCCAGACGGACGCTTCGATCAACTTCCACAACGAAGGCGGGCCATTGGTGGACGTGAGCGGCGCCGTCGTCGGCATCGACATCACCTCCGCGGACGCTTCCCAGGGAATCGGCTTCGCCGTCCCCATCGCGGCCGCGCGTGCCGTGATCCTCCAGGCGCAGTCGGCTCCATAGTGACCGCGGGCGCATGAGGGCGCGCCATTCGCCGCGCTAGACTCCTGCCATGGTGACCCGGGTCCCGCCCTCCGAGTGGCGCTGGCTTCGCGCCCTGCTGGTGTTGGGGACCTTCACCGTGGGGCTCGTGCTGCTCGGGCTGATTGCGAATGTCGCGCTCTACTTCAGCGACATCCTGCTGATCCTGATCCTGTCCTGGCTGTTCGCGTTCGTGCTCTCGCCGATCGTCAGCCGGATCCTGCGGCTCTTCCCCACGCTGCCGCGGCTGGCCGTTGTCGTGGCGGTCTATCTCGCCGTGTTCGTCGTGGTCGTTGCGCTGCTGCTGCTGCTGGCGGGGACGCTGGCGACCTCCATCGGCGGCTTCGTCGCCAACCTGCCGACGCTCAATCTGTCGACCATTCTCAAGCCCTGGCAGCAGTGGCTCGACAACCTTGGCTTCCAGGTCAACCTGACGACCACCGCCACCCAGGCGATCGACAGCCTGAAGACGTTCGCCGGAAGCCTGATCGGACCGTTGACCGGTCTCGCCGGTGCCACGCTCGGTTTCATCGGCAACCTGTTCATCGTGGTGTTCCTGTCGCTCTTCATCCTCATCGACAAGGACCGCATGGTGACGTTCGTCAATCGGCTGGTGCCACCGCGCTGGTCTGAGGAGGCAAACCTCTTCGAGGCGAGCGTCTCGTCCGCGTTCGGCGGCTTCCTGCGCGGTCAGGCCATCCAGGGACTGCTGTACGGGGCGATCGCGGCCGCCGGCAGCGCGCTGCTTGGCATCCCATTTCTACCGGTGACGAGCGCCGCCGTCGCCCTCCTCCAGATGGTGCCGTTCTTCGGGCCCTTCTTCTCGTGGGCGCCGCCCGTGCTGGTTGCGCTGCTTGCCAAACCGGATGAGACGTTGCCCATCTTCATCGTGATGGCCGTCGGCTGGTTCGTGGTCATGAACATCGTCGCGCCGCGCGTCATGGCGAGCTCGGTCGGCATTCATCCTGTGGTCGTCCTCATCTCCGTCCTCATCGGGCTGAAGGTTCAGGGCGTGGTCGGCGCAATCTTCGCCATCCCGGTCGCCGCAGTCATCTCCACCTTCTTCTTCTACTACCTCAACCGCACCCAGACCTCCCCAAAAGACGTCACGACCCGGGCGGTGAAACGCATCGAGGCCCGTGAAGGCAGGCGCGTCCGCGTGCCTGCGCCGCCACCGATCGTGCCACAAGCTCCTGTTTCCGCGAGCAACGTCGGAGTCCCCGCGGCGGACAGCGTGCCTGCGTCCGCGGCGGGCAGCGTGCCTGCGTCCGCGGCGGGCAGCGTGCCTGCGTCCGCGGCAGGCGGCACCGAGTCGGGCATGTGACCTCCGAACGGTCGCGCCGCGACGCGCGGCAACCACAGGGGCGCCCGGGAGTTGGCGGCGACGGCCAACGAGAGACGACCCGGCGCGAGCGTCGAGACCTCGACCGCGAGCGCGGGGAGCCCCTGGCGGCGGGCGAGCGGCGCGGGCATCGAGCGCGTGCCACGGTGCGCATGGCGAGGCCCCTGAGCGAATGGCCGTCCCGGCCGCGCATCCTGGTGACCAACGACGACGGCATCGAGTCGCGCGGGCTCCTGGCGCTCGCGCAGGCGCTCCGTCCCATCGGCGACGTGTACGTGGTCGCACCAGAGACCAACCAGTCGTCAGTCGGCCACCAGAAGACGCTCATGCGGCCGCTGCGCGTGCGCGAGCGCACCCTCGCCGACGACTCGAACGCCTGGTCGGTCGACGGCTCGCCGACGGACGCCGTGAGCCTGGCGTTCCTGGGCTACTTCGACATCGGTTTCGACCTGGTCGCCTCCGGCATCAATTACGGCGCGAACCTGGGCGACGACGTGACCTACTCCGGAACGGTGAGCGCAGCCATGGAAGCGGCGATCAACGAGTGCCCCGCGTTCGCGATCTCGCAGGAGTACTACGAGCACCCCGATTTCACACTGGCGGCAGCGGCCGCGCATCTGACCGCGACCAACATCCTCGAGAACGGCCTGGGGCCCGGGGAGCTGCTGAACATCAACGTGCCCGCGTTGACCATCGAGCAATACCAGGGCATCGAAGTCACCCGCATGGGCAAGCGCATCTACCAGGATGAGCTGATCGAGCGACTCGACCCGCGCGGCGTGCCCTATTACTGGATCGGCGGCGCGCCGCCGTCCGGCCTGGCGCATCCGGGTACGGACTTCCATGCCGTGGTGAATCGGCGCATCGCGGTGACCCCGATCCAGCTCGACCTGACCGCGCGGCGCCTCCTGAAGCGGCTCAACGGCTGGAAGTGGGAACTCCCGGAACGCGTGCCGGCCCCCTCGGCCGTTGCAGATACCAGGGAAGAGAAACGTGCCGACGAGATCGTCACGGCGCAGGCGGAGCCGCACGAGGACCGCAGTTAGACGTTGCCGTCAGTTCCGGCGGCGCCAATCCGCCACGATCTCGCGCGCAGCGTTCCTTCCGGGGGTGCCCGTCACCCCACCGCCCGGGTGTGCCCCGGCGCCGCACAGGTACAGGCCCTCGAGCGGCATCCGGTAGCGCGCCCAGCCGAGGAGGGGCCGCCATGCGAACCACTGGTCGAGCGACGGCTCGCCGTGGAAGGGGTGACCGCCCGAGAATCCGTAGTCGCGCTCCAGGTCGATCGGTGTCAGCACCTGCCGCCCCGTCACCAGGGCACCGATGCCGGGCGCCACGGTCTCCAGGGTCCGGATCGCCAGGTCGCCGAGCTCGTCGCGGCAGGCGTCCCAGTCGCCGTCTCGCAGCTTGTACGGCGCAGCCTGCAGCAGCACGGACATGACGTGCCTGATACCCGCCTTTGCGCCCCCGTCCACCAGCAACGGATCCACCAGGCTCGGGATGGTCGCCTCCAGCCAGGGCTCGCCCGAGGTGCACCCGTACTTGGCGGCGTCCGCTGCGCGATCGAGGTAGCCAACGTCCGGAGCGACCAGGATGCGGCCGCGCAGCCGGTCGCGGTCGGCGTCCCCCTCCAGTCCCGTGAAGCGGGGCAAGTCGGACAACGCGAGGTTGACCTTCGCCGTCACCCCGTCGAGCCGCAGGTTGCCGGCCTGCCAGCCGAGTTGCGGGCCCAGCGCCTCCGGGTCGATCAGGCCGAGCAGGAGCCGCTTGGGGTCGACCCCACCCACGACGACATCGGCGCCGATCTGCGCGCCGGACGCCAGCGCCACGCCGGTGGTCCGACCATCGGCCTCGCGGATGGCCGCGACCTCGGCCGAGGTGCGGATTTCGGCGCCGTGGCTGCGTGCGGCAGAGGCCAGCGCATCTGCGAGGGCCCCCGGGCCGCCACGGGCGTAGACCGTCTCGCCCGCCAGCCCGCCGTCGTTGCCTGCAGAGTCGGCGAGCATGACCTGTGTCGAACCCGCCGAGCGCGGCCCGAGCGACGTGAAGCGCATGCCGCGGGTCGCGACGGCCGCACGGAGGCCGTCGGTATCGAAGTGGTCCTCCAGCAGGTCCGCGATCGGCATCGGCAGTACCCGCAGGAACTCGCGGGCATCGGTCGTCCCGAGGCCCCGGTAGCGCAATCCGACACGCAACGCGCCGAGCACATCGGCGAGCGCCGGACTGGCGGGGTCCGGCGGCGTCAGTGACATCAGTCGATCCAGGACGCCGGCGTGGGCGCGGACGCGGCGGTCCAGCTCGAGCCACGCCGCGGCGTCGTGTCGGGAGGTCCGGGCCAGCTCGGACGCGGTCTGGTCCGGATCGCCCCAGAGGGTGATCGGCGCCGCACCGGGACGCAGCGAGACCGCCCGGACGTGGGGCTGGACAAGGCGCAGCCCGTGCGAGTAGAGGTCCAGGTCGCGCGCCACGGACGCCCGGAAGCGTCCCACCGTGTGCGCGAGTGCCGGGACCCGCGCCCCGGGTGCGATCTCCGACGTGGCGAGCCCTCCGCCGACGTGCTCGCGTTTCTCCAGCACCAGCGCTCGCAGGCCGGCCTTCGCCAGGTAGGCGGCGCACACGAGCCCGTTGTGACCGCCGCCGACCACGATCGCGTCGTAGCGCCGCTCGGTCACGCCTGTGCCTCGGCAGGAAGGGCAGTGCCGGCCTCGCCGGCACCTCCCTCGCCGTTGCGACGCCAGCGGGGACGCCAGGCGCGGACTGTCTCGGTGCGGCGCGAACGCAGCACCTCGAGGGCCGCGATCCGACCCGGGGCGCCCATGATCCCGCCGCCCGGGTGCGCCGACGAGCCGCACAGCCACAGATCTCGCACCGGGGTCCGGAAGCGGGCGTAGCCGGGCACCGGCCGGCTGAAGAAGAGCTGCTCCAATGTCAGCTCGCCCTGGAAGATGTTGCCCTCGGTCAGGCCCAGGGTTCGCTCGATGTCGAGCGGCGTCAGCACCTGGCGATGCAGGATCAGGTCCCGGATGTTCGGCGCGCGCTCCGCGAGCACGTCCACCACCGCGTCGCCGAATGGCTCGCGCTGCTCGTCCCAGGTGCCTTCGGCCAGGTCATACGGCGCGTACTGAACGAAGCAGCTCATGATGTGCTTGCCCGGCGGTGCCATGCGCGGGTCGACCAGCGTGGGGATCACCACGTCGACGTAGGGCCTGCGACTGAAGCTGCCGGCCTTCGCGTCGTCGTAGGCCCCCTCCATGTAGTCGATCGAGGGCGACATGCTGATCGCCCCGCGAAGGTGTTCGCCAGGCCCCGGCAGGCAGGTGAAGTCTGGCAGGCCGTCGAGCGCCAGGTTCACCTTCCCCGACGAGCCGCGGAAGCGGAAGCGGCGCACGCCGTCCTCGAAGTCGCGGTCCAGCGTGCCGGCTTCCAGCAGGTCGAGGAAGGTCACCTTGGCGTCCGTGCTCGCGAGGACCGTGGTCGCGTGGATCTCCTCCCCCGACTCGAGAACCACGCCGGTCGCGCGTCCATCCCTGACCTCGATGCGGACCACAGGGGCCTCGGTACGGATCTCGGCGCCGAAGCTGCGCGCCGCCTGGGCGATCGCGTTGCTGATGCCGCCCGTGCCGTCCTTGGGAATGCCCCATGCACGGAACGCGCCGTCGATCTCGCCCATGTAGTGGTGCAGCAGGACGTAGGCCGTGCCCGGAGAGCGGACGCCGAGGAACGTGCCGATGATCCCTGAGGCGGACATCGTCGCCTTCAGTGGATCCGTCTCGAACCACTGGTCGAGGAAGTCCGCGGCGCTCATGGTCATGAGCTGGACGAACGCCGTCTGCTGACGCCGCGGCAGCTTCGAGAAGGTGCGCAGGAGCCCTGCCAGCGGCATCGCCTCGCGGGGATCCGGGCGCTGCGGATCCAACGGCACGATGCCCAGGATCGGCTTGATGAAGCGCGCCATCTCCACCATCAGGAGGCCGTATTCCTCGTAGGCCTCCGCATCCGCAGCGTTCCAGCGGCGGATCTCGCGCATGGATTGACCATGGTCGTCGGTCCGCCAGAGGTAGTCCTTGTCGAGCGGCGTGAACGTGCCGTCGAGCGGCAGGATCTGGAGACCGTGGCGCGGCAGCTGGAGGTCGCGGATGATCTCCGGCCGCAGCAGGCTCACCACGTAGCTGGCCACGCTGAAGCGGAAGCCGGGGAAGACCTCCTCGGTCACGGCCGCGCCCCCGAGGACGTGGCGGCGCTCGAGCACGAGCGTCTTCATGCCGCCGCGGGCAAGGTATGCCGCCGCCACAAGCCCGTTGTGTCCCCCGCCGATCACGACCGTGTCGTACTGCTGCGGCACGCGCCTCCCTCAACCCTCGATGCGGCGTTCCCAGCCGCTGTTCTCCCGGCCGTGCATGGTACAGGCGGGGCGGCGGTCGGCGGCGGGATGAGCAGCACGTGGCCGAATCCCGCCAGATTCTCGTGGTGTGAGCGTTGGGACGCGGACGATGGTGAGTGCCCGCCAGATTCTCGTCGGGTGAGCGTTACGCGGGAGCCGCGCCTCCGGAGGCTCGTTTGCCGCGCTCGACCGGGTGCTTCGCACGCTCCGCGGGCGGTCCGGACGGCGCTCTGACGCGCTGGATGGCTGAAGGATTCCGCGCAAGGCGCGTGCGACGAGAATCTGAAAGAAACCAGATCCCGCGCACCGCGCCGACCGGCTCTCGCACCACCGCCGCACGTCTACCGAGCGGGCGGGCAGCGTCGTAGCGAAGACAGCCTCATGCCTCTCCACCTGGCGTCGCACCGTGGCGTCCGCCGGAAAGACAAGGAGCCGGCCCACCTGGCTCGCGCGCCAGCCGAACCGATCGCGTGCAATGAGCGCGGCCAACCTGACCTTGGCGTCCATGGGCCGAAGCGTCCCCTCCACGGACCCGAGCTCTGTCTTGATCTCGATGACGAGCAACGTCTGCGTCGACGCGTGCCAGGCAAGAATGTCGATGGAGCCACGCTCTCCGAAATGGCTGAAGCTGACTTCGACCTCGCTCGCCCAGCCCCAGCCACACAGCAGGTCCACGACTGAGCCTGCCAGTAGCGCGTGTCCCTCATCCAGCAGCCGGTCCATCGCCGCGCCGCGCCAGTAGACCTTGAGGTCGATGCGAGCACCGCACGCACTGGACAGCGCCGCCGCTGTGCCGAGGGTTACGCCCGCGAGGTCGCCGCGTTCGACCCGCGAGACCGTCGATCGACTTGCGCCCGCGCGTAGGGCGAGATCCTCCTGACGCAACCCCGATCGCCGTCGCACCGTACGCAATGCCGTTCCAATCCGCCAGCCGTCCACGCTCGAATCATGTCGTTTGGCACTTACCTCACTCTTGCCTGCGAGTTGGAAGCGGCCATGCGCTCCGCGCGCATCGTCGTGCCGATCTCGCGGTATGCGGTCAAAGCCGCGTCGGGTAACACAGCCTGCTCCCCGGATCCTCAACGAGATCCGCCAGCAACTTCCGCGTCTTGGGCCGCCTCGAGCACGATCCCCATCTCGGTGAACCCCTCGAGGGCGCGGCGGAGTAGGGGCACGGCCTCAGCTCGGTCCCCTCGAGCGACTTGCAGGACGCCCTCCGCACGGTCGGCACCTGGCCCCAGCAGGCGCATCTGATCAACCTGTGCACGCGCCAAGGGGATGAGGTCCGCGAGGGAGTCCCAGTCATGCATGGATGCGAAGGCATCGATGCGGCCGACCGTCACGAAGGGGAAGCCGGCACGGCGGTGGGCGAGCGACGCGTGACCCGTGCGTTCGACAGCCGACTCGGGATTCCCCAGGGTGACGTCCGCGAGTGCGTTGAGACCGGACGCGGGGTCGGATCCCCACTCGCTGTGGCCCACGATGGCGAGCAGCTGCGACGCTCCCGGGCCATCGCCCTGCTCGGCGCGAAGAAGGGCGCCGATCGCCGGGCCGTTTCGGACGGCAATGCACGCACCATCACCGTCGCCTGCGTAGGCGACGAGGTGAGCGGGCAGCAGATCGTTCGCGACGCCAGAAGCGTCGATCATGAGACAGTGCCAGAATCGCCCTGATCAACCATTCGAGGAGGCGCACCGTGACAGATGCCGTTGCAACGACCGTCAACAAGCCCGCCTGGGTCGACCTGGCAAGCTCGGACGCGGCGGGTTCCCGCGAGTTCTATGGCCGGCTGTTCGGCTGGGACGTGGAGGTCAACTCAGACCCCCAGTACGGCGGGTACGCGCTCGCCAGGATCGACGGCAAGGACGTCACCGGAATCGGGCCTACCCAGTCGCCCGATCAGCCGACCGCCTGGTCGTTCTACATCGGCACGAACGATGTCGATGCGCTCGCGGGGCAGGTGCCCGCGGCAGGCGGCACGGTGATCGCTCCACCGTTCGACGTCGGCGATCAGGGTCGCATGGCGGTCTTCCAGGACCCGGCCGGCGCCTTCATCTCGGCATGGCAGTCGACGGCCATGGGCGGGTTCCAGACACAGGGCGCGAACACCTACGGCTGGGCCGAGCTCAACGCTCGGGGCCTCGAACGCGCCCTGCCGTTCTATCAGCAGCTGTTCGGCTGGACCACCAAGACCAGTCCAATGGGCGAGGACCAGCCGCCCTACACGGAGTTCCAGGTCGACGGTCAGAGTATTGCCGGTGCCATGGAGATGAACCCGATGGTTCCGGCCGAGGTGCCCAGCTACTGGATGGTGTACTTCACCGTTGACGACGTGGACGCGTCGTACGCACGCGCCATCGAAGCGGGTGCGCACGAGATGCTGCCGCCTGACGACTTCCCGGGCGGCCGTTTTGCGATTCTGTCGGATCCACAGGGCGCTACCTTCGGCCTGCTCACGCAACGGGCGTAGCCCGGGAGCTTCCGCCCTCACCAAACGGCCGAGCCACGCAGCGGAACGGACCCGGGGCCTGACCGGCATACTTCCGGGCGATGGCGACCGGCTCACCCTTCGACGCTCGCGCGCTTCCGCTCAACGTCAAGCGCCAGTGGCGCGAGTGGAGCGGTTTCTTCGCGTCGAGTGCGTACGCCGCAAGCCACGACATCGAGTACAACGCGATCCGCAACGCGGCGGCGTTGATCGACGTCAGCCCGCTGTTCAAGTACCGCGTCGGTGGGCCGGACGCGGTGCGCCTGGTGGACCGCGTCGTTACCCGGGATGCCACGAAGATCAAGGTCGGGCAGGTGGTCTACAGCCCGTGGTGCGACGAGCACGGCAAGGTCGTCGACGACGGCACGATCGCCCGTTTGGATGAGACCACGTTCCGCTGGACGGCCGCGGATGCCCAATTGCGCTGGCTGCGGCTCAACTCGCGTGGCCTGGATGTATCGATCGACGACGTCGGCGACTCGGTCGCGGCGCTGGCGCTGCAAGGGCCGCTCTCCCGGGATGTGCTCGAGGCCGTCACCGGCGACTCCTTCGGCGACCTGCGTTACTACCGGCGCCGCGCCGCCAGCGTGGGCCGCACCGAGATCGACGTCAGCCGCACGGGCTACACCGGCGACCTCGGCTACGAGCTCTGGGTCGATGCCAAGAAGGCGTCGGCGCTCTGGGATGCCGTCATGAAGGCAGGGCAGCCGTTCGGGATCCGTGCCGCGGGCATGCTCGCGCTTGATGTAGCGCGGATCGAGGCGGGCCTGATCCTGCTCGAGGTCGACTACGCGAGCGCCCGCCACGCGTTGATCCCCGAGCAGAGCTACTCGCCGTTCGAGATCGGCCTCAGGCGTCTCGTGGCGCTCGACAAGAAGACGCCCTTCGTGGGGCGAGCGGCGCTGCGACGCGAAGAGGCGAGTGGCGGACCGGGACGCCGGCTGGTCGGGCTGGAGCTGGACTGGGATGATCTCGAGCGCCTCTACGCCGGCCAGGGCCTCTCGCCCACGCTCAGCGCACAGGCCTGGCGCACGCAGGTGCCGCTCTACGCGCGCGGCGGGCAGGTCGGGCGGGCCACAAGCGGCACGTGGAGCCCGATCCTCAAGAAGAACCTGGCCCTGGGCTCAGTGACGCCCGAATACGAGGCTCCGGGCTCGCGGCTCCAGGTCGAATGGACGGTCGAAGGCCGGCGCGGGCGTGTTGGCGCGAGCGTCGTGGAGCTCCCCTTCTACGACCCACCCCGCAAGCGCGAATAGGCACATGACCTCCGGCGGAACGTCCTCCACAGCCAGCTCGACGGGCCCGACGCATTTCCCGATCCGCATCGGCCGGCGGACGCGCCCGCTCCTGGTGCCGTGGGGTGTCTGGTCGGAGCGGCGCGCCGAGGCGGCGTTCGAGGGGGACGAGGTCGTGATCCGCTTCGGCTGGTTCGGCGCCCGGATCGCAGTCGCGGACATCGAGCGTTGGGATCGAGACGGGCCGTTCGTATGGTGGCGTGCCATCGCGGTGCGGCACACGATCTTCAAGAACGATGTGAGCTTCCTCGGCAGCGAGCAGCCCGCCATCCGCCTCTGGCTGCGAACGCCGCGCCGCATCGGATGGATCCGGCACGCCACGCTGGTCTACGTCGGTGTCGAGGACCTCGACGGCTTTGGCGCCGAGCTGACGCGCCGTGGCGTTCCCGGTCCGGCGGCTCCCGCGACGCCCTGACGTCCCGGCGCCCGGGCTCTGCCGAGGCGCAATTGCATCACGGGCCGGCCCGGCGGCTGGCGCAGCGCTGGGTCCTCGCCATCGCCGACTGACTGCCGGCTCGACTGGGTAGGCCTCGAGAACGTCGGCACCGCCCGCTCGCGCGTGCCGGAGACCATGGCCGCGAAGGAACCAGTGTGATATGGTCCCACACGATCTTGCACACTTGGGGGAGAGGCTAACCTCGATGGCATTGACGCGTACGAACGTGACGCTTCCCGAAGAGCTGCTTCGCGAAGTCGACGCCCTGGCCGGTCCACGGGGGCGCAGCGCCTTCGTTGCGGATGCCGTGGAATCCAAGGTCAAGCGTGAACGACTGCGCAAGGCCCTCGATCAGCTGCGGGGCGCTTTTGTCGGAACGCCCTCCTACATGACCCCAGAAGAGTCCTATCGGTGGGTACGTGAGCAGCGCGAAATCGGTAACGAGGCGGACGACGAATGAAGTACCTCCTGGATTCGACTGTGGTGATCGACTATGCCGTCGGGTTCCCTCCGGGAGTCGAAGTTGTGGAGCAGCTCTATCGCAGCAGCGGCGAGCTTTACACCTGTGATGTCGTCTCGTGCGAGACCTTGTCTGGAGGGCGACCGCAGGAGTTGGTCTGGGTGAGGTCGTTGTTGGACGCGCTCGAGTACGTCGCAGTCGATCCAGATGGTGCCCGATGGTCCGGTGATCGACGACGGGATCAGGTCAAAGCCGGCCGCCGGAAACCGAGCGTCGGGGACGCGCTCATCGCGGGTGTCGCATGGCGCCTCGGCGCCACCGTGGTGACCCGTAACGCTCGCGACTTCGAATCCTTCGGGATTCCCGTTCTCGGGTACGGACCCTAGCGGCGCCAGCCGCACGGTCCTGCAGGGTCGCGTCCCCATGGGCTGCAACGGTCAGGGAAGGGTCGCTGCGTCCAGCAGGGCTCGCGCGCGCTCTCGCGACAGGTTCCAGGAGGGCCAGCCGTCGGCGCTCGAGAGTGCGTCGAGCTGCGTGCGGCGGCGCACCAGGTAGCTCGCCACGACAGTGCGATCCTATGCACTCATCGACGGCAGGCCATCGAGGAGCACCCGCACCGCGTCATCGCCGAGCGCACCCAGGTAGGCCGCGTCGAGACCGGACGCGCCGTCAGCCGGGACCTGCGCCGGGTCGAGCGCGCGCCACGTTCTGGCTCGCCACGGAGGATTGCGGACCGGCAACGTTGACGGCCAGCAGCCACCCTCCTGGTGCACGAAGAGAAGCTGGCAGAGAACACCGATCGCGATCGCTAGCAGGAGCACGCGCCGGGCTGCGGGCTCCGCGATGGGCTCGATCAGTCTCCCGCCATCGATCGTCCCATCGACGTTCCGCCAGCCGAACGGCACGGACGGAGGCCCGGGCACGAATCCGGCAGGGACAGGCGCCACGGTCTCGTCGTCAGTCATCCTCACCTCGCAGACGAAGCCACGCTACGCCGTGTTGTGCGACGACCCCTCAGGTGCGCGCCGCAACCACCGGAACGAAGCGCGGATCAACGCCGTACACGTCCCGGATTCGGTCGGGCGTCAGTACCTCGGACGGTGGCCCGTCGGCCACCAGCCGGCCGCCATCGAGGAGCAGCAGCCGCGGAAAGAAGTGCGCCGCAAGTCCCAGGTCGTGCAGCACGGCCACGATCGTGAGGCCGTCGCGCTCATTGAGATCGGTCAGCAGATGCATGACCTCCACCTGGTGGCGCAGGTCCAGGTGCACAGTCGGCTCGTCGAGAACGAGCAACCGTCCTGCCTGCGCCAAGGCCATGGCGAGGACCACGAGCTGGCGCTCCCCCAGTGAGAGCTCGCGGGCGTCGCGATCCCGCAGGGCAGTGACACCTGCGCGCTGCATGGCGGCCTCGACGGCGACGTGGTCCGCGGGCCGCGCCCCGAGCAGCGGGTGCTCCCAGGGTGTCCGGCCGAGCGCAACGACCTCCTCGACCCGCATCGCGAATGGGAGGGAGATGCTGCCTGGAACAACCGCCACGCTCTGCGCGAGACGAGACCTGCCGAGCTCTTCGAGCGGAGCTCCGTCCAGCAGCACGCGGCCAGTCCTGCCCTGCCCGAGGCCCGTGAGGCACCGCAGCAGGCTGGACTTGCCGGCGCCGTTCGGCCCGATGAGGCAGACGCGCTCGCCCGCCTCGATCTTGACGTCGACCTGCGCCAGCGCCTGCCTCCGGCCATAGGCCAGCCCGACCGCGCGAAGCTCGACCGCAAGCCCGCTCATCGATCGCCCGTCACAGTTCGTAACCGGCGCGGAAGCGCCGCAGGAGGGCTAGGAAGAACGGCGCGCCCACCACGGCGGTGATGATGCCGACGGGAAGCTCGCCGCGGATGCGCGCGACGAGGTCCGCCAGGATCAGGAAGCTCGCGCCGTAGAGGGCGGCAAGTGGCAGTACCAGCCGCGCGTTCGGGCCGACCACCAGCCGCACCACGTGCGGCACGACGAGCCCGACGAAGCCGATCAGCCCGGCGAGTGCCACCGCTGCGGCCGTGACCAGCGACGCGAGCCCGAGCAGGATCGCCCGCTCTCGGCGCAGGTTGAGGCCGAAATGGACTGCCGCCTCCTCACCGAGCAGCATGGCGTTGAGCGACCGCGACCGGCCGATGATCAGGGCGGTCCCGAGGGCGATGATCGGAAGTCCGAACGCGAGCTGTGCCCACGACGCGGTCGCGAAGCTGCCGAGGAGGTAGAAGAAGATCTGGCGCAGGTTCTGGCCGGACAGATACATGGCCATCGAGAGGCCCGCGGCGAGCAGCGAGCCGACGGCATACCCCGTCAAGAGCATTGATGTGAGCGATCCGCCCCCGCCGCCGCCCGCCAGGCGCAGGACGATGGCCACGGCGGCCAACGCCCCCACGAAGGCCAGCAGGTTGGTAAGGCCGAGACCCAGGAACGCGACCTGCACCGGGATCACGACGGCGACCGCCGCTCCCAGCGCCGCCCCGCTGGCAGTGCCCAGCACGTAGGGATCGGCGAGCGGGTTGCGCAGCAGGCCCTGGAACGTGGCACCTGCCACCGCGAGGCCCGTCCCCACCACCATGGCGCTGAGGACGCGGGGCAGGCGCAGCTCCAGGACGATCGTCTCGGCCGAGGCCGGCCACGTGACCTCGGCCGGGATGCCGAAGAAGCGGTGGCCGAGGATCGCGAGCGTGTCCGAGGGCGGGACCGGCACGTTTCCCAGCACGACCCCGGCCACGACCGCTGCGAGCAGCACGGCAAGTCCCGCCGCGAAGAGCAGCACGGGACGTCTCCGCATGGCCTCGAACCGGCCGAGGCGGACGTGCGCGAGCCCAGGAGCAAGCCCGGTGCTCACGGGGAGGCGCAGATTGGTGCGTCGGGCGGGAAGCCGGGCAACGAGATGTCCGGGTGGATCGCGCGGGACAGGGCCGCGAAACCGTCAGCAAGCCGCGGGCCCGGGCGGGTGACGATGGTGTCGTTCACGGGACGCACATCGCCGTTCTTGACTGCCGTCATGCCCTTCCATGCAGATCGCTTCTCGACGTCCTTTGGACACACGCCGTAGAGCGCATCTCCGACCACGATGACCTCGGGGTCGGCGTTCACGAGACGCTCGAGCGGCATGGCGAAGACGCTCGGATCGCCAGTCGTGATGGGGTCCCCTCCGGCGAGGTCGATCAGGTCGGCGAGGAAGGACTTCGGCGCGGGACCGAAGATCTCCTGCCCCGACCCGATCTCGTAGAACGTGCGTGGCCGGCTGCCGAGCGCTGACGCCGCGGCGCTGACCGTCCCGAGCCGCGCCTCCATGTCGGCGGTCATCGTCGCGGCGGGCCCCGGCACGCCCAGGGCGAGACCGATCAGCCGGATGTCGGAGAGGACCTGGTCGACGGACTGCGCATAGACGACCACGACCGGGTAGCCGAGATCGCGCAACGCCGTGATGTCCGCGGGATGGTTGAAGCCGTTGCCGGCGGCGAGCACGAGGTCTGGCTCGAGGCTGACGACCTTCTCGGTCAACACCTCGACGGAGGTGATGACGTCGGGTAGCGCCGCTGCTTCTGGTGGAAAGTCGTCGAACGCCGTTCCGCCCACGAGCTCGTCGCCGGCGCCCAGCGCGAACGCGATCTCGGTGTTGGCGGGCGAGAGGCTGATGACATGCTGCGGTCGGGCCGGGATGGTGACGGCCGTGCCTTCGTCGTCGGTGATGGTGAGCGGATACGCGATGGCTGCCGGACTGGCGATCAGCGACGGCGAGGCGGGCGGAAGCGTGTCGCCGGCCGGAGGCAGCGTCGGGATCGGAGAGATCTGCGGGTTCGGGCCCGAGGTCGGGAGCGGTGCGATGGTGGGGACGGGGGCAACGGTCGGGTTGGGCGCGATTGTGACGTTCGGGGCGAT
>JBBSGX010000003.1:0-38894 GCA_038253685.1 Candidatus Limnocylindrales bacterium | reverse complement strand
CGCGTAGATGGCGGCGGTGAGACCGGCCGGGCCCGAGCCCACGATCACCATGTGACTGTGGTTGCTGCCGGGTTCGGGGGACGCGCCGTTGCCGCCGGCCGTGCGAGGAACGAGTACGTCGGCCGCCGCCGTGGAACCGTCATCAATGATGGAAATCGTGGGAAAACGCGTCTGGGTCATCGAGCCCCATCGTAGCATTCTGTGCGCCTGGATACTCCCCGGGAGTATCCGTCCAACCGCTCCCCGGAGCGCAACCTTGCCCCAGTATCGCCGAGCGGCCTTCTGCGTGTCTGGGAGGCGGCTCCGAGGACCAACCGATCGAACTGAGTCCGAAGGTCCGCCTCCAGGCGCCCGAGCCGGACTTCGAGGCCCGTCTGATCGGTCAACCGATCAGGGTCGCCTTGGACGGGCGGCCAGGACCGGCCCTCGGGCGCTCAGCCCTCGCTACGCGTGTCCAAGGCTGCCACAAGCCGTTTGGGCGCGACGGCGCGGTAGCTTTCGTCGATCCACAGCTCGAGCATGTCCAGCGGCGGCTCCGCGTCCGCGTCGAAGGTGATCGACACCCACCCGGCGCGGCCCAGCCCGTAGGGGGTCGGGCGCGCATTGGGCTCGGCGAGGGCCATCCCGCTCGAAGTCGGCAACTTGGTCGTCACCGACAACTTCTCGCCTTCGCCCAGGAAGAGGAAGATCCTGGTGCGCACCTTGATCACGTCATCGCCCCATGGGTGGTCCTCCCACGCCTCGGGGTAGGCGAGTGCCACCTTACGCAGGTGCGCGGCGGCGCGAGCGACGCGGTCCATGGCCCCGACTGTACGCGAATCGGCGGGTGGCATACTGGACTGCGTGAGGCTCCTGAATCGCGACTGGATCATCGGCGCGATGCTGCTGCTGGTGGGCTTCGAGCGGCTCGGGAACCGGCTCTTCCCCGACCTTGTGACGATTGTGCCGCTGCTCGTGGGGCTCGGGTTGCTCGGGCTCTTCTTCCTGATGCGATCGCTCGGTCCCCTCGTGGCCGGAGGCGTCATCAGCGGGCTCGGTCTCGGGATCCTGGTCGCCACGAGGGGCAGCCCCGACGTCGGCGCCGCGGGTTTCCTGATCAGCCTCGCCGGCGGCTTCTACCTGGCCTGGATCCTGGGCCTCGTATTCGATGTTCGCGAGGTCCGCTGGTGGCCCGTGGTGCCCGGAAGCCTGTTGCTCGCCGCTGGCGCCGTGGTCTACACCGCCGGTCTGGGAGTGCAGCTGTTGCAGGTGGCGGTCGACTGGTGGCCGCTCGTGCCGATCGTGACCGGGCTGTACCTGCTTCTCAGTGCCCGATTGCGGGCCCGCTTCGCGGAGGAGGACGAGACCTCGCAGGTGCCAGCGGTGTCCGGTGCGCCCACGCTGCCGCGCCCACCCGATCCTGCGCCGCGGGCCCCGGCGGGCACCCACGTGCCGGACAAGCTTCGCGGCACCCAGATCGGCGGCGACTCCCCGGGGAGCGTCGAGCACACGTAGGGCGCCGCCGGCGCCGCCTCAGGAGATTGGGCTGCGCGGCCCCATGTCCCGGACCTGCGGCGCCACGTCCAGCGCGATCAGCTCGAACTTGGAGAGATCCCAGGGTTCGCGCAGGCTGAAGATCGTCTGCATCGAGCCCGCCTCCGCCCACGCCCCGAGTCGATCGACGAGCGCCGACGGCGTCAAGGAGCCCTGTGCCCCCGTCGGCGTCAGCGAGACGCTCGCGAGGTTCGTCTTCTCGATCGTGTCGTAATCGCGCTTCAGGTCCTCGCAGTGCTCGCGCAGGATCGTGTACTTGTGGCGCAGCATGTCCGGGTTGCCGAAAACGTTGCACGCATCCGCGTACTGGGCCACGAGGCGCAGCGTCTTTTGCTCCCCGCCGCCTCCGATCAGGATGGGTGGATGCGGCCTGCTCAGCGCCTGCGGGCTGTTGAGCAGCCGGTTGGCATGGAAGGCGCGCCCGTCGAACGACGTTTCGCTGCCGTGCTCCCCGCTCCACATCTCCCCGGCGATGACCAGTGTCTCCTCGAGCTGGACGAAACGCTCGCGCAGTGGCGGAAACGGAAAGCCCAGCGCGTCCGACTCCTCCTCGTTCCATGCCGCGCCGATGCCGAAGTACGAGCGCCCGCCCGTCAGCACGTCAAGCGTGGTGGCTGCCTTGACCCATAGTCCGGGCATGCGGTAGTGGATGCCGCCCACCATCAGGCCGAGCCGCGCCCGGCGGGTCAGCGCCGCGAGGTAGCCGAGCGTCGTGTAGCCCTCGAGCATCGGCTCCTCGGGCTTGCCGACGCCGCGGATCTGGAAGAAATGGTCCATCACCCAGATCGAATCGAAGCCTGCGTCGTCGGCGGCACGAACGATGCCTGCGAGCGTCGAAGCGATCTGCGCCTCTCCGCCGGGCCATGTGAACGAGTTGATCTGGAGGCCGATCTTCATCGTCGCCAAGTCTAACGGGAGGGCGGTCCCAGGCCTGCAGCGGTCAGGTGAACAGATCCGCCTCTGGTGACATCAGTACGTCCGCCTTGATCGAGCTCTCTCCCGCTGGCAGCGTTGCGCCGCGAACCAGGACCAGCGGACGCCGGCTCGTCTTGCCCGAGGCCAGCTCCGCGGCCGAGGCGATCTCGTCCGCGACCGCGACGATCGTGGCGCGCATGACGCGGCCCGCGGTGTCCGGCAGCCCTCGCTGATCGTCGAGAGGCAGGAAGCCGGCGACGCCCAGCGCGACGTCCACGATCCCCCAGCGCCAGGGTCTCCCGAAGGAGTCGCTGATGACGACCCCGACGGCTACGCCGAGCTCACGCTCGATGCGATCGCGCAGCTCGCGCGCGGACCGATCCGGGTCCTCGGGAAGCAGCGTCACCGTGTCGTCCGTGCCCATGTTGGAGGCATCCACGCCCGCATTGGCGCACACGAACCCGTGCTTCGTCCGGCTGATGATGACGCCGCGCTCCATTCGAACCACGCGCACCGACTCGCGCAGCACCACCTCGACCTGGCGCGGATCGCGATCGAAGCGCTCCGCGAACTCGACGGCCTCCGGGCGGGGCTCGACCGTGCGCAGGTCGACCAGCGCGCCTTCGGCCTTCGACACGATCTTCTGCGTGATGACCAGAACGTCCCCGGGCGCGGCCGCGAGCTCCGGGTCCGCCGCTGAAAGCTCCCGCCAGGCCTCGACGATCAGCGCGCCGAGATCGTCGCCGGGCCGCACCTCCGGGAGCTCCGGCAGGGCGACCGCGAGGAGACGTCCCTTCAAGGTCGCTCCGGCATCGACGTCATTCGGCGGTCGTCCTGACCGGATCTCGCCCGAGCGCCATGAGCTCCTCGACGAGGTCGGTGGGCAGGATGTCCAGGTCCTCCGGCGTGTCGAGATCGAAGCCGAGGCCGGGATCCGTGACCAGCTGGAGCGTGGCGTCGGCAGCCGCCGCTGCCCGGGCGTGTGCCTCGAAGCTGGCCGTGCCGAAGCAGGGCGTGATGACATCCGCCGGGGAGAGCAGCAGCGCGTTCGTGCCGCCGCGCGCATCGGACGGCGCGATCACCACCAGCGGCCGTCCCGAACCGGCGGCCAGCGCGGCATCCGCGGCGTCCAGCAGCCGATCCAGCGACGAGGTCGCGAGGAGTGGCAGGTCCGCGGGAAGGATCAGCACTGCGGTCGCGCCCGCCTCGCGCGCAGTATCCAGGCCGAGCCGAAGGCCCGCGTTGAGTCCCTCTCCGGGTTGCGAGAGGGCGTGCGCTCCGGCGGCGGCCGCGACCGCCAGGGCCCGCGGGTCTGCGCTCACGACCTGGACGGTGCGACAGGCCGGCCACTCCACCAACAGCTCCAGGGTCCGGCGCAGCATCCCGACCAGCAGCTCCTCGCGCTCTTCGGCGTCGATCGCTCCGCCGAGCCGCGCCTTGCCGCCTGCGAGGCTGCGGATGGGCACCAGTGCATCGAGCGATTCGAGGCCGGCGCCGTGCATTCGAGGCGCTCGGCGAGAGGTTTCCATGTGCCGCATGGTAGCCGGGGTGATGCGGACGCCAGCCCGGGCCCGCGACAGGATTCGTAGTATTGGACCCGGCGCCGGGGCCACGGGCCCGCATAGCCGTCATCGAGGGACGAGATATCGGGCACCAGGGCTGGCGGCAGGGTTCGTGGTATAAGAGCCACCGCTGGGGGACCACGGGCCCCGCGAGGCCGTCATCAAGGGGAGATATAGGTGCCGAAATTCTGGGCCGGAGTGCGGCCGATTGCCGCGTCCGTGCTCGCGCTGGTCGTCTTCGGAGCGTGCGTCACCGTCAGCGCACCGGCCAGCAGCGGTCCCGGCCTTCCAACGCTTCCGCCGGGCGTCAGCCTGCCGCCCATTCCGAGCATCTCGATCCCGAGCATCGCCATTCCGAGCCTCTCGATCCCGAGCATCGCCATCCCCAGCATCGCCATCCCGAGCGTCGAAATCCCGAGCTTCGGGATCCCATCGCTCGGCGTCGGCGGGGATTGCGCAGTCCTGAGCATCGCGAAGGCCGATGCGGCGACAGGGATCAACTGGACACTCGCTGACGCAGGCACCGCGAACAACTGCACCTTTGTCGACGCGAGCCTCTCAGGAACCGTATCGGGCTTCAACGTGCGGAAGGGCACGAAGGAGACGATCGCGACGGCCAAGCTGGTCGATCCCGCGGGCCAGGACATGACCGTGGCGGGCCACGCTGCCTTCTGGGGACCGTCGTTTCACCAGCTGTACGTCGATCTCGGCGGGACACCCTGGTGATCCTGCTCGTCACCAGCGACGACGCCGCGGGATTGGACCTGGCGCAGAAGCTCGCGAACGCCTATTTCGCGCAGTAGGCTGTAGGGGCGATCGTGCGTTCGGCGTCCATACGGCTCCTCGTCCCGGCCCTCGCTGCCATCTGGCTGTGGGGCTGTTCTCCGCAGACGGTTCCGGCGTCGCCCGGCACGGCCACGCTCACGGACAGCCCAAACCCCGCCGGTCCAACCGCTTCAGCATTGACTGCGCCCGCTTCCCCAGGTCCGACGAGCGGTGGGACCCTCCCCAGCACCGGGACCGGTCTTGACCCTTGCAGGCTGGTGACCCAGGCGGAAGTTCAGCAGGCGGCGGGGCTGCCGTTTGCGGCCGGGCGGCGAGACGGCTCGGACTGCGACTTCGTCGGGGACACGACGCGAGGCAACGACATGACCATCGTCGTCTCGACGGACAACGCGAACAACATCTCCGGAGCCCGACGCGACTTCGCCGACGGCCATACCGTGACCGGATTGGGCAGCGACGCGTGGTGGTCACCGAGCATCACCGAACTCTGGGTGGATCTCGGCAACGGCCGGACCCTTCAGGTCCAGATCATCCCCATCGGCTCGCCGCTGGACCAGGATTACTTTCCGATCGCACAGGGGCTCGCGAAGATCGCGATCAGCCGCCTCTAGGCGCGAATCGCTCCAGGATCTCGGCCGCGAGCTGCCGGCGATCCTCGTTATCGCGCATCACGGTCCCGGTCACGAGCACCTCGAGCCCGAGTGCCTCGATCTCGGCCGTAACGCCGGCATCGGCGCGGTCGATTACGAACGCGTCCAGCAGGCCCGGATAGCGCGATGTGTAATGGCCCGCGACCCCTTTGGCGCTCGCCTCGCCGCCGAGTGAGGCCAGCATCTGGTCGGCCGGGCCGCGCAACGCTTCGCCCGCAACGATCGGGCTGACGGCCACGATCCGCGCCGGAGCCGATACCAGCGCCTCGCTCATTCCGTGCAGCGCCAGGATCGTCCCAACGCTCACGAACGGGTTGGAGGGCGCAAAGACGATGAGGTCCGCTGCCCGGACCGCGTCGAAAACCTCGGCGGTCGGGTGTGCCGTCTCGATGCCGCGCTGACGGATCTCCCGCACCTCGTCGCGATGACCGCGGCGCACGAAGTAGTCCTGGAACTCGAGCCAGCCCTCGTCGGTCAGCAGCTCCGTCCGTACCGGCTGGTCGGACATCGGCAGCAGTCGCGCTCGGACGTCCAGCGCGGCGGCCAGCCCGAGCGTGATCTCGGTCAGGCCCTCGCCTGCGCGCAGCAGCTCGGTGCGGCGGATGTGGGTGGCCAGGTCCCGGTCGCCGAGGCGAAACCAGGTCTGCGCGCCGTACCGCTCGAGCTGCGCCGCCGCGGACCATGTCTCGTCGCGAACTCCCCAGCCCGTCTCGTCATTGGCGAGCCCCGCAAGCGTGTACATGACGGTGTCCAGGTCCGGCGAGACGTGGAGGCCGTGCAGCAACAGGTCATCGCCGGTGTTGACGATGATGTCCAGGGCGATCGGAGCCGTGCCCGACGAGGCGAGCCTGGCCGACTCGAGCGCCAGGCCATGGCTGAGCTTGGCGCCGCCGTACCCCCCGGCCAGGACGGTGACGCGCACTACCCGTGCGCCTCGCCGCGAAGCCGCTCCCCAACCTGGACCGGCAGCTGCAGGATGCTCTCGGGAGGCGCGAGCGGGCAGCTCCACTCCGGGTCGTAGGCGCAGGAAGGGTGGTATGCGAGGTTGAAGTCCAGCAGCAGCGTGCCGGCTTCCGCATCGCCACCGTGGTCGGCGCTCTTGATGGTGTCGAGCAGATAGCGTCCCGCGCCGTAGGTTTCCGCACCCGATGTCCCGTCGCGGAATGGCAGGAAGATGCCGCCGCCGTAGCCCTCGATCCAGAAGACGGGAAGCGCTTGTCCTGCTGGCGGTCCGTCCAATGTCACGCGGCCGATCTTGCGGAATGCGATCGTCTCGGCGCCGGAATTGGGCAGTGCGATCGGGGCCAAGCTACCGAAGCCGCCGAACGGCGACGGGGCAGGCGTGACGCTCGGCGCCGGCTCCTCGCCGACCGGCTCGAACCGAACGGTCATGCGCCAGGTCGGGTCGTACGGCCAGTAGGCAAGGCCGCCGAACGAGGCGCGCTCCCCGGGGAGCAGCGGTGACTGCGGGTGCTCCGCGAACAGCCGGTCCCTGTCGGCGCGGAACCGCTGCGTCGCGCCCTCCGGGTCCGCCGCGGACGCCTCCCGCCACGCAACCCACATCGCCGCGACGCGTCGCCGCCAATCGGCGACTTCGAGATGCTCGTCAGCCATGCGCTCTCCTCGCGCTGTGGAACAAGACAGAACGACCGAGGCGGCCACCCGTCAGGGCGACCGCCTCATGGTCAACGTTCCGGAACGGATCTGCCTACTGGACGAAGCCGTTGTCCTTCAGCCACTGGGTGGCCACGGCGGCAATGTCCTTCTTGTCGATGGCGACCTGAGCGTTGAGCTTGGTCAAGGTGGCCGTGTCCATCTTGGCGGAGACGTCGTTCAGGATCTTCTCGAAGCCTGTTGCGTCAACCCCGGCCAGCAGGTCGTCTCGCACGACCGGCGCGAGGTTGTCCGCGGGCTGGGTGTTCTTGTCGTCCTGGAGCAGGATCCAGCTGTTCTTGGCGATATCGGGCTGCGTGCTGCAAAGCTCGCCCAGGTCGATGGTCTTGGCCGTCAGCGCGTTGACCATCGGCTGGTCGCACGCGGAAAGCGGCGTGGCATTGTCGATCGTCTTCTGGGTGATCCCGTAGGCGGTCTGGAGCGCACCTCCCGGTGCACCACAGAGCGGGTTCTTGGCACAGTCGGTGGCCAGACCCCACTTGATCTTGTCCTGCACCGCCGTGGCGTCGCTCATCTTGGCGAGGCTGTACTGGGTCGCCGTGTCCGGACGGACGACGAAGGCGTTCTGGTCTGCCGCGGGTGAGTACTTGAGCACCGTGATGCCCTTGGGCTTCAGCAGCGCCTGGAGCGCCGCCGAGTTGGCCGCTGCATCGCCGGTCGGAGTGCAGCCGGTCATCGCGGGTGCGGCGCTGCCCGACGCGCTGGGCGAGGGTGCCGCGCACGCCAGATCGGTCTTGGCGTAGAAGCCGAGGCCGCTGCCAATGTACTCGGGCTTGAGGTTGATCTGGCCGCTGTCGAGCGCGGCGGCGCTGACGCTGCGGGTTCCGATTCCGATGCCGGTGCGCTCGACGGTGAAGCTGCCGTGCTCCAAGGCCTGCGCGTAGATCTCGGCCATGAGCTTGGCTTCATAGAAGTCGTCAGAGCCGATCTTGACGGTTGCCTTCTGGCCGGCGGGCGTTCCGCTGGCCTGTGCGCTCGTCGGCGGGACGACGCTCGTTCCCGACGTTGGTGATGCGCCGCCCCCACCCGTCGTGCAGGCGCTGATGAGCGCGAGCACAGACGCCCCGAGGGCGAGCATGCGGGTTTGCCGCATGGGTACCTCCTTGCTTCCTCACGGTCTCTGGTCCGGCCGCGCAGGTCTCCCGACTATACCGGTCCTTACGTGACAGCAGTGTGTCGGGATCTATTCAGTCCCGGCGGTGGTCTTTCAGGCACAGGATCGACGAACCGATCGTTCGCCTTTCGACAAGGTCCAGGTCGATCTTCTCTTCCAGCGCCGGAAGTCGAGCAGACCGCCTCGCTCACGAGGCTGGCGCCAGCTCGCGTTCGGGTTCCGGCTCCGCGCCGGAGCGGGGCTGCTGCAGTCGCAGGCCACGCGGCGTGAAGCGACGCTGGAGCAGCACGAATATCAGCTCCGTGGCGATGGCGAGTGCGGCCACAAGGACCGCCCCTCCCCAGATCTGCGGGTAGTCGCCGACGGCGTAGCCGTCGATCAGGTATCGGCCAAGTCCTCCGAAGGCGAAGATGGCCCCCAGCGTCACGGTCGCAACGATCTGTACCGCGCCCGAGCGGATGCCGGCCGCGATGATCGGGACGGCGAGTGGAAGCTCAACGCTGAGCAGGAGTTGGCGCTCCCGCATGCCCATGCCTCGACCGGCCTCTACCAGATCGCGGTCGACGCCGGCGATCCCCGCATAGGTATTGACGAGGATGGGTGGCACGGCCAGCACCACCATGCCGAAGATGGTGGGATAGACCTTGAATCCGAGCTGGGGATCGATGGCCGCCATGATCGGCACCGCGATCGAGATAGCAGCGAGCGACGGCACGGCTCGGCCGATATTGGCGATGTTCACGGCGAGCGTGGCGTGCCGGCGGGTGTGCCCCACCCACACCCCGATCGGCAGGGCAATGGCGAGTGCGATCGCCAGCGAGATCCCGGAGATCAGCAGGTGCTCGAGCAGGCGGTTTGGAATTCCCCGATGTCCGTCCCAGTTGGCCGGATCCGTTAGCCACGTGACGGCCTGGCTGAGGATGTCCATCAGGCAACCCGCCCGGCTGCCACTCGAGCCCATGGAGTTGCCCGGTTCTGGAGCTGGACGAAGGCCACATCGGCGCCGATGGCCAGCAGGATCGAGGGCACGGCACCGAAGTAGATCTCGGTCGGAAAGCCGATGTGATAGCCGGCGAAGATGAAGTAGCCGAGCCCGCCGAAGTTGTCACCGAGGATGCCCGAAACGGTGACGAGCCCGATCGTGGAAACGCTGGCCAGACGCAGGCCGGCCACGATGAGCGGGATCGCCAGGGGAAACTCGACCTCCCAGAGGCGACGCCGGCGCGTGAAACCCATCCCGTCCGCGGCCTCCAGCACCTCCTCCGGGACGCTGTCCAGCCCGGCCGTGATGTTCCGCACGAAGATCAGCAGCGTGTACATGACCAGCGGGACCTCGACCGTGGTCGTGGTGAGGCCCGTGATCGGGACGAGCGCCACGAAAACGGCCACGCTCGGGATCGTGAACAGGATGTCCGAGGCGGCCAGGATCGGCCCGTAGGTGGATCGCCGGCGCACCGCCAGGATGGCGAGCACCAGGGAGATCAGGAAGCCCGCGACCACGGCGATGCCCGCCAGCCAGATGTGCTGGATGGTGCGATAGGCCAGGTCGTCGAGGTGGTCGACGATCCACCCGATGTCCATCAGCCAGTCGCTCTGGCCGGCTCGGGGGCGGGGCTCGGTGATGGCGCGGGGCCTGTTGTCAGCTGCTCGCTGATGTCGGCGATGCTGATGATGCCTTCGACCCGCCCCTGGCGGTCGACCACGATGCCCGACTGCACCCCGGCCGCGATCAGCATCGAGAGCGCGTCCTTCGCCGTGGTCTCGCGGTCGAGGAGCGGGGACATCGGGACGGCGGGATCGGCTGACAACGGGCCCGAGCTGGGGAGCTTGTTGCGATCGACCCAGCCGATCGGACGGTTATCGGAATCGAGCAGCAGCAGATAACGGTCGGTCTGCGAGGTGATCCGCTGGCGCATTTCGGCGGCGTCCTCGCCGGCTCGTGCCGTTATCGGCCGGCTGAGCGGCAGGTCGCCCACGTGGATCAGCGAGAGGCGCTTGAGGCCACGATCGGCGCCGACGAAGCGAGCCACGAAATCGGATGCCGGGTTGGTGAGGATCTCCTCCGGTGGCCCGAACTGGGCCAGCTTGCCGCCGACCTGCATCACGGCGACCAGGTCGCCGAGCTTGATCGCCTCGTCGATGTCGTGCGTTACGAACAGGATCGTCTTGGCGAGGCCCTCCTGGAGGCGCAGGAACTCGTTCTGGAGGCGCTCCCGGACGATCGGATCGACCGCGCCGAAGGGTTCGTCCATCAGCATCACGGGCGGATCGGCCGCCAACGCCCGTGCCACCCCGACGCGCTGGCGCTCCCCGCCGGAGAGCTGGCTCGGGTAGCGGCCGCGGTAGACGTCGGGCTCGAGGCCGATGAGGGTCAGCAACTCGTCGGTGCGCCTGCGCTGTCGCTCAGCGTCCCAACCGAGGAGTCGCGGCACGACCGCGACGTTGGCCCCGATCGTGAGGTGCGGAAACAGCCCGACCTGCTGGATGACGTATCCGATCCGCCGCCGCAGCTGGATCGGATCCTCCTTTGCGATGTCGCGGCCTTCGATCAGGATCTTTCCGCTCGTCGGCTCGATGAGCCGGTTCACCATCTTCAGGCTGGTGGTCTTGCCGCAGCCCGACGGCCCGACCAGCACGCAGATCTTGCCCGCGGGTACGGTCAGGCTCAGGTCGTTGACCGCGCCCGGCCCCTTCTGGCCTGGGTCGTACTGCTTGGTGACGCGCTGGAACTCGACGGTCGCGCCGCCGGCGGTCGTTGCCCGCGTTGTGTCGGCGCCAGGGGTCGCGTCAGGGGCATCGGGCTGAGCGCTTCCATGGGTGGCATGCATGGCCGCACCCTACCGGACGCGCGCAACCGGCGCCGTGCTCCTGCGAACACCAGTGGCGGGCACGGCGTGCGCCATTCGATGCGCCAGGCCGGTCACCGTTGTGTCGAGCGGACCGTCTACGTGGGCGCGGGGATCACCGGGGGGAGTGCTGCGCTGGTGGTGGCCCGGTCGAAGCCCTTACCACGAGCTCCGGCGTGTCCTCGATCATGCGATCCTGGACGGACTCGCCCTCGACGGCTCGAAGGAGCATTCGGACTGCTTCCTGGCCCATGCGCAGATTCGGCATGCGAATGGTCGTCAACGGCGGCGCCATGTGAGCCGCCAGCGGGTGGTCGTTGAACGCGATGAGGGACATGTCGAGGGGTATCGCCAAGCCGGCCTCGCGCATTCCAGCCAGGACCCCCATCGCCCCCAGCAGGCTCGCCGCGAAGACAGCCGTCGGGCGGTCAGCCGATGTCTCGGCAAGGAGCCTCCCGATCGCGTCGTGCCCGCCGTCTTCGGTCGGGGGCGCCGTGACCACCCATTCGCGTCTGATCGCCCGGTGCCTGACCTCCATCGCCCGTCGATATCCCCGCTCGCGTCGCCGCGCGGTGTCCGTATCGGCTTCGAGTCCCACAAACCCGATCCGCCTGTGTCCCAACTCGATCAGGTGGCGTACCGCCTGCATGCTGCCGGCTTCATCATCGACCACGACCGAGCCATGGACGCCGACGGTTCGTCGGTTGACGAGGACCAGCGGGAGCGCGCGTTCGGCAAGTTGCGCAACCACGTCATCTTCGAGCGTCGCGAAGGCGACGATCAGACCGTCGACCCGTCCGTCAGCGATCAGGCGCGCGTAGTGCTCGGTGCTTCCGTGCCGGATTCGCCGCAGAGAATCGGCCTCGACGATGATCACGAGCTTGCCCGCCTCCGCGGCAGCAGCCTGGATCCCATGCAGGACCTCGCTGAACCCGAGGTTGTCGAGGTTGGGGATCACCAGACCGATCGTGTCCGTGCGCCGGGTCCGAAGGCCGCGTGCAAGCGCATTGGGTCGGTACTGGAGCGTTCGGGCGGCCTCGTGGATTCGTTCGCGCGTGTCAGCGCGGACAGCCTGGCGGGGATCGCCGCGAAGCACGCGCGAGGCGGTTGACGGGTCCACGCCGGCCGCGCGGGCAACGTCCTTCAGGTTCGGCATCGCTCCACACGCCCAGCACTGAGGATGGCGCGCGCGTTCGCCGGCGCACTCACGCCTCGCCTCCGTCGGGATGCGCCGGCGCCATCGCGTCCCGGCCGCCGATCGCGCCAGTCGAACGCCAGCGTTCGAGCTCCTCATCCGAATGGCCAAGCTCCCGGCCGAGGATCTCGTGGTTGTGCTGGCCGAGGTCGCCGCCGAGATGGCGCACCTTCCCGGGCGTGTCGGAGAGGCGGGGGATCGCGTTCTGGATCCGGACGCGGCCAAGCTTCGGATCGTCGACGGTCGTGATCGTCTCCCGAGCGAGGTACTGGGGATCTTCGAAGATGTCGGCGATCGAGTAGATCGGTCCGATGACTGCCTCGGCAGCCTCGAAGGCCGTCATCACCTCGGCGCCGGTGTGCTCCGCGATCCAGCCGCCGATGAGGACGTCGAGCTCCCTGCGATGCAGGATTCTGCCGGTGTGGTCGGCGAACCACGGCTCAGCCGTGACCTCCGGATGCCCGACGAGGTTCATCACCCGTTCTGCGATCGACTGCGAGCTTGCAGACAGGCCGAACCATCGCCCATCACTGGCTCGGTAGGCGTTGCGTGGGGCCGTCCACTCGGTGCTGCTGCCGGTCCTGCCCTGAACGATCCCGAGCTGGTCGTAAACCAGCGCCTGCGGGCCAAGGATCCAGAACAGGGGTTCGTAGATTGCCAGGTCGATCACCTGTCCCGGCGCATGGTGCATGTCGCGGTGATACAGCGCGAACATGGTGGCGAACGTTCCGAAGAGCGAGGCAACGCCGTCCCCGAGAGCGAATGGAGGGAGCGTCGGCGGACCGTCGGGCTGCCCGTTGATGTGCGCGTAGCCGCTGATCGATTCGGCGACCGTCCCGAACCCCGGGCGCAGGCTCTGGGGGCCGGTCTGACCGAACCCGCTCGTGCGCACGATCACGAGGCGCGGGTTGATGGCGTGCAGCACATCGGGACCCAGGCCCCAACGCTCGAACGTTCCCGGACGGAAGCTCTCGATCAGGACATCGGCGTCGGCGATCAGCTCCTTCAGGAGATCGGCTCCCGCGGCGGTGCTGAGGTTGAGCGATACCAATCGCTTGTTGCGACTGACGAACGCCCACCACAGAGAGACTCCATTCTTCTGCCAGCCGAGTGTGCGCAGCGCGTCGCCGCGTGGGTGCTCGACCTTGATGACGTCCGCGCCGAAGTCGCCGAGGAGCGTCCCGATCACCGGGCCAGCGAACAGCACCCCGGCATCAATGACCCGCAGCCCGCTCAACGGTCCCGGCGAGGCGGGATCAGCGCCGGGGGTGGCGCGCGGCCCGGGCCGGGCGGCAGTCGCCTCGTCGGTCATCGGCCCTGCTCCGCGGCGTACTCGGAGAATGAGACTTTCGACTGAATGAGCTCGACGCGGATCCCGTCCGGATCGATCATGTAGACCGCGCGACCGCCCTTGTTGGGGCCGATCGTCGGTGTCACAGGCGCGGAGACCGAATCCACGCCCTTCGCTACGAGCTCCGCGTACAGTGCGTCGAGGTCGTCCACGAAGTACGCGGTGTGCGCGGTGCCCGGGTTCGCGGTGCGAGTGTCGATGGGCGTGCGTTCCACGTTCCGGTATTCGAGCAGCTCGAGGAAGACCTCGGAGTTCGGCGGCCGCAGGATCGCCGAGTGAAGGTCCACCTCGGGATAGCCGACCAGCTCGCCGACGTACGGTGCCTGCGGGTTCCAGGCGAATACGACCTCGAAACCGAGCACGTCCCTGTAGAACGCCATGGACCGCTCCAGGTCGCGCACCTGGAGACCCACGTGATGCGGTCGTGTGATGGTAGCCATGGGAACGGAGCGCTCCTTCCTGTTCACAGGTCGTCGAGAAGCCCATCGGGGTCAACGACCGCCTGTGATGCGATCCACGTCGGGTCCACGAGATGGCCGAACCCGGGTGATTCCGGCAGTGGATCCATCAGCCCGTCTCGAACCACCGGCTGCGCGAGGCTGTCGTCCATCGGATGGACGCCGGTGCCGGGGATCCCCCATTCGATCGGCGATTGCGTATGGCCGAGGGCCCCGAGCGCCTGGGAGTGGATATGCGGGTACATGTGAGGGGAGATGAGCTTGCCGGCCGCCGCGACCGCTGCCGCGATGGGACGCAGACGCGTGATCCCGCCGTTTGTGGTGGCGTCCACCCGATTGACATCGACAGCGTCGTATTTCAGCAGGGCCTGAGGATGGTATGAGCCGCCCTGCTCGTCGCCCATCGCAACGGGCGTGGCAATCGCACCTCGAACCTCCGCCACCATCGCAGCGTCGCCTGGCGGGACCATGTCCTCGAACCAGCCGATATCCAGGCCATCCAGACGCTTTCCAAACGCGATTGCGTCCGCCGCGGTCTTGTGCAGGAAGTTCGCATCGATCCCCAGCCATGCGTCGGGATAGGCCTCACGCGCTGAACGCAGACGCTCGATCGAACCATCCTGGGTCGGGGCGATCGGGAGCTTGAATCGGCGCCAGCCCTTCGTCCAGAGGGCAGCGATCTGCGCGACCGTCGCCTCCGCCGAGATCGAGGGCGGGTAGCCGACGATCGCTGTCACGGGCATCCGCTCGCGGCCGCCGCCGAGGTAGGCGGACACCGACTGGCCGGCCGCGCGGGCCGCGAGATCCCAGGCCGCGAGATCCACCAGCGACAGGGCCCGCATACCGATTCCGGCCGCGTGCACGGCATTGTTCGTCCAGAGCGCCTTGAAGAACAGTCGCTCCGGATCTCCGGCGGGCTCTCCCACGTAGGCGGGACCGATCGTGCGGTTCACGATCGCTGCCAGGGGCCCGTCCCTGGTCAGGCAGTACGCGAAGCCGCGCAGGTCGCTTTCCGCGTCAATCCGGACGAGGGCGAACTCGCGATGGCGCATCACCCAGGTGCCGAAATGGATCGGCACTTCCAGGGTGTGGAGGATCGTCGCGACGCGAACGCGGGTGATCTTGTCGGTGTCGGTGATCGTCGTCGCCTCCCTACGCGGTCAGATAGCCGTCGTCGCACATGAGGGTGTGCCCGGTGACGAGCTCGGACGCATCGCTGGCGAGAAAGATCGCCGCGCCGATCAGCTCGCGGGGCAGCCCCAGCCGCGGGCGAAGCATCCGTGACTTGATGAAATCGGCGGTGAGCGAGGTCCGCTGGGCCGCCTGGCGCGTGAGCGGCGAATCCATCAGGGTCGGCCCGATCGCGTTGACTCGGACGCCACGATTGCGCCACTCGAGGGCCAGGCCACGGGTGATGCCGAGCACTCCACCCTTCGAAGCGAGGTATGCGCTGGCCCACGGGTAGCCGATGAACGACCCGATCGAACCGAGGTTGATGATGCTGCCCGAGCCCTGGGCCAGCATCTTCCGCCCGAACGCCTGGCAGCACAGGTAGGTGCCCTTGAGGTTCAGGTCAAGGATGAAGTCAAAGCGTTCCTCGGGGAATTCCTCGGCGGGTGATCGAAACGCCGTGCCGGCGCTGTTGACGAGAATGTCGACCCCACCGAGCTCCTCGACGACGCTGTCGGCCAGGGCGTCCACCTCGGCCCTGGACGTCACGTTCACCTGGCGGACAAGGGCTGTTCCGCCCTGCTCGTGGATGGCGGTCGCGGTCGCGGTGGCGCCTTCTACGTTGATGTCGGCCAGGACGAGCCTGACCCCGACCTGGGCGTAGCCGATGGAGATGGCGGCGCCGAGGCCGCTGCCGGCCCCCGTCACCACGGCGACACGGTCGTGCAGATCGAACAGGCCGCTGGCGAATCCGGCGGGAATCTCCAGGCCGTCATCGGCCGGCGTCATGGCAGGTCTCCTCTTGCGGGCTTGACATCGCCGGGACGAGCGCCGGCCTCTCGCACCAGCTCGCTGACCCCTGGCCCGGTCGCAGCGCGCAGCGTCACTCCAAAGGCGCGACGATCGCCGGGCGCAAGCTCCTCGGGCGGGTTCGCCTCCCGTTCGGCGACACGCCCAAGCAATCCGCAGTTGGCCGGCTCAATACCCGCCACGTAGATGCCCTCGGCAAGCATTCGCCATTGCCACAGGCGCGGGAGCTGACGCCGGTCGTACTCGACGACCAGGCCGATTCCGCCGCTCGGCTCGTACGCTTCGTTGACGATCCCGACCTGGACCCGATCCGGGGCAGACGCCGCAACGCGGTGCTCGAAGACCTGCACCGCGAAGCCGGGTGTTGGCGGAACGAAGCGGGCGTGATCGGGCTCGGCCGCCCGCGAGACCTCATCCCAGCCGATCACATCGGCTGGAGGAGCCAGGAGACGGGACGCGGCGGCCACGACGGGGTAGCCAACGTTGATGTGGTAGAGGAGGAAGACGGGGACCGGATGGAAGCCGCGATTCTCGACCTCGTCCGTGAGTTCGATGCGTGGGTCGCCGACGGTGAAGCGGAGCGATCGATGAAGCACCAGATCGACGCCGTAGACGCTCGTCTCGCGCACCTCGCCGCGGACCAGCACCGCCAGCCCTCGCTCATCCTCAATCGTCTGGACACTCACATTCCGGGCCGGCAGGTTCGAGACTCGACCGTGCAGACCGTGTTGCTCCTGGCCGTCGCGAACCGCCGATCCAACGTTCTGGAGGCCGGCCGTGAAGAGCAGCCCGCCATGAAACGATCGGAGCCAGACGTCGTCCCTGAAGTACGACGGATGCACGATCCCGGTCGGCGACTGCCAGGCCAGCGGATGGCCGGCGTACCACGCCGGACCGATGTCCAGGCCGCGGTCGGTAATCACGAGCGCGTGGATCCCTCCGGCGGTCCGGACGTCGATGGCCCGAACGCCGTCTTCGACGCCATCCTGCAGCCGGACGGACCTGCCGCCGGCGATCTGGCCGATGTCGCCGAGCTCCGGGTGCCGAGCGGGTTCCATGCTCATTGCCTGAGCCAGGGTGGCGTCTGGTAATCGTCCCAGGCGGCGCCCTTGCCGGCATCGACAGGCACGGCTGCACCCGTGATGCCGGTCGCCAGCGGTGACACCAGGAAGGCGATGGTCGCGGCGATGTCGCGGGAGGTCAGCACCCGGCCGAGGGGATGTTTCGCGGCGAACGATGCCAGCACCGCCGCGCCATCCGGGAGCGTTGCGAGGCGACCTTCGAGGAGCGGCGTGAACGTGACGCTGGGGCAGACCGCGTTGACGGTGATTGCTTCGCGGGCAAGGTCGAGGGCCGCGGCCCGGGCGAGGTTGAGGAGCGCCCCCTTGGAAGTGCAATAGGACGCCATGCCCGGTTCGGCCTGCAGGCCATCGAGGCTCGACAGCACGATGATGGCGCCGTGGCCCCGCCGGCGCATGTGCGGCACCGATTCCCGGATCACGAGGAAGGCGCCCCGGACGTTGACGCCCATGACCGCGTCGAAGTGCTCAACGGAGGTCGTGTCGATCGGCTGATAGTCACCGAGGATCCCGGCACAGGCCACGGCGATGTCGACATCTCCGAGCTGCGCCCGGCAGGCCTCGAAGGCTCGGTGGACGTCCGCCTCCGAGCTGACGTCGCCTTCGACGGCGATGGCGCGCCGCCCCGCGGACCGGACGAGCTCCGCTACCAGCTCCGCTGCGCCGGGTGTGATGTCGAACACGGCGACGTCCGCCCCGAGGTCCGCGAGGGTCAGTGCGGTTTCCCGCCCGATTCCGGAGCCGCCCCCGGTCACCAGGGCGATCGAGCCATCCAGGTGAAGACCGGGAAATGGCGTCCGGTCGACCATCAGCCGATCCTCCCGCGATGGACCGGTTGACCGGTCCTTTCCAGCGCAATCCGCCACAGAGCCCCACCGAACGACGGATCCGCGCTGTCTGCCGGAACCCCGGCGTCCGTCATGTACAGGATCTCGCCGTCGAATGCGCAGTTCGTGGCGGCGTTGCCGCACGGAATGAACTCGTCGACCGTGCCGTCGGGCTGGATGACATGGATGCCGGCGGCGGTGATATCGGTCACGTACAGCCGGCCGTCTGACCCTATCTTCATGCCGTCGAGAATCGGGTTCTCCCCGGGCAACCTGCCCAGGTCCTCGATGTCCGTCGAGCCCGGCCGCAGGCGTCGAACATGCCCCGTGTACGACTCATCCCAGACGATCGATCCGTCCATCTCGATCGCGATTCCGTTCGGAAAGACCGGGGTGTGGAAGGCGATGACGACGTGGCCGGTCCCGTCAGGATCGAGCGCGAAGATGTAGCTCGGGTCGGGCGCAGCGGGCCTGTAGGTCCCCGGATCCGTGAAGTACAGACGGCCGTCTGATCCGAACACGAGGTCATTGGGGCCGTTCAGCGCGATGCCCTCGATCTCCGTGATCAGGATTTCCGCGGAGCCACCCTCGCGATCGACGCGTTGGATTGACGGAACACTCATTTCTGCTGCCCGCCACGGCCCCACCGTCCCTCCGTTCTGGCAGACATACACCTCTCCATCGCGACCCAGAACGCTGGAGTTCGGCGCACCGGCCGTGTAGGCGTAACGCTCGACGCCCTCGGGGCTCCAGACGGAGAGCTGGCTGCGGTAGCTCTCGACGAAGACGACTCGACCGTCCGGCAGCACCGTTGGTCCTTCCGGCCAACCGAGTCCGCTCGCGACCTGTTCGATGTTCATCGCTGCCTCCGACTTGGATTCCCGGGTGGTCAGCGGACCGCGCCGGCCGTGATGCCGCGCACGATGTACCGCTGGATGAACAGCGAGAAGACGAAGATCGGGACGATCGTGACGATTCCGACACCAGCCGCGATGTTCCAGT
This sequence comes from Candidatus Limnocylindrales bacterium, assembly GCA_038253685.1. Classification (GTDB taxonomy): domain Bacteria; phylum Chloroflexota; class Limnocylindria; order Limnocylindrales; family CSP1-4; genus JAFMJV01. Next base: position 19,922 of record JBBSGX010000003.1, on the reverse strand, counting down.
CGATCGGGCGATCCGCGCTCACCAACGTGGCGGCACCGAGGGTGACGGTCTCGAGGCCGCGTGAGTTGATGACGAACAACGCAACCAGGAACTCGTTCCACACGAACAATGCGCCGAAGATCGCGGCGACGACCAGCCCTCCGCGCACGATCGGGAACATCACCAACATGAGGAGCTGGAACCGCCCGCACCCGTCCACCAGGGCAGCGTCGTCGAGATCCATCGGCACCTCATCGAAGAAGCCGATCATGATCCACACGACGAGCGGAAGCGTGAAGGCCACGTAGGGCAGGATCAGACCAACGTAGGTGTCCTGTTGGTGGATGAATGTGACCATCAGGAAGATGGGAACGGCAACGGCCACGGCGGGCATGAAGCGGAAGCTCAGGATGGTGGACGCCCACGTGTCGCGCCCACGGAACCGGAGCCGTGAGAAGGCGTAGGCCGCCGGCGTGCCAACGACCAATCCGATGAGGGTCGCGATGCCGACGACCAAGATCGAGTTCCCCACCATCGAAAGCATCCCCTGCGTCTGGATGACCTCGGTGTAATTCCTGGCGATGGTCGACCAGTCAAAGGAGAGGGTCGGCGGCACGTCGGACGAGATCTCGATCCGTTTCTTCAATGACAGGATGAGGAGATAGGCGAATGGGGCGAGGGCGACGAACGCGATGAGGGCCAGCACAACGTAAGCCGCGACCTTCCCGATGACGCGCGTCATATGCCCTCCTGGCCGCGCAACCGCACGAAACGGAGCGCGATCGTGGAAAGCACGATGAGGATGACGACCATCACATACGCGATCGCAGCCGCGTAGCCGTAATGCTGGAAGTCACGCCCGTGCTGATAGGTGAGAAAGCTCAGCGTGGTCGTGGTGCGCGCGGGCCCGCCGTACGTCAGACCGTAGACGAGGTCGAATGAGCGAAACGCGTCGATCGCTCGGAAGATGGCTGCGAAGGCGATCGCCGGCAGGAGGAGCGGCATGGTGATGTGCCGGAGCATGCTCAGCCGTCCTGCACCGTCGACCTGGGCTGCCTCGAAGACGTGCTCGGGCAGCGCCTGCAGCCGGGCATAGACGATGAGAAATACGAAGGGCGTCCACTGCCACGTGTCCGCGATGACCAACGTCCGGATTGCCCATTCCGTGGAGCCCAACCAGTTGACGGACGGAAGACCCAGCCGGTCGATGGCCCAGTTGACGATGCCCCAGTCGGGATTGAGCATCGCGCGCCACATGAGTCCCACCACGATCGGCGTGAGCAGCATGGGCAGGATGAGGGCACCGCGCACGAACCAGGACCCGCGCAGACCCAGGTTGAAGAAAAGGGCCAACGCGACGCCAAGAACGACCTGAACGAATACGGCGGCCCCCACCATGACAGCGGTGTTGCCGGCAGCGTTCCAGAAGAACGGGTCCTGGAAGATCGCGACATAGTTGTCCAGGCCGATCCAGTTTCCCGAGGTCCTGGCGATTCCGAGGTCGGTGAATGAGAGTCGCAGGCTGTAGAGCAGCGGGAAGATCGAAAACGCAACGAGGTAGATGACGCAGGGACCGAGGAGGAGCAGGACGTCACGGTTGTTGCGGGACATCAACCGCGCCGGCCTGCTCGCCCCCTGGTTCAACGGGACACGACCTTCTGCGGGGCCGTGTTCAACTACCGATGAGAATGATCCGCGCCGATTCGACCCGATCAGGCGAGCGCACCGGCCTTCCGCAGCGAGGTTTCCCACTGGGTCTGGGTGTTGGCGCAGGCTGTCTTCGCGTCTTGCCCACCGACGAGTGCCTTGTTGAACTCGACGTTCATGGCTGCATTCATGGCGAAGAAGTCATCGAGCACAGAGATCTCGATCGTGTGAGCTCCTGCGTTCGCCGCACCTGAGATTGGCAGGTACGGCAACTTCGCAACGAGCGCCGGATCGTTGTACGTCGAATTCCGGCTTGCGTCGATCTGGTACTTCTCCGCCTCGTAGTTGTTCATTGCCTTGCTGGTCAACCACGTGATCGCCCGCCACGCGGCTGCCTTCTTGGCAGGGTCTGCGTTCTTCGGGATCCCCACGCCCCAGCCACCGAGGATCGCCTGGGATGTCTTGCCTGGCGCGGCCGGAACCGGGGTCACCCCGGTCTTGTCGGCGACCTTTGAAGTGTCCGGATTGAATACCGGGCCGGCGATCGTCGACCAGAAGACCATCTGCGCGATCTTGCCCGACGAAAAGCCGTCGACGTTCTCCGGGAACCCGTAGGTGGTCACGTTCTTGGGAGCGTATGGCAGCAGGTCGATGAGGAACTGGAGTGCGCTGACAGCTTCGGGGCTGTTGAGGTTCGGCTTGAAGTCCTTGGTGGCAGGGCTGCCGGTCATGAGAACGCCGCCACTGGTGAGGAAGGTCGTATACCAGGAAACCGTGGCCAGCGAGAAGTCGTTGGCCCCGATGAAGCTGCAGCCCGCGACCTCCCCTGGCTTGTTCAGCTTGACGGCGGCGGCCTTGAAGTCGTCCCACGTCTTCGCGGGCTGGAGGCCCGCGGCGTCAAACAGGTCCTTCCGGTAGAAGTACACGACCGAGCCGCTGTGAAGGCCGGGGATCCCGTACAGGTTGGTGCCCTTGCCGATCGACTTGCTCGCAGGATCGAAGATGCCGACGTTGTTGAGGTTCGCCGTCGCGAAGTCATTGAAATCCCAGTCCGGCGGCGTTTGGGTGGGGTCGTCCCTGTAGGCGTTCAGCTGCTCGAATGAGTCGTTCTTCATGTAGCCAGTCGTGAGGAACCCGAGGTAGTTGATGATCTCGAAGGCAGACTGCGGAGCTGCCAGTTCCTGGCCGGTCTTGGGAATGAGGTCGTTGAGCGCCGGCGCGCTGATGGTCAGCTCGATCCCCGTCGCTGCCTTGAGGTCCGCGACCTTGTCGCCCAGCGCCCGGTGGTCGTTCTCGCTGCCGGTCATCAGGATGCTGAGCTTGGTCCCCGCGTACTTCATGGGGTCGTAGGCGCCGGCAGCCGACGGTGCGACCGTGGCCGGTGGGAGCGAGGCGGGAGCCACCGTCGCCGGCGCGACTGAAGCGGGTGCGACCGAGGCCGGAGCGACCGTGGCCGCGCCCGAGGGGATTGCCCCGCTGCACGCGGCGAGGATCGCGCCTATCGCGCTGCCGGACAGGCCAAGGATGGCTGCCCGTCGCATGAACTCACGCCGGCTGACCCGGCCAGCCAATAACCCCTGCACGGCATCCGAGATGTTCTCGTCGGATCTCCGCGTGGCATCGCGGTCCACGGCACTCCTCCTCTTTCGAGCGCCCGGCCAAGCCGCACGGTCACGCTCGTGCGGCACCCTACTCGCTGGGACCAACGATTGTCAACAATCCTTTGTTCTATGAGGGCGAGTCGTGACGAGGCGTTCTTCCTCGATGGTTGCCACCACCGCAGCGTGCTGATTTCGGCCCACGATCCGTCTGCGAACCGTCCCTCCGCGGCCGTCCGGGAGGGCTGCCACGGACAGGATCAGGGACTCGGCACGAAGGGTGTCGCCACCGAATACGGGCGCCGCCAGGTGGATCGAGGTCCAGCCCCTGGAGCGGGCAAAGGCGGCATCTGCCGGCGCCCACTCGAGCGGCTCAGCCATGCCAACGACCACGGCCACCGTCAACGCGCCGAGAACGACCGGTTCACCGAAGCTGGTCGAGCGGGCGAATTCGACGTTCGCGTGCAGGTCGCTCGCGTTGTTCGAGATCATGGCAAGCCAGACGTGCTCATCGCGACCGATCGTCCGCGCGCCGGGGTGCGCGATGGTGCGCCCGGTCCGCGCATCCTCGAATGACCATCGCGACCCCCCAGCCGGCGCCTCGACTCGACCGCCCACCTAGAGGCCGTCCAGGATGGCGTCCGGATCGAGATGTGGCTGGGATCGGATCCACCCGGCGTCGACGAGCTTCCCGAAGCCCGGCGCTTCGTCGAGCGCGGCCATCCGGCCACCAGCCACGATGGTCGGCTGGGGGAGCGGGTCGTCCATCGGGTGCACCCCGGTGAACGGGATCCCCCATTCGATCGGTGAGTCCGGGAATCCGAGCCCACCGAGGACCTGACTGTGGATGTGCGGAAACATGTGGGGAGCAAACTCGAGCCCGGCGTCGAGAACCTGATCGATGATCCGCCTGCCCTGCGTGATCCCTCCCATGCAGGTGAGATCCAGACGGACAACATCGACCGCTTCGAGCGCGATGAGGGCCTCGGGGTAGTAGATGCCGCCCTGCTCGTCTCCCATCGCGATCGGCGTGGTCGTACGTTCACGCAGTTGTCGGAGCTGGCCGGCGTTGCCGGGCGGAAAGACGTCCTCGAACCATCCAAGGCCAACGTCGGCGATCGAGTTGAGGAAGCTCGAGGCGACGTCGACGTCGTCGTAGACCCAGGCCGCGTCGAGGCCCAGCCAGCCATCCGGTGCCGCGGCGCGGGCTGCTCGCAGCCGGGCGGCGGTTCGCTCGGGTGTGGCCGCGATCGGAGCCTTGAATCGCCGCCATCCCGAGGCGTAGAGCTGGGCCGTCTGCGCGCCTGTCTCTTCGGGACCCATCGTGCCCGGCGGATAGCCGATGATCGCGGTGGCCGGCATGGCTTGGTTCGTGCCACCCAGCAGGCCGGCGATCGAGAGGTCACGCGACTTCGCGACGAGGTCCCAGCAGGCGAGGTCCACGATCGAAAGCGCGCGGAGCCCGATCCCGGCCGCATGCGACGCCAGGCTCCGTCGCCACGCGATGGTGAACGTCTTCTCCTGTTCTCCAACGGCCGTCCCCACGTAGATCTGCGCGATCGTCTTGCGGATCTGCTCGGCGACGGCCCCGTCTCGCGTCAACGTGTAGGCGTAGCCGCGCAGGCCCGCCTTCGAGGTCACCCGGACGAGAGCGAACTCCCGATGCTTCATGATCCACTCACCGAAGACAATCGGTGCCGGAAGCTGCGCCTGGATCGTCATGACTTCGACGGCGGCGAGGGTGTCCGGAGTGCTCATGGATCGCCACCGGCGCTCGAGGCCCATGCGCCCTTGGCCATGAAGCCGCCGTCGACGGTCAGGTATTCCCCGGTGATGAAACTGGCTCGATCACTGGCGAGGAAGACGACCGCCTGCGCGATGTCCTCGGGCCGCCCGATCCGGCCGAGGGGATGGAACGAGCCATAGCGTCGCAGGTTCGACTCGATGTTCCCTCCTTCCGCGCGGGCCAGGTCGCGAACGAGTTCCGAGTCGATCGTGCCCGGGCAGATACTGACCACCCGGATCCCCTCGGCTGCGTAGTCGAGGGCCATGCTGCGGGTGAGCGAAAGAAGCCCGCCCTTGCTTGCGGCATAGGCCGGCACACCGGGCATCGACTGGAGCCCCTGTACGCTCGCGATGTTGACGACGACCCCGCCTCGGTTGGTCTCGCGGATTCGAGGCAGGGCATGTTTCGACATGAGAAAGGCACCCTTGAGGTTGACCGCCAGGATCCGGTCCCATACCTCCTCGGGCATCTCCTCCAGCCTGAAATACCAGTCGGTTGGCAGGATGCCCGCGTTGTTGACGAGCACATCAAGGCGACCGAGGGTTTCCACGGTCTCCGCCACCATGCGTGCGGCGTCGGACGACGACGAGACGTCGCCAACGACCGCAACCGCGACAGCGCCCGACGCCCGAAGCTCGGCGGCCAGAACCTCCGCTGCCTCCGCGTTGACATCCGCGATGGCAACACCAGCTCCTTCGGCGGCAAAGGCGCGGACGATCCCACGCCCGATACCCAGCGCGCCCCCCGTGACCAGCGCTGCCTTGCCGTCGAATTCCCCCATGCCGGCGATCCCTCTGGCTTGGTTCACGGTGCCTGACGGCGAGGAACGTACGCGGAGGAACAAACGATTGTCAACACGACCAGCACGAGCCGCAGACAGGTTGCGTACGCACAATCGTTTGTTGTACCTTCCGACCCGGGCTTTCCGCCGTGGACGGAACGCCACCTCAGGAGGTGGGTCATTGGCGGTCCCGATCGCGATCGCGGCGTGACGGTCGACGAGGCCTCGCTCCAGGACCACATTCGCGACGGCAGGCGGCGGCAGCAGGCGGCCTCGCTGTCGTTCGCGGGCCTGCGGGCCGACCTCCCTCTGCGCTACCTGCGCCAGTCGGCGCACTTCACGACGCCAGCCGGCGACGAGGTGATGGCCCGCAAGGCGATCGAGGGCGGCACCGCGCCGATGACGCGGATCCTCGAGCGGTTCGGCGTGACCGCGGCCGACCTGGCCGAACGGCTCGAGATCGGCCTGGAATGGGTCGAGGAACTGCTGGACGCGCCACGACGAGCGCCGCTGGTGATGCTCGACGGGGAAGACGCGCAGGCCCTTCGCGAGGACGTCATCGCCCGTGGGCTTGCCAATGCGGCACGCCTGGTGGCCGAAGCGGACTGGTCGGCCGGCGGCCCGGACACCCTGCGCTTCTTCCGTCCCCCCGGCTTCGCGTTGGGTAGCACGGTCAACGATCTGTACACCGTGCTCTGGAATGTCGCGGCCGCTTCGCCGGCGGGACAGATCAACCTGGATGGGATCGTCTTCCCGAAGGTCGAGCACCCTGACGAGGTCGATCTGTTGTACGGCCTCCTCGATCAGGCGGAGGCGGCTCTCGGCCTGGCGCACGGCTCGGTTCGCGTCGCCTTCCTGATCGAGTCCGGTTGGGCCGCCGCCCGCCTGCCCGAGATCGCGGTGCGTGCTGCTTCACGGACCTGCGCGCTCATCTTCGGGCTGGCAGACTACTCGGCCGACCTGAGCCTGCCGACGATCGCGACCGACCACCCATTGGCGATCTGGGCCCGGGCGGAGATCGTGGCGGTGGCAGGGGCACTGGGTGTGCCGGCCATCGACGCCATGACGCTCGACTACCCGGTAAGCGACCCGTCCCTGGACGCCGCGGCCAACCGCGAGCGGTTTCTTGCCCGGATGCGCCTTGTCTACGACGATGCGATCACGGCACGCGAGCTCGGCATGACCGGCAAGTGGGTCGGCCACCCAGCTCAGCTCTTCGCGGTGCTGCTGGCGTTCGATGCTGCCTTCGCGCCGTCGGCCCTGGAGGCTGAGGCGGCCAAGCTCGCTGCCTACAGCGCCGCCGAGGGCGAGGGGCGTGGAGCGACCATGATCGACGGCGTCATGTCCGACCGTGCAACCGACCGGCATGCCCGCGCCCTTCTGCGAAGGGCCGTCGCGAATGGCCGATTCGACCCGGACCGGGCGCTGGGTCTCGGGGTGATCGCCGCCGACGAGGCGACACAGCTGGCCGCGGAATCGTCTCGGGGCGCAAGGTGAACCCATGACGACCAACGGCTGGGAAGGACGATTCCTCGAGGACTTTGTGGTCGGCGATACCTACCGTCATCGGAGTGGCCGGACGATCACCGAGACCGACAACACCTGGTTCAGCCTGCTCACGTGCAACGCCAACCAGATCCACATCAACGCCGACTACGCGGCTCGCACGGAATTCGGACGGCCGCTCGTCGTGAGCACCCTGACGCTGGCGATCGTAACCGGCCTGAGCGTCCCGGATGTGAGCCAGAACGCGGTCGCGAACCTGGGCTGGGACAGCGTCCGCCTGCCTGCGCCTGTCTTCGCCGGCGACACGCTGTACGCCTCGAGCGACGTGCTCGAAGTGCGGTCGTCCCGGTCGAGACCCGGGCAGGGGATCGTTCGGGTGCGGACGCGCGGCTACAACCAGCGAGACGAGACGGTCATCGAATTCGAGCGCACGGTCCTCGTCTATGAGCGTGCTGCGCGGCCTGCGTCCCATTCCGCCAGCGGAGACGTGCCCGCGAGCTCGTCGCCCGTTGAGCCAGACGAGCGGCTCGGCGCGCGGGCGGCCGACCGCTAGACTCCCCAGCGATCCCAGGCGATCTGATCCGACGTCGACGAGGAGCCCTCCCGATGCCCCTGCACCTGCGCGCCGAAGCCGGCGACTACGCACCGCTTGTCCTACTGCCCGGCGATCCGAACCGCGCGACACGGATCGCCTCCATGTTCGACGGTGGGCTGGAGAAGGCCCGCAAGGTCAACGAACATCGCGCACTGTACGGCTATACAGGCACATACCAGGGCAATCCCGTGAGCGTCCAGACGACCGGCATGGGGACGCCGTCCCTGTCGATCGTGGTGGAGGAGCTCCTCATGCTGGGCGTCACGCGCTTCATTCGTGTCGGCACGACCGGCGGCATCGGGCCCGGCATCCACACTGCCGACCTGATCATTGCCACCGCCGCAGCGCCGGTCGATGGATCCACGGCGACCTACCTCCACGGCGATCCTTACGCTCCCGCCGCCGACTTCGGGCTCACCCGGGCGCTGGTCGACGCGGCCGAGCGCAAGGGCGTCCGCCCGTTCGTCGGCCCGGTCGCCACCGTCGATGTCTTCTACAACCCCGATGCCGACTACGTCAGCAAGTGGAGGGGCCGCGGCATTCTGGGCTTCGAGATGGAAGCGGCGGCGCTGTTCTTCCTCGCCTCGCGAGCCGCCGGATCCGGGAAGGACGTCCGGGCGGCGTGCATCCTGACCGTCAGCGACACACTCTCGGAGGAGGAGACGTCCGAGGCGACGTACCTGGACCTCGACGCGCTGGAGAAGGCGACCGACACGATGGTCGAGGTCGCGCTCGAGGCCGGGGCGACGATCTGAGCGCACTGTCGTGAGCGCTGGGGCACCGATCCCGATCGGGGTGGATCTGACCACCATCGGCGTGCCAGCCGCCTGGTGGCTGCAGTCAGCGCTTCGGGTCGAGGCGGCCGGCTTCCGCACGGTATGGTCGTGGGACCACTTCGTCAGCCGTGGCCGGCTCGACGACCCTGTGCTCGAGTGCTGGACGATGCTGGCCGCGACGGCGGCGCGGACGCGGAAGCTTCGCGTGGGAAGCTTCGTCAGCAACGTCATGAACCGGCATCCGGCCGTGCTCGCGCGGATAGCGGCGACGCTGTCCGCACTGTCCGAGGGACGCCTGGAGCTCGGGATCGGCATCGGTGGACACCCCGCGGAACACGAGGCATACGGGATCCCGTTCCCGGAGCCGGCGGAGCGGGCGGCGCGGCTGGAGGAGGCGGTGCAGGTTTTGCGGCTGCTGTTTTCGGGCGGGCCCGTCGATTTTGAGGGGCGCTTCTACCAGCTCACCGCCGCGCATGCGTTCCCGGCGCCGACGCCACCTCCGCGGATCATCGTCGCAGGAGAGAAGGCCGCCGGAGCTCGGCTCGCGGCGCGCGTCGGGGACGCCTGGACCACCTTCGCGAGCGCATGGAATGAGCTTCTGCCGGTGTTCACCGAGGCTCTGGCCGCGGCCGGACGCTCGCGCTCCGACGTCTCCGTGCTGATCGGGCTCGACCTCGACGGCGAGCTCCCGCCGGACAAGCAGCCGCTGCTCGCGGATCTGGTCGCGACCGCCACCGAATGGCAAGAGCGCGGCGCCGACGAGTTGATTCTGCACTGGATCCATCCGCACGAACTCGGGGCGGTGCTGGCGGCGGGGGAGCGCGCCGGGCTGGAGGGGTAGGGCTCGAGGGCCTCCCCGCCGAGCGGCCTATCCCCGCCGAGAGGCCTCTCCCCGCCGAGCGGCCTGTGCCCCGGGCCCAGCTCCGAGCGCAGCCGACGCGCACCCGACCGCCCTGACCTCACCCGTTCACGCCTGGTGTTCGTCCCACGCTCAAGGGCGTTGACAACAACAGCGGCGGCTGGCCCTTATCCACCATCGGCGGCCGCCGCACACCACACGTGAATTCCAGAGGCCAAGCCTCATCGTCGGCGGCCTTGTGGCCGGTCTTCCCCGTGATTCTCACATCAGGCGTTCATGGGAGGGACGAACGAGGTCGTGGCGGCCTCTCCCCGCCGGGCGGCCTCTCCCCGCCGAGCGGCCTCTGCCCGTCGGGCATCACGCGCCGAGCGGCCTCTCCCCGCCGAGCGGCCTCTGCCCGTCGGGCATCACGCGCCGAGCGGCCTCTCCCCGCCGAGCGGCCTCTGCCCGTCGGGCATCACGCGCCGAGCGGCCTCTCCCCGCCGAGCGGCCTCTCCGCGCCCCGGGGGCGCCTCTGGCCGTCGACGCGGCCGCGTCGCCCGCGCGGGCATTCCGGGACCGTCCGCGCTACCCTCGACGTGGATGACCAGCGAACCCCACGCAGCACCTCCGTCGGGCGGCCTCCTCGCACCGCGGCCGGGCGCCGAACCGGAGAGCCGTTGCGTTCGTTGCGGCCGGCCGACACCCGCCGGCGTTGCGCTCTGCGAGGCCGATAACCCCGGCCACATCAAGGCCCCGAGCGCGACCCAGGTCCATGGCACGATGCTGCTCGGCGTCGGGCTCGGCGTCCTCGGGTTCCTGCTGATCGCGCGGCTTGCGGTTGGTCACGCCGGCCCGTTCGTTGGCTCGGTCAGCGGCCAGGCAACCCAGGCGGGTGGCGGCGTCGCCGTGATCATCCACGTCGTCAATGAGGGCAAGGAAGACGCCTTCGCAACGTGTCGCGTGACCCGCGACGGCAGCCCTCGACCCGATGACGTCGTGTTTCGCACCTCGAAGATTCCAGCCGGCGACTCCGCGGACGAGGCGCGCATCCTTCCCGCCGCCCAGATCGGGCAGCCCGACTACCAGATCGATCGCATCACGCTCTCCTGCACCTGAGCGGCGTAGGGCGCCGGGCGCCCTCGTCGTGGCCAATGCCGGTCGGGGCATGGAACAGTCGGTCGATCGCGTTCCAGCAGCTTGCATCGGCACTTTGCGGAATGAGTGAAGCTGACAGCGACCGGGCACCGCCCTACCGACGGCTGCCGGCAGTCACGACGGTCGATCCTGGCGGCCTAACCGAGACTCATTCTGCAAACCCCCGATCTACAGCCGCAGAGCGCCGCCCGTTGGCCTCGATCACGGCTCGGCTTTTCACCCATTCCGGAAAACCAGGCGTTAGGTGCCGCGTTTCCAGAAGGATTGAAAGCTGCGAAAACTTCGGGACAGAACGCGGCCTGTCTCGCTGACCGGTCGGGCAGAGCTCGTTGTCGCAGGCGAGCGGCGACCGACAGCCCCACGGAGGATCCCATGCCCATAGCGGACTGGGTGTGGTGCGGGACGTAGGCAGCGGCACTCGGCGCCGAGGCACCTCGGTCTACGCAGCGGCGAGTAGCCACAAGCGAGAGGCGGCCTGGAGCCTGTGCAGCGGCGAGTTGCCATGACCGCGAGGCGCCGGCGGCTCGTCGCCGAGGGTCGCCCTTCGGCCACGCGACAGCCATCGGCTACGAACCCCGCAGCCACCTGCCGGCCGCCATCCGGCCAGCGACAGCGATCGGCCACGAACCCCGAGCCGCCTCTCGGCGGTCCTCAACCTGCCGACTCGGCACCTTTTGCGTCGCTTGCAGATGGCGCGGAATCGGTACCTGATTCGGCGGAGGCCTTCGCCGGCACGCCGCCTCTGAGCCCGATGGCATTGACGCCCGCGCCCGCGAGGAGGAGGAGCGTGTTGACAAACATCGCCAGGTGGAATGCGTCCGTGGATGCCTGGTTCACGGTCGAGAGCTGATCCGGTGGGAGCTGGACCTTCGGTGGGTTCAACGGCTGGATGTCCTGGCGCACCTGGGCCGATGAGGTATCCAGGCCGGTGATGTGGGTCGAGATCGAGGAGTAGAACGTCGCACTGATCGCGATGAAGAGGATGGCCATGATCAGCGGCTGCCCAACCCGGGACACCGCGTTGTTGATGGCCGAGCCCAGGCCCGCGTTGCGCACCGGGATCGAGTTCATGAGCGCCGTCGTCAGCGGCGCCACCACGAGCGTGATGCCCACGCCGAAGAGCAGGATCGCCGGGAAGATGTCGATGAAGACGTCAACCGGCGGCAGATAGCTGGACGGGTTGGCGAGATCGATCTGCCATGGCTTGCTCGTAACCGGCGTGCGGGCATACCAGGCCATGGCCGCGGCCATCAGGACCGGCCCGATGATCAGAAACCGCCGCGGGCCCAGCCGTCCGGCAAGTGTTCCCACCCGGGTCGAGCCCAGGCTCAGCATGATCCCGACCGGCAACCCGATGGCCGAGGCGCCGAGCGCTGTGTACCCCAGCACGCCCTGCATGAAGAGGCTCTGCATCACGAGGGTGACGTACAGCGCCCCATAGATCAGGAAGGTCGAGATGTTGATGACCGTGAAGTTCCGGCGCCGGAACAGGTCGGGCGGGATCAATGGATTCTTGCGACGCAGCATCAGCACCGGAAAGACCACGGCGGCCACCAACCCGACCCCCAGCGCGCCGAACGCCAGCCCGTCGCTCCACTGGCGCTCCTGGCCACGGATCAGTCCGAACGAGATCCCCCCGATCGCCAGCGCAATGACGAAGGAGCCCAGCCAGTCGAGGCTCGCGCGCCCCTCCTCATCACGCGACTCGGGCACGTGGCGGATCGTTGCGTAGAGCGCGAGGATGACCAGCGGCACGTTGACGAGGAACGCGATGCGCCAGGACAGCGAATCCACCAGCACTCCGCCAACGAGAGGCCCCAGCACCGTCAACGCAGACGTCGAGGCTGCCCAGATCCCGAAGGCGCGGCCGCGAGCCTCACCCTCGAAGTTGGCCGTGATCAGGGAGAGCGACCCGGGTACCAGGAGGGCTCCGGCGCCACCCTGGAGCAGCCGGAACAGGATCATCAACTCCATGTTCGGCGCGAGCCCGCAGAGTGCGGAAGTCACCCCGAAGCCGGCCAGCCCGATCGCGAAGATCCGCCGGCGTCCGTATCGATCAGCGAGCGCGCCGGCCAGGATGAGCAGGGCTGCCAGCACCGCCAGGTAGCCGCTCGTGATGTAGGCCTGACCCTCGAACGCGCCCACCAGGGTGGCCGGCAGCTCCTGGCCGATCTTCTTCAGAGCGACGTTGACAATCGTTCCGTCAAGGAAAACGATGCCCGATCCGAGGACGACAGCAGCAAGGATCCAGCGTCCGCTTGCCGTGGTTTGAGATCGGGTCACGCGGTTCTCCGGGCGGTGTTTCGGTCTCTCATCTTCGGGTCTTGCAGTCATGCGCACAAGTCGCCGTGACCCTCGTCTCCGGGCCGCGCGCCTCGGCTACGATCGCGCCATGCCGCTGCCAGACCTGGACGCACAGCTTGATGTTGCGGTCGATGCCGCACGGCGCGCCGGCCGCATCCAGATGGAGCGTTACGAGCGCCTGGAGCGCATCGTGCACAAGGGCGAGCACGACGTCGTCACCGAGGTCGACAACCTGTCCGAGGCACTCATCATCGAGGCGTTGACCCGCGTCTTTCCCGGTGACGCCTTCCTCGCCGAGGAATCCGGCCACTCCGGCGGCCGCGGGAACGGCGACACCGACGCACCTGGGGCCGGCAAGCGTACCGTTGCCGGCGAACCCGCCGCGACACCAGCGCGGGGAGCCACGGCCGGGTCCACGGCGGGATCGGCGCGCGAAGCAAGCGACGGACCCTTGGGCGCAGCCTCGGGCCAGCCGATGAGCCAGCCAACCCTTCCGCTCCCCATCCCGCCGGACCACCGCATCTGGATTATCGACCCGCTCGACGGGACCGTGAACTATGCAAACGGGATCCCCGTCTTCTGCGTGAGCATCGGCCTGGCAATCGGTGGCAAGCCGACCCTCGGCGCCGTCTATGACCCCACGCGGGATGAGATGTTCACCGCGATTGCCGGGCGTGGCGCCCAACTTGACGGGGTCGAAATCCGTCCCCCGGCGAAGGCGAAGCTCTCGGACGCCGTGGTCTCCCTTTCGCTGCCGCGCCACGGTTTCGCACGGCGCGAGACCAGGATCCACCGGGCCATTCGAATCGCGCGCAACATGGGCAGCGCGTCGCTCGCCTTGACGTATGTCGCGAACGGGCGCTTCGACGCGTACCTGCAGTACGGCGGGCTGTCGCTGTGGGACGTGGCTGCGGCCGGGCTCATTGCCGAGGAGGGCGGCGCCACGGTGACCGACATCGCCGGGGGCCCCTGGTTCGACCTCTCCCGCAACAGCCGTTCGATCGGCATCATCGCCGCTGCGGCGCTACACCACGCGGCCCTGCGCGAGCTGCTGCGCTAGGCTCGGCGCCGGCGGTCGATCGGGCCGAGGTGCGTGTCACCGAAACCAGTCGGGTACTTGAGCCCGTAGCCGCTGGCCCGATCCGTGCTGATGTGCGCGATGAGCACGCCGCCTGCCATCAGCAGGAGCGGGGCCCGAAGCCACCACCCAAGCATCGCGAGAAGGATGCCCGGCGCGTAGCCATGCACCGCGTTGTAGATCGCTGCGCCGACGCGCGGGTTGACGAGGTATCCGGCCATCGAGAGGTCCGGGCCGAGCAGCAACGGGATGAAGAGCAGCAACGATCCGCCGGCGCTGCTGTAGATGGCGACGCCCGCGACGAACGCAGCGACCGACTCGGCGCGAAGCGTCCAGCGGACCACCGGATCCGATTCGGCCGGACGGGCGACGAATGTGGGCTCGGCAATCGGCGACGCCGGCCTCGACGCGCTCGGCGATGCATTCATGGGGCTGCCCGCTCGTCCTCCCGCTCGCGCGGCGCCCCGTCCTGTCAGCGCGACACCCGGAAGCGGAGCCGCGGCTCGTTCAAGCGCACCATCAGCCGCTCGAAGGGCTCTCGCGTGACGCCGCGCCATTCGAGCTCGTCGGGAGAGGCCTCGGGGATCGGCGCATCCGTCCGCAGCAGCGCCAGCTCGCGATACAGCTGCGCCTCGGGCCGATGCTCCTTCAGCGATACGGCGAGTGCGGCCGCGCCCCGGACGCCCACGTCCCAGCCCCGAACCGACTCCGGGATCTCCTCGAGGTGCGGATACCTCCGGAGCACTGCCGCCGCGGAAACCGAGCCCCACCCCGGCAACCCCGGGTAGCCGTCTGCAGAGTCGCCCACCAGCGCCAGGAAGTCGGGGATGCTCTCGGGTCGGACGCCGAACTTGGCCTGCACGGCGTCTGCGTCCATGAATTGCCGCTTGCGCCGGTCGTAGGTCACGATGCGGCCGTCCTCCCGGACGCACTGCGCCATGTCCTTGTCCGGCGAGAGGATCACCACCCGCTCGACGCGGGGATCGTCCGCCCAACGCGCCGCCGCGGCGGCCAAGGCGTCATCGGCTTCGAATTCGACCATCGGCCAGACCACACAGCCGATGGCTCGCAGCGCATCCTCGACCAGCGGAAACTGCGCAAGCAGCTCGGGCGGCATCCCCGCTTCGGTCTTGTAGCCCGCGTAGCGCTCGTTGCGCCACGAGCGAATCACGTGGTCGGTGGCACACCCGATGTGCGTGACTCCGTCCTCGCGGAGCAGCGACAGGACGCTCTCGACCACGCCCAGCGTGCCGCCCACCGCCCTGCCCTCGGCATCCGCGTGCGGCGGGCGCCCGAAATGGGCACGGAAGAGCTCGTAGGTCGCGTCGAGGAGGTGGAGCTGCATCTTATGAAGTCAACGGCGGTGGCGCATGGCCGCCGTCAGACCGCCGGTGGCTCCGCGTCGGCCGCGGCTGCGCTGCGCCTGGGCGCAGTCAGTCCCTTGCCCGGCAGCTCGCCGTAGGTCCCGGGGTCGCCCTTGGCCATGCGCCGGCGCCCGGCCGCACTGGCCCCCGACCCCGCCCGCTCGATGCGCTGGGCAAATGCTGCCGCGTAGGCCGCGCCGATGATCCCGGATGTATTGAGGTACCTGGCGGTGACGATCGGGGCACTGGCTTCGAGGTACTTCCCGAACTTCGCCATCTCCTTGGAGATCCCACCTCCGAGGATGAGCAGGTCCGGCTGCACATACAGCTCCAGGTGGCCCAGATAGAAGTCGAACTCGCGCGCCCAGGCTTTCCAGCCGATGCCGCGGCGCTCCCGGGCTGCGCCGCTGATGCGGCTCTCGGCGTCCCGGCCCTTGAGCTCGATGTGGCCGAATTCCGTGTTTGGCACCAGGATGCCGTCGATGAACAGAGCGCTGCCGATGCCGGTCCCGATCGTGAGCAACAACAGCGTGCCCGCCACCCCCTCGCCGGCACCGTAGGCCACCTCCGCGAGTCCCGCTGCATCCGCGTCGTTGATGATCATGACCGGACGCCCGATGGCAGCGCCGATGCCCTCTTCGGCCGGCCAGCCAACCCACGCGTGATCGATGTTGGCGGCTGTCGTCAGTCGCCCGTCATTGACGACGCCCGGGAGGCCGCAACCCACTGGCAGGTCCGCGGGAGCGTCATGCTCGGCCAGCACCCTTGAGACCACCGAGCCGATCGTCGCTGCGACGGCCTCCGGCTTCGACGGCTGCGGTGTCTTCTCGCGGATCCTGTCCGTCACCAACTCGGCCGTCGCGAGATCGACGAGCGCGGCCTTGACGCCGGTTCCCCCGACGTCGATGCCGAGCGCCACGCCGGTCAGCCGGGTGCCGGGCGGCGGTGCAGGCGGATCGTCGCGGAAGTGAGCGGCGGCGTCGGGCATCGCGGCTAGCATACGTCGGCGGCCTGGGCGGAATGGCGGGAACGAGGCCCGTGCGAACCCGCCGCAGGGCAGCGCCGGGACGCGCGCGGGGACCGGCACGGGAGCATGGACGAGGAGCGTTGATGGGGCACTCGGCGAGGCGGGCGGCGACCGTGCTCGGCGTTGTCTGCGCGGCCACCCTGATCGTGCTGTCCGCCCTCAACGTGCTCTATCCGCAACGCCACGGCCTCCTCGCGCTCAGCCAGATCGTGGCTCCGTACCTGTACCTGCCACTCCTCCTGTTCGTGCCCCTGACCGTCATCCGGGTGAGTCCGGTCGCCCACGCCACGCGTCGGTGGCTGCGAATCGGGCTGGTCGTCTGCGCGGTCATCGCCGTCGTTCGGTTCGTGCCCGCCTGGATTCCGGCCGCATCTCCGCCTGTGCCGGCCGGCAGCCTGGCGCTCGGCGTGACCACCTGGAACATGGAGGCAGAGACGCTGGATCCCGCAGCAGCCGTCGCCGTCCTCCAGGATGCCGGGACCGGGATCGTCGGGCTCGAGGAGCTGGCACGGCACAGTTCCGCCAGGATCGCCGCGGATCCGGCGCTGCTCCGACGATTTCCCTACCGCGTGCTCTCGCCAAGCGACGGCTCCGTGGGGGTCGGGCTGCTCAGCAGCTACCCCTTCGTCGGCTCACCCGGCATCGCTCTCGATCCGCCGCTGATCCACGCGCTCCTGGACCTGGGCAACGGCCATAGCCTCGATGTCGTCGTGACACACCCGCAGCCGGCACAGCTGCGAACGCTCGGCCCGCTGCCCGTTGACTTCGATACGTCCCTGCGCGACGCCGAGATCGGGGTCATCCGCTCCACGATCGATCCACTCGTCCTTGGCGGGGAACCGCTGGTGCTCATGGGTGACTTCAACACCACCGAGCGGGAGCAGGTCTACGGCGAGCTTTCTTCCGGCGTGCTGGACGTACAACGTGCCGTGGGCTGGGGACCCGGCTCCACGTGGCGGCCGGACCCCGTCAAGTGGCTGCCATTCGGACTGCTGCGCATCGACATGGTCTTCGCGGCGAACGGAGTGGCGCCGCTGCAGATCTCCCCCGACTGCACGCCGCGCGGCAGCGACCACTGCATCGTGCACGCGGCGGTGACCGTCCCGTAACGGAGGGCGGGCGTCCTCGTCACCGAGCCGCGCCTCCGCTGCGACCGCACCGACGCCGAGACGCCCCTAAGATGGGCCCGGACATGTTCGACCAGTACGGCGAGTTCAAGCGCCAGCTCCCTGACCGAGACTCGGCCGAGACCGAGGACTGGGTCGATTCGCTCGACAACCTTGCGCAGAACGACGGATCCGACCGCGCCCAGTTCATCCTCTACCGACTGCTGAAGCGCGCCCGCCAGCTCAACATCGGGCTGCCGCCCCTGACCCAGACGCGCTACATCAATACCATCTCTCCGGAGCAGGAGCCTGCCTTCCCCGGGGACGAGGAGATGGAGCTGCAGATCCGGCGCATGGTGCGCTGGAACGCCGTCGCCATGGTCCTGCGCGCGAATGCCGTCTCCGCGGGCATCGGGGGTCATCTCGCCACCTACGCTTCCGCAGCCAGCCTCTACGAGGTGGGTTTCAATCACTTCTTCCGGGGCAAGGACGCGCCCGGCATGGGCGACCAGGTGTACTTCCAGGGTCACGCGGCCCCCGGCGCCTACGCGCGGGCCTTCCTTGAGGGCCGCCTGACGGAGTCGCAGCTCGATCACTTCCGCCAGGAGGTGCTGCCCGGTGCAGGCCTCAGCTCGTACCCGCACCCGAGGCTGATGCCCGACTTCTGGGAGTTCCCCACGGTATCGATGGGACTCTCTCCGCTGGCCGCCCTCTACCAGGCCCGATTCAACCGCTACCTGCATCACCGCGGCATCAAGGACACCAGCGAGAACCGTGTGTGGGCCTTCCTCGGCGACGGCGAGACCGACGAGCCCGAGACCCTCGGATCGCTCTCGATCGCCTCGCGCGAGGGCCTGGACAACCTGATCTTCGTCATCAACTGCAACCTGCAGCGCCTCGACGGGCCGGTGCGCGGCAACGGCAAGATCATCCAGGAGCTCGAGGCGGTGTTCCGGGGGGCCGGCTGGAACGTCATCAAGGTGATCTGGGGCCGCGAGTGGGACGAGCTCCTCGCGAAGGACATCGACGGCGTCCTCGTGCATCGCATGGGCGAGGTGCTCGATGGCGAGTCCCAGAAGTTCTCGGTCGAATCGGGCGCCTACATCCGCGAGCACTTCTTCGGTGTCGACGAACGACTGCTGGCCCTGATTGCGGACAAGAGCGACGACGAGGTCAAGGCGCTGCGCCGAGGCGGCCACGATTACCGGAAGCTCTACGCCGCGTACCGGGCAGCCGTCGAGCACAAGGACGGACCGACCGTGATCCTGGCCCAGACCGTGAAGGGCTGGACGCTGGGTCCCGGAGTCGAAGCGCGCAACATCACGCACCAGGCCAAGAAGCTCAACGAGGCCGAGCTCAAGATCTTCCGCGACCGGCTCCAGCTCCCCATCCCCGACGCGAAGCTCAAGGAAGCGCCCTACTACCACCCCGGGCCCGACGCGCCCGCGATCCAGTACCTGATGGAGCGCCGACGCGCGCTTGGCGGCCCGCTGCCGCGTCGCGTGGTGATCCCCAAGGCCCTCGAGCTGCCCGGCGACTCGGTCTACGCCGAGTTCATGCAGGGCTCTGGCACGCAGGAAGCATCGACCACCATGGCCTTTGCCAAGCTGCTGCGGAACCTGCTCCGCGATCCCGGGATCGGCAAGCGCGTGGTCCCGATCATTCCCGACGAGGCGCGCACCTTCGGCATGGATCCGCTCTTCAAGGAGGTCGGAATCTACTCCGCCCTCGGCCAGCGCTACGACCCCGTCGACTCGAACCTCGTGCTGTCCTACCGTGAGGCGACGGACGGCCAGGTCCTCGAGGAGGGCATCACGGAGGCCGGCTCCTCGGCCTCCTTCCAGGCCGCCGGGACCGCCTACGCGACCCACGCGGAGCCGATGATTCCGTTCTACATCTTCTATTCCATGTTCGGCTTCCAGCGCACGGGCGACGAGTTCTGGGCGTTCGGCGACGCCCGCGGCCGCGGCTTCCTGCTGGGCGCCACGGCCGGTCGCACGACGCTCAACGGGGAAGGGCTCCAGCACGAGGACGGGCACAGCCTGCTGAACGCATCGGTCTTCCCGTCGGCACGCGTCTATGACCCGGCCTTCGCCTACGAGATCGCAATCATCATCCGCGACGGCCTCGACCGGATGCTGCGCCAGGGCAGGGACGACCTCTTCTACCTGACCGTCTACAACGAGAACCACGTCATGCCGCCGTTGCCAGAGGGCATCGACGTGGTGGCGGGCGTGTTGCGCGGGCTCTACCCCTTCCGCCGTGCACCCGAGGTCAAGAGCGTCGACCGCCGCGGGCCGCTCCGGGCCACGCTGCTCGGCAGTGGCTCGATCATGCAGCAGGTGCTGAAGGCACAGGCCATCCTCGCCGAGCGATTCG
>JBBSGX010000002.1:0-39407 GCA_038253685.1 Candidatus Limnocylindrales bacterium | reverse complement strand
CCGCGGTCAGCCGTCGCCAATCGCGTTGGTCTGGCCGGATCTCCTGGGACGCGGTCAGGAATCGGCGGCCGTGTCGGCCTCGAGCTGGCGTCCCAGCTCCTCGGTTCGTCGATAGGCGGCCCAGACGGCCTCGGAGAGCACGGTCCGGAGGCGGCCCGACTCGAGCTCGTGGAGCGCGGCGGCGCTCGTGCCGCCCGGGGATGTGACCATGTTGCGGAGCTGGGCCGGGTGCATTCCGCTGGCTTTCGCGAAGAGCGTGCTGCCCTCCAGCGTCTCGATGACCAGGTCGTGCGCGATGTGTCGCGGGAAGCCGAGGTGCACGGCCGCGTCGATGAGGGCCTCCATGACCAGGAAGACGTAGGTCGGGCCCGTGCCACTGACCGCGGTTGCCATGGCGACCAGCTTCTCGTCGTCGACGGCCAGCTCGGCGCCGAGGCTGCCGAGGAGGGTCGCGGCCTGTGCGCGTTGGGTGGCCGTGACCTCCGGCGTCGCGTACCAGACGGTCATGCCCTTGCCGAGCTGGGCCGGTGTGTTCGGCATGCTGCGCACGATCTGGCGGTGCTTGAGGACGTTGGTCAGTGCCTTCGACGTGGCGCCCGCGATGATGCTGATCAGCAGCTGTCCGTCGCGCAGCGCAGGAGCGAGCTCGCGACCCACTCTGGCCAGCATCTGCGGCTTGATGCCGAGCAGCACCACGTCCGCGTTGCGGATGGCGTCGACGTTCGATTCGACGGCCTGGACGCCGTGCTCACGGCGCAGGTATTCGCGCCGCTCCTCTCGCGGATGGCTCGCGACGATCTGCTCGGGTCCGACCTCTTCACCCCGGAGCAGGCCGGCGATCATCGCCTCGGCCATGACCCCGGACCCGACGGTCGCAATGGTGCAATCGCGCAGTGACATGAGGCCGCGAGTATAGGGTGGACCAACGGGCGGCCAGCGGTCAGCTGGACGAGGCGAGCGCCTCGATGGCCGGCAGGTTCGCGTCCGTGCCGTCGGGCTCGAGCGGGATCAGCGCGACGTGGTCGGCCCCGGCCTGGTGCATGGCGCGGATGCGAGCGTGGAGGCTCGGGAGGTCACCCCAGGCGATCATCGCGTCGACCAGGCGGTCGGAGCCCGGCGCAGTCCAGTCGTCCGAGTCAAAGCCTTGTTCCGCAAAGCTGGCCTGGTAGTTGGGGGCGCGGAGGTACGGCACCAGGTACGCGCGGGCGCTGGCCCGTGCGACCTCCGGGTCCGTCTCCACGATGACCGGCAGCGTGACCATGAGCCAGGGCCGCCGGCGTCCGGCCGACTGGGCCGCTGCGTCCACGATCCCGCGCATCCAGGCCAGGCGCTCGGCGGTGACGAGGTAGGGAAAGGCGCCGTCGCCCTCGGTCGCGGCGAGGGTGAGCATCCGCTCGCGGAGCGCGGCGACGAGGACCGGCGGCTCGGTGGTGGCGTCGGGCAGCGTCGGACCGCGCCAGGGAGCCGCCCGGTAGGCGGCCAGGTATGCGCGCATCGTGCTGACCGGGCGCTCGTACTCATGGCCGCGCACCTTCGTCACCAGGTGGAGGTGCGAGACCCCGAGCCCAAGCACGAATCTGCCGCCCGTCAGCTCATGGAGCGTCATGGCGCCGGTCTTCATGGTCACCGCGTCACGCGAGTAG
The DNA here is from genome assembly GCA_038253685.1 of Candidatus Limnocylindrales bacterium. GTDB lineage: Bacteria > Chloroflexota > Limnocylindria > Limnocylindrales > CSP1-4 > JAFMJV01. The sequence continues at coordinate 37,764 of JBBSGX010000002.1, read as the reverse complement.
ATCGCGGCGATGCTGGTGCCCAGCCACATGCAGTCGCCGGCCACCTCGGCGACGGCCGCAAGGAGCGCGAAGGGCTCACGGCCGACGGTTTCCGGCACCCAGAGCGCGCCCAGCCCGAGCTCGGCGATGCGGGCCACGTAGCGGCGCAATGCCTCGGCGGGCAGGGAGTCCAGGTGTCCCCACGCGCCCACCCGGCCGAGGGCCGTCACCTCTTTCATGCCATCGAGTCTACGGGCACGATGGCGCGACGGGCTCTACCGGCGCGACACGCCCATCAGGAAGAAGCGCGCGGTCTGGGTCACGGTCGCCTCGGCAAATCCGGCGCGCAGCAATGCATCCCGGAGCTCCCCCGCCGAGTAGTACACCTTCGGGATGCGGAACTCGCGGCCGTCGGCAAGCCGGCGCAGCGACGTCTCGTCTGGAGCCACCGGATCGTGGTCGACGGCGCCCGACTCCGGGTCGGGCCGCGAGTCGACAAAGGCGAGGATGCCGCCAGGCTTGAGCCAGCGGTGCGCCACACCCAGGAACGCGTCGAGTCGATCGCGGGAAACGTGGCTCAGCCAGAAGCCGCAGAAGAGCGCGTCGACCTGGCGATCCGGCTCTTCCCATGCATCGCGCACGTGGATGTGGGCTCGAAGGTCGTGCGCGACCAGCCGTCTCCGGGCAAGGTCCAGCGGCTCCGGCACGGCGTCGTAGATCGAGAGCTCTCCCTTCTGGGCCAGCAGCGGCGACCACCAGCCGGTGCCGGCCGCCAGCTCCACGATCTCGCCGGAGATCGGCAGGGCGTCGAGCCAACGCGTGACCTCGTCAAGCTCGCCGTGCCAGGCCAGGTCGCGAACGGGGCCGCGCGCGTAGCGGCCACGACGGAGGTACCAGTCGTCGTATTCCGGCGTGCGCGCCGCGTAGTAGGCCTTCATCTCGGCGTCGCGCTCCGCGACCACCTCTGGCGTGGAACTCGAGGTTGGTTCCGATCGCCTCGGGGACGGCCGCGCGCCCGCAGCTTCCGCTCCCCGGCTTACCATCGGCGCTGCTCCGCCGGCCGCGTCAGGGCCCTTTGCGGCCGCGGCCCGATCCCGGATCGCCGCCCTCAGGCGGTAGCGCAGGAAGTCGTTGTCCTGTGCGCGACTCAGGCAGTCCGGGCACAACGCCGCCCAGCCCTCGAGGTCGTCTCCGCCCCGCGTCGTCCATTCCCGGCCGCACCACAGGCAGTCGAAACTCTTCCGGAAGGCCACGCGATCCTGAAGCTCCCGACTTACCACGTCACCGCGGGTACGCCGGCCCGACCGGGATCCATGCCTCAGGCGGAGCCACATCCACGAAGCCGGCGGGGTCGAACAGCTCTGCCAGCAGCGCAATCCCGTCGATCACCCGCGGTCCGGGCCGGCTGAAGTAGCCCGAGCCGTCGAGCGCAAAGATCTCGCCCCGGCTCACCGCCCGCAGATCGTCGAACCAGTCCGGCCTGGGCATTCGGTCGAACTCGACGGCCGTGCGATTCGCGTCGAAGCCGCAGGGCATCAGCATGAGCTGCTCGGGATCCACGTCCCGCACCGATTCCCAGGTGGTCTCCACCGAGCGTTCCCCTTCCTGCCCGAGGAGCTCCCAGCCGCCTGCCCGGCGGACCTGCTCCGGCACCCAGTGGCCTGACGCGAACGGAGGGTCGAGCCATTCGAGACAGATGATTCGCCGCGGCCGCACGCCCGCAAGACGGCGCTCCAGCACGCGGTTCTCGATGCCGCCGAGACGCTCACGGAGCATCTCCAGCAGCCCGACCGCCTCGTCCTCCGCCTCCGCCATGGCGCCGACCGTCGAGATCGTGTTGAAGATGCCCTCGATCGAGGTCGGTTCCAGGCTGACGACGGTGATATCCCCGTCGATCGCGCGAACCGCCTGCGTGACCTCCCGATAGCTCACGGCGCAGACGTCACACAGCTCCTGGGTCAGGATCAGATCCGGGTGCGCCGCCTCCAGCGCGTCGGCGTCCAGCCGGTAGATCGAGCTGCCGCCGTGGAGGGACCTGGCGACCCGATCGTGAATGGCACGGCTGTCATCCGTGCTCGAACCGCCGACGCTGGCGGTCATCACTGGCACGTCCGCGACCTCCGGCGGATAGTCGCATTCGTGCGTGCGACCGACCAGCTCGTCACCCAGGCCTAGGGCGTACACGATCTCTGTGGCCGAGGGCAGCAGGGAGACGATCCTCACCCGGCCAGCATAGCCGCGGCGCCTTTACTGCCGATTACGCTGTGTCCCACCTCCTCTTTCGAGTAGCCTCTCGCGTGTGACCACCGTGCCCGCCGTCGCGCCTGAGGCCCGTCCCGCCGCGTCAGCCACGGCGTCCGGCGGCGTTCCGGCCGTGGTCGTGTCCGGCGTCTGGAAGCGCTTCGGTTCGGTCGACGTCGTCCGGGACCTCTCGTTCGAAGTGCGCTCCGGGGAGCTGCTCGGCTTCCTCGGCCCGAACGGCGCGGGCAAGACGACGACCATGCGCATGATCCTCGACATCATTCGCCCGGACCGCGGCTCGATCGAGGTCTTCGGCGGGCGGCCGGGCCCGGAGCACCAGTCGCGCGTGGGCTATCTTCCCGAGGACCGCGGCCTCTACCGGGACGTGCCGGTCATCGACACGCTCACCTATTTCGGGGCCCTGCGGGGCATGTCGACCTCCGAGTCGCGCGCTCGAGCTCGACAGCTGCTCGAAGAGGTTGGCCTCGGCGACGCGCTCAAGAAGAAGGCCGCGGAGCTCTCGCGCGGCATGCACCAGAAGGCGCAGCTCATCGCGACGATCATGAACGAGCCCGACCTGCTGATTGTCGATGAACCGTTCCAGGGCCTCGACCCGGTCAACGCCGAGATGCTGAAGGGCGTGCTCATTGCCCAGCGGGACCGCGGCGCGGCCGTGGTCATGAGCACGCATGACATGGGCGACGCGCAGACGCTCTGTGACCGGATCCTGTTGATCGACGAGGGCCGGCGGCTGCTCTACGGGACCGTGGCTGGTGTCCGCGCGGCCTTCAGCGACGGAGCTGTGGAGGTGGTCGGCACGGACATCCCCACCGATCCATCCGCGTACCGGAGCGTCAGCCACGTCACCGTCTTCGACGGCACGGTCCGCTTCCTGCTGCGCGACGGCGCAACGGCGCGCGACCTGTTCCGCGAGCTCGCGAACACCGGCACACAGGTCGATCGCTTCGCCGTCGAGGCGCCCAACCTCAACGAGATCTTCATCCGCACGGTGGCGGGCGACGTGCGAGCCGAGGCCGTCCGGTGAGCGACCAGCCGGCGGACCGTGGCCAACCGCCCGGCGGCGGCCAACCGGAGCCGCGCGGCTACACCCCGACGAGCGGTCTGAGCCCGGCCATCCGCAACCGGCGGCGGCCCAGCTTCCTGCGTCTCGTCACGATCGTGGCGCGCCGCGACTACCTCAGGTCCGTGCGACGGCGCGGCTTCCTGTTCGGGACGCTGTTGCTGCCCATCGGTCTCGGCGGCCTGCTGACGATCTCGAGCTACTTCTCGAGCACCTCGTTCGGCAATGGCTCCGGTCCGGTCAGCGCAGGTCCCACCCTCCTCGTCAACGAGTCGGCGCTGCATGTGACGGTCACGCCGACCATCGCGCCGGGGTTCCAGCTCGTCGATCGCAACACGGCGGTATCGAGCCTGCTCACCGGCAAGGCAAGGGAGTTCTACCTCATCCCCTCCACCTACCCGGGCACGCCGGAGGTTCAGCGCATCGAGGCGTCCACCAGGAACCAGGGTCTCGAAGCGGTTCAACGGCAGCAGGGCCAGGAAACGATCCTCGAGGTCATCCTGCGCAATGCGCTGCTGAACGAGGCGCAGATCCCACCGCAGATCGCGCAACGTGTGCTCGACCCGGCACAGGTCTCCTCGCGCACGATCGATGGCCAGCCCGTAACGCCGGGCTCCGAGATCGCGTCGTTCCTGCTGCCGTACGCCTTCACCCTGCTCTTCGTGATGAGCATCTTCATCACCAGCGGCTACCTCCTCCAGTCGGTGACCGAGGAGAAGGAAAACCGCGTCGTCGAGATCGTCCTGAGCTCGGTGCCGGCGTTGCCGCTGATGGCCGGCAAGATCCTGGGGCTGGGCGCGGTCGGGTTGACGCAGGTCGTGATCTGGGTGGCGACCGCCCTCGTGGCCCTGCCCGTGATCAATCAACGTCTCTCGCTCGATGTCCACATCTCGGCGCTGACGCTGGTGCTGGCGATGATCTACTTCGCGCTCGGCTACCTCGCGTACGGAGCCATCTTCTCGGCCATCGGCGCGCTCGCCCCCGGGTCACGCGAGGCGCAGCAGTACGCCGGGTTCTTCGGCTTCCTGGCCGTGGTGCCGTTGATCTTCACGGGAGTCTTCCTGACCGACCTCGGGTCGCCGATCGTGTGGATCCTGGCGCTGATCCCACTTTCCGCACCGGCCACGATGCTCCAGGTCCTCACGCTCGCTCCGGACCCGCCCTGGCTCCAGATCGCGCTGTCGCTCGCATCGCTGGGGTCGTTCGTGGTGCTTGCAACAATCGCGTCGGCGCGCGTCTTCCGCGCCACCCTGCTGCTCTACGGGGTTCGGCCCAGCCTCGCACGGATCGTCGGAGCCGTGTTCGCGCGGAGCTGAAACGAAAAGAGCCGCGACCAGCGGACGCGGCTCCTGCCGTGAGAGACGTCGACGCCGATCTCAGGCGGGCGGCTTCCATTCGTCGATGGTCGCTCGCGCGGACGGCTTGTCCTTGAACCAGCGCGCGTCGACCTCGGTGTACTTGGCCCATTCTGCCGGGAGCGCGTCCTCGGGGTAGATCGCATTCACGGGACACTCCGGCTCGCAGGCGCCGCAGTCGATGCACTCGTCCGGATCGATGTACAGCTTGCGATCGACGCCGGCGTCGAAATGGATGCAGTCGACCGGACACACGGCAACGCACGATTCGTCGAGGACGTCGATGCAGGGCTCGGCGATCACGTAGGCCATCTGGAGATCTCTCCTCCGCGGTCGGTCAGCTCCGCGACGTTGGGACCCATCCCCGGAGCACTGGCTGGGAAGGCCGCAAGTGTACCGGCTACGGCGCTACCGATCCTGCGGTGCGCAGCTCGATCTGCCCGATCATTCCGAGCCGGATGTGGTCGGACAGGTGGCAGAGCAATTGCACCTCTCCGGCGACGGGCACGGTGTAGTCGACGGTCGCCTGTCCGCCCGGCGGCAGGACCATGCGGAGGCCACCCGTGGCAGCGGGGGCGCTCGCCGGCGGTGCCGTGGTGAAGGGCGCGGGCGGCGTAGCGCTGGCATCGGCGGCGTCCCAGGCCGCCTGGACAGCGGCATCTCCGAGGGTGAACTCGTGAGGGAGGAGACCGGCGTCGAAGATCGTGATGCGCACGGTCTCGCCGCGTAGCAGGACGATCGGCCTCGGGTCGTAGAGGTAGTCACGCATGATCACGTTGATCGGCCTGGGCGCAGCCGATGTTCCGGGTGAGGCAACCGCGGGCGGCGGCAGCGGATCCGCGGAGCGCTGGGCGAAGATCAGCACCAGGGTCAGCGCCACGGCGAAGAAGCCCAGCGCGACGTAGAACGGTGCACGCGAGGAGCGCCGCGGAGACTGAGCCACACGCGAGACTGTACGGCGGCAGCCGTTCGGGAGCGCTTGGGCCAGGCCGGCGAACCCTGCTCGGTGCGGATTCCGCACGTGCGCGCGCAGGCAAGGCGCGGAAGGCGCACGAACTTGACAGTCACGAGCGCCAAGCCGCAGAGTTCGGCCGTTCCCGGGCCGGTCATTTTCAGCGGAGGAGAGCGAGAGCCGCCGGCCCGCGGAGGGTCGCCGTCGCGAGTGTGGCCTGATTTCTGCGAACCTTGAGCCGAGGAGCGCGTGACCGTCGTTGCCGAGGACCGATCCAGCGCCAGCCGTGCGGACGCGGGGGCCACGGCGCCATCGGCTCCGGCGGCCGTCCGGCTCGAGGGAGTGCGAAAGCTCTACGGGGACGTGGTCGCCGTCGCAGGCGTCGATCTCGAGATCCAGGCCGGCCAGTTCTTCTCCCTGCTCGGACCGTCCGGCTCCGGCAAGACCACGACGCTGCGCATGATCGCCGGCTTCGAACGCCCGGACGCCGGGCGGGTCCTGCTTGACGGCCAGGATGTCTCCCGCAGGCCGCCCTACGACCGCGACGTCAACACCGTCTTCCAGGACTACGCGCTCTTTCCGCACATGGACGTAGCCGGCAACGTCGGCTACGGCCTCATGATCCGGAAGGTGCCACGCGACGAGCGCCGTCAGCGCGTCACCGAGGCGCTGCGCATGGTCCGCCTCGAGGGCTACGACGGTCGGCGGCCCAGCCAGCTCTCGGGCGGCCAGCGCCAGCGCGTCGCACTGGCTCGCGCACTGATCAATCGGCCGAGGGTGCTGCTGCTCGACGAGCCGCTCGGCGCACTGGATCTCAAGCTGCGCCAGGAGATGCAGATCGAGCTCAAGGCGATCCAGGAGCAGGTCGGCATCACGTTCATCTACGTGACTCACGATCAGGAAGAGGCACTCGCCATGAGCGACCGCATGGCGATCTTCAACCGGGGCCTGGTCGAGCAGGTGGGCGCCCCCGCAGAGGTCTACGAGCATCCGGCGACCGCCTTTGTGGCCGACTTTGTCGGGACCTCGAACCTGTTGACCGGGGACGTTGCGAACCAGTTGCTGGGGTCTCCGGGTCCATTCACCGTGCGGCCCGAGAAGATCCATATCGTCGAACCGGGTGCGTCGCTTGACCCGGGTTGGTGCCACGCCAGCGGCGTCGTGCACGACGTGGTGTACCTCGGCCCTCTGACGCGCTACGTCGTGAACCTGGATGCAGGGTCGCGCATGACCGTCATGCGGCAGAACTCGGCTACCGGTGCCTCCGAGGCCTTCGCCCTTCGCGGGTCGAGCGTCCAGCTCACCTGGGAGCGCCAGCACACGCTGTCCATTGCCAGCCCCGCCTAGCGCGGCCCAGACGCAGAGAGGAGATCAAGGTGATCAGAGGGATCAACAGCAAACGCGGTTGGGCGCTGCTCTCGGCAGTGGTCCTGGTGGCTGGAGGATGCGGCGCGTCGTCAACGCCCGCTCCTGGGACCCCGTCCCCATCACTGCCCGCTGCGGCGACCCCGAGCCCCGCGCCAGGCACGCCACAGGCAGCCGCGACACAGGCGCCCACGATCGCCGCGACGCCCGTTCCGACGGAAGGTTCCACCGTCCCGCCGTCGAGCGAGCCTTCGCCCACCGAGGTTGCGAGCAGCGGGCCCCAGGCGAGCGGAATGCCCACGCAGCTCGGGCCCGGCGAAGGCGCGGTGAAGATCCTGGCCTGGCCCGGCTACGTCGAGGACGGCTCGACCGATCCCACTGTCGACTGGGTCACCAAGTTCCAGGAGGACACCGGGTGCACCGTCACCTTTGACGTGTTCGGGACCAGCGACGAGGCCTTCAACCTCTTCAAGGCCGGCGACTACGACCTGATCTCGGCGTCCGGTGATGCCAGCGGCCGGCTCGTCGACGGAGGCTATGTCGCGCCCGTCAACGTCGACCTCGTGCCGAACTACGCGGACGTCGTGGGTGCTCTCAAGGACCAGCCCTACAATACGTTCGGCGGCGTCCACTACGGCATCCCGCACGGCCGGGGAGCGAATCTCCTAATGTGGCGCACGGACGTTGTGACGACGCCACCGCCGCACTGGAGCGCAGTCTTCGATCCAGCGTCTCCCTACGCCGGCAAGGTAACCGGCTATGACGCACCGATCTACATCGCCGACGCCGCTGTCGTCCTGATGCAGACCAAGCCCGACCTGGGGATCACCAACCCCTACGAGCTTGACGCGAACCAGTTCGCAGCCGCAGTGGATCTCGCCAAGCAGCAGCGCCCACTCATCTCGGAGTACTGGAGCGACTACACCAAGGAGATCTCGTCGTTCGAGAACCAGGACAGCGTGATCGGCACGACCTGGCAGATCATCACGAACCTGTTGAAGGCGGAGAAGCCACCGGTGCCGGTGAAGGCAATCAAGCCGGAAGAAGGCTCGACCGGCTGGTCGGACACCTGGATGCTCTCCTCGAAGTCGGCGCATCCCAACTGCGCGTACATGTACATGAACTACGAGGTCTCACCGCCTGTCCAGGCCGCCGTTGCGGAGTGGTTCGGCGAGGCGCCGGCAAACCTCAAGGCCTGCGATCTCACCACAGATCCAAATCACTGCAAGATCTTTCATGCCCAGGAAGACGGCTACTGGAACAACGTCTACTACTGGAGGACGCCGACGGTCGACTGCGGCGACGGCCGAGGCTCCGTCTGCACAGGCTTCGATGACTGGCTGAACGCCTGGACGGACATCAAGGGCTGACATCCCATGGCAGGCGTTCCGCCCCGGACGCAGAGGGACTCCGGGGCGGAACGCCCTGCCATGGGAGACGAAGGCGTCCATGACGACCCTGGCAACCACGCCCGCCTCGCGGCGGCGCCGAGCCGCGTCATTCCTGTACCGGCGGCCGCGCCTCCAGCTGGCACTCCTGCTCGGCGCTCCGCTCTTCTGGCTCGTGGTCGCCTACCTGGGATCCCTGGCCGTCCTGCTGGTCTCGGCGTTCTGGACGTACTCGGCGGCCACGGACACGATCAACACGAAGCCGTCCCTCGACAACTTCGTCGAGATCATCCAGAGCGCGACATACCGCACGATCACCCTTCGCACGGTGGGCATGGCGGTCCTGGTCACGCTGACCACGGCCGTCCTCGCCTTCCCGATTGCGTACTACATGGCCAGGGTTGCGTCGCGGCGCGTACGCAACATGCTGGTCGTGGCCGTGCTGCTCCCACTCTGGGCGAGCTACGTCGTCAAGGTCTATGCGTGGCGGATCATCCTGTCCGATCAGGGCATCCTCAACTGGGCTTTGCGCCCGTTCGGGATCCAGGGCCCCGGCTACGGAGACGTTGCACTCTGGATCGTCTTCACGTATCTCTGGCTTCCGTACATGATCCTGCCGATCTTCGCGGGGCTGGAGCGCATTCCGCAGTCAGTGATCGAGGCTTCGGGCGATCTCGGAGGTCGCTCGGCGCAGACCTTCCGTCGAGTCATCCTGCCTCTCGCCTTCCCCGCCGTTGTGGCTGGATCCATCTTCACGTTCTCGCTGACCCTGGGCGACTACATCGCGCCCTCGCTGATCACGAGCACCCAGTTTCTCGGCAACGTCATCGCCGGAAAGCTGGGACCCGCCGGCGACGTGCAATTCGCAGCGGCGCTGGGCACGATCCCGGTGGTGGTGATGCTCGTCTACCTGGCCGCGGCGCGCCGGCTTGGCGCGTTCGAGGCGCTGTAGGGCGACGTGATCTCTCGCTGGGCGCTGCGCATCATGACGAGTGTCATCGTCGCGTTCATCTACATCCCGATCGTGGTCATCGTGCTGTACGCCTTCAACCAGAACAGGGTGCCCTCATGGCCGCCGCCGGGGCTCAGCCTGAAGTGGTTCCAGGCCGCCGCCCAGAACCGCGGCGTGCTCGATGCATTCACGGCTTCGATCGGCGCGGCCCTCGGCGCCATGACCATCGCGTTGGTGCTGGGCAGCCTGGCGGCCATCGCCGTCGCTCGCTACCGCTTCTTCGGCCGCGAGACCATCTCCTTCCTGGTGATCCTTCCGATTGCTCTGCCGGGCATCGTCACGGGCATCGCTTTGAAGGCAACGTTTTCCGAGGGTGGCATTCCGCTGGGCCTAGTGACGGTCGTCGTGGGCCACGCAACGTTCTGCATCGTGGTCGTCTACAACAACGTGATCGCGAGGCTTCGGAGGTCTTCCCGCAGCCTCGAAGAGGCCTCCATGGACCTCGGAGCCGACTCGTTCCAGACCTTCCGGCGCGTGACGTTTCCGCAGATCCGGACGGCCCTGCTGGCCGGCGCGCTTCTTGCTTTCGCGCTCTCGTTCGACGAGATCATCGTGACCACGTTCACGGCAGGTGGCGTGAAGACGCTTCCGCTGTGGATCTTCCAGAACTACAAGCTGGCCAACCAGGCACCCATCGTCAACGTCGCTGCAGTCGTGGCGATCCTGCTCTCGATGATCCCCGTCTATCTTGCTCAGCGCCTGGCGGGAGCCGAAGGCGCGACTCGCGCGTGATCAGCGCGCGCGTCGCTCAAGCGAGCGCATCGCTGATCGGTAGCCAGCGGAAGGGTGCCAGGAGCGGCCCGTCATGATTCGGCAGGTCGATCCCGCTTGACCACAGGTCTGCGAACGCGAGGAGGGCCAGGAGGGCCAACGCGGTCGCGACCCACACGGGAAGCAGTGCGCCCCAGCGGGCGTGGTGGTAGACGAGCGGCAATACGGTGCGCATGGCTCTCCATCCTGTCGTGCCTCTTCCACTGGCGGGACGCCGGTCCGCGAGGCGCGGTCTGACGTGCGAGATGGAGACTAGGAAGAAGCTCTTGGCGCAGCGTTTGCGCCGACTTATCTCAGACTTATCCGGGCTGGCAGATCGACCGCCCATTCACCTCGAAGGCTGGCTGAGGTGTGCCACGAGCCTCAGGCGCGCCGGGTCTGAAAGCAGTCGCTGCAGTAGACCGGACGCGCGCCGGTCGGTTGGAACGGCAGCTGCGCCATCTTGCCGCAGTCGGCACAGGGCGCCTCGAATGTTTGTCGCGGGCGGCGCTCGGCGCCGTAACCCGGGCCGCCGTTGAAACCGTCGCCGGAGCGTTCGTAGCCCGACGAGTAGGACATCGACCCGGCTGACATCGGCGACGAATTCCGCTGGGCCTTGCGGATCGCTCGACACGATGGACACCGCTTGGGCGGCTCAGTGAACCCACGCTGGGCGTAGAACTCCTGCTCGCCGGCAGTGAAGGCGAACTCCTGCCCGCAATCCAGGCAACTCATGACCCGATCGGTATACACGGAACTACGAACCTCCGACCATGACGCTTTGATCAGGGTCACAGAGGCCTTCGACAACACGGCCCTGGGGGACCGCACGGTCGCGAATGGGGAGCCTGGCTTCCCTGAAATCCGCGCGAATATAACGGTGCGTCGGGCGGGCGTCCAGCGAATTTCGCAGATCGTCTCTGCGAACGGTACGACGCTGGCCCGACCCGAACGTCAGGCGGCCTCGCACGGATCCCCGCGGCCAATCGGGAACCGGTCGAGCACACACGCCTTCTCGACGGTTCCGCCCGCGTGCACGACGAAGACGTCATAGCGGTGGACCGTGCAACCCGACGGGCAATCGCCCGACCCTGTCACGAAGATGAGCCGGAAGCCGGCGGCAACCTGCTCGACGAGCACGCTCCGCTCGGGCACGCCGATGGGTCGGAGGGGCGAGCCCGGCCTCGCCGATGCTGCCCCCGGGGGCGCGACCAGCCGGTAGCCCGAGAACTGGGGCTGTCCGGCGACCACCGCTGCCACGGCTTCGTCCACCGTGGTGATGGAAACCACGCCGGCACCCGCCTGGGACGGCTGTGAAGAGGGCGAGGACGGAGGTGAGAGTAAAACCGGAGCGGAGGACGCGCCTGGCGCCAGAGCCGTCGCGACGGGCGAACCGGAACTGGGCGGCGCAGCTTCACCTGAGCAGGCGGGGAGCAGAACCAGCAGGGCTGCCAGGGAGAGCGTGCGGATCGAATGCTTCACGGTGGGGGGCGTTGTCCGTGGGGATCCCGACACCCGGGGCTCGCTGCCCCAGCAACGGCCACCGGGTCGGGAGGGAAATTGTCTGGTGTCAACTCTCAGACGAACGACCCGGCCCGTGAGTTCCGCGCGGCGTATCCTGCCGAACGAGATGACCGAGCAACTGCATCGACAGCGACGTCCGCGCAAGCCGACCGAGGACCGCAAACTCCTCATGACGCGGCCGTACGCGGACGCCTCCTTCCTGGAGACTGACGCGTGGCGCGCGCTCCGCGTCCTCGGGGAGTTCGTGGACGGCTTCGACGCGCTCGCCCGCCTCGGCCCGGCGGTCAGCATCTTCGGATCGGCGCGGACGCCGCGCGACCATCCGCTGTACGACCGGGCGCGGGCGCTGGCAAAGGGACTTTCCGAGCACGGCTTCACCATCATCACGGGCGGCGGGCCAGGGATCATGGAGGCCGCCAACCTCGGAGCACGGCAGGCGAACGGCGTCTCCGTCGGCCTCGGGATCGAATTGCCCCACGAGCAGGGCGTCAACGAGTACGTCGACCTGGCCATCGACTTCCGCTACTTCTTCGTGCGCAAGACGATGTTCGTGAAGTACGCCCAGGCCTTCGTGATCTTTCCCGGCGGCTACGGCACGCTCGACGAGCTGTTCGAGTCGCTGACGCTGGTGCAGACCGGCAAGATCGAGCACTTCCCCATCATCCTCGTCGGGTCCGAGTACTGGCAGGGACTGCTCGACTGGATCAAGGGACCCGTCGCGAGCGGGCACAACATCGGGCCTGCCGACACGATGCTCGCGAAGGTCAGCGACGACGTCGACGAGATCGTGGGTTGGATCACCGAAGCCTTCGAGGCCGACATGGAGGATCCGGATCGACTCGATCGCGAACGCCAGGCCGCGCGCAGCAACCGGCCCGAGTGACGCGCGTGTCCGGACTTGCCTGGTCGCGGGGCGCCTGATGCGCATCGCCGTGGCGTCCGATCACGCCGGCTTCTCGCTGAAGGAGCCGATCATGGACTTCCTTCGCGCAGCCGGCCACGAGCCCGTGGACTTCGGCACCGACTCGACTGTCCCTGTCGACTATCCGGACGTGATTGCGCCGGCCGCTCGCGCGGTCGCGTCCGGCGACTGCCGGCTCGGGATCGTGCTCGGCGGCAGTGGGACCGGGGAGCAGATCGTGGCCAACAAGATCCGTGGCATTCGCTGCGTCGAGGGAACGGAGCCAGTCACCGCCCGGTTGGGCCGCGAGCACAACGATGCCAACGTCCTGGCCATGGGCGCCCGGATCGTGGGCCTCGAGCTGGCACTCGGCTGCGTGGACGCGTTCATCGCCGGCGAATTCCAGGGCGGTCGGCACGCCCGCCGGGTCGAGAAGATCGGCCAGCTCGAAGCCGAGTTCTGACCGCGTCCCACGCTGCGCGCCGTGCCGGCCTCAGCGCTTGACCTTGAACGCTCCCTGCAGCGTCGTCTGGTCGAAGAACCCGCCGGCGTTCCCCTGCGCTGCATAGCGATACAGACTGTATCCCGCGACGATGCTACCTCGGTCGCAATTCGCCCTCGACGGGGGTGTGGAGGAGAAGCTGCTGGGCGATCCCGGCGGCAGCCCCCCAGTGGGCGGTCGCGATGCGAACCTCGGCCTCGGACGGGAGGCGCCCCGAGAAATAGGCTCGGCCGACGGCCTTGCGCACGCCGAGATCACCGGCAACGACCCGCGGCCTTCCCATGGTGCGCGCCAGGAACCACTCCGCGCTCCAGCGCCCGATGCCGCGCAACACCACGAGCCTCTCGATCAGCGCCTCGTCCTCGAGCGTGGCCAGCTCCTCCGCGTCGAGGCGCCCCTCAACGGCCGCCTGCGCCACCTCGATCACCGACGCCGACTTGGCGCGCGTGAGCTGGAGCGCACGCAATTCGTCGACCGTCGCTCTGGCCAGCCGCACGGGATCCAGCACGTGCACGTCCTCGCCTTCGATCGGCAGCGCGTCTCCATAGGTCAGGGCCAGGCGTTTCCGGATCTCTGCCGCCCACCGGAGGTTCACCTGCTGTGCGCTGATCGCCCGGATCAGCGCGGTGAAGGGATCCGCCTGGAGAAGTGGCCGCACGCCGTGAAAGCGACGATCGGCCGCCGCCACGGCCGGATCCGCCTTGATGAGCCCGGTCAGGGCGGCGTTCGCGTCTGCGGATCCTGCGAATGCCCGCGCGACAGCCACGCGCGCCCGCTCAAGGTCGGGTGCCGCTGCCGTCACCTGCAGCGCGGGGTCGTCAATGTCCCCGATCGGCACTGCCCGGACCGCGACCCAGCGCTCGTCCAGACGCCACGCCCGCAGCCAGCGGCGACCATCCCAGCGATCGACACGGTCGTCCCCCCAGAGATCGAGTCCTGCCAGGGAACGCGGGATATCGAGCGGTGCGACAAGCCGAACGGTTGCGGAAGGGCCATGGTTCATGCCCGAACCGTAGCGCCGCGAGCCCGGCGGCATGCGCCCCGCGGAAGTTACGCGGTGAAGATGCCGCTCAGCGGGGTTCCGCCACTCAGCACGTCCGAGGTGGGGACCCCGAACCAGCCCTCGGCCATCGTCGCGTAGTAGTCGTTCATATGGACGGTGGCGACCAGGTTGTCGTCGCGATCGAGGGACGCGAGGTCCGGGTACGCGCCATAGAGGCCGGGGTTGACCGGGCCCATCAGCATCACGAACGAGCCCGCGCCGTGGTCAAGGCCGTTGGACTCGTTGTCCGGCACGCGGCGTCCGAACTCGGACGTGGACACCAGGAGCACCTGGTCCTGGATGCCGCGCAGTGCAAGGTCGGTCAGGAAGGCATCGATGGCCGTGTCGACGTCCTGGAGCACGGCGGCGTGCCGGCCCAGGTGGTCGTCGTGGGTGTCGAAGTCCTCGAAGACTGGAATGTGGACGATGCGGATGCCGTTGTCCTGGGCGCAGATCCGGGCAGCCAGCATCATCTGATAGCCAAGGTCCGTGCTGGGGTAGCCGGTTCCGGGGTCCGGCAGGCGGGTGGCCAGGTCGCTGAAGCGTTTGGCGTATGCGGCGCCATCGCGAGCCGAGCAGAACGGCACCGTCTCGGTGCTCTGGCGCTCGGCCATGGTCTTCCAGGCCGCGACCCAGGCGCGGTGCATGCTGATGTCGTCGAAGGTCGGAAAGCTGCCGTCGCTGTAGGGATCCATGGACATCGTCACGACACTGGCCGAGTTCAGTGAGGGGCTGGGGCCATAGCCGAGCGACAGTCCGACCGCCGGGGCCGTCGGGTCGCCGATGACATCGCAGATCCGACCGAGGAAGCCGGTGGCCGAGTTATGGAGGCTGTCCTGGTCGCCGGCCCACCAGCGACGCAGCATCTCGAAGTGGGACAGGTCGGGCTTGACCACGCCGACACCCTGGATCACGGCCGCGCCGCGGGCGTGGACCCTGGTGAGCTTCGGATGCATGCCGACCGTGCTGCTCCCCCAGCTCGAGAGATCGAGCATGTCCGACTCGGGGATGAAGGTCCGCGGACGCAGTGCGCGATACGTGTTTCCGGCGATGCCCTTGGGCGGGAAGCACGAAAGGCCGTCGTTTCCGCCCGCCATGTCCAGCACGACCATGCGCCGCTTCGCAAGCGGAGCCGCCGAGATTCTGGTCCGGGCGGGAAGGCGAGCAACCGCCGGCCCGCGATCTGCGGCGCGCACCATGCCCGGTCCAAAGGTGGTCGCCGCGGCCACGCCGGCGCCAGCGGCCAGGCCCATCTGGAGGAACCGGCGTCGATCGATGATCTTCATGCGAGCGCAAACTCCGGGCTGGCGAGGCTGAGCGCGAGCAACACGGCTGCTCGTTTGGTCTTGTTGGTCATGGAGGCCTTGGCCTGGTTCAAGGCCTTTCGCGTCTGCGCGCTGACCTCGAACATCGAGCAGCGATGCAGGGCTGCGGCCACAGGGTCAGCGGCGTCGGCCACCTTCTGGATCGCGACGGAGTCGACCGCCAGTGCCGCGCGTGCCAGTGCCAGGCTCGGGCTCAGCCAGCGCAGGCCAACCGGCCAGCCGGCGACGGACGGCGGGTAGAACGGCAATTGGCCCATCTGCCAGAGCTGGTCGACCGCGGTCTGGCGGTGGTCCGAGATGCCCATCGCGGCCATGGCGGCGGTGACCCACTCGACGGGGTAGCGCGGACGGTTCAGGCGCTTCTGGAGAAAGACGGGGTCGCGCAGGATATGCGCGACGAGGGCCCTCGTGTCCAGGCCATGGGAGCGGTAGAAGGTCGCCAGGCTTGCCTGCCTGGACGGTGAGGGAGTGACGCCCACGAGGTAGTACCAGATCTTCGCCGCGACGAAGCCCGCCATCGCCTGGTGATCACACGCTGCATCGACCACATCGTCATAGCGCCACACCTGCTTGCCGAGGAAGGGAACCTTGTGGTCGAGCCGGGACCAGTCCTCGTCGATGAAGACACTCGTGCCCAGGTCCCAATCGACATGCCAGCCGGCGAGTGCGAGAGCGCCGTTGGACACGTTGTCCTGAACGACGTTCGCCTGGCCAATGGTGAAGAGCTCCTGGAGCTCGCGGGCGTAGTTCTCGTTGGGGCCCTGGACGGTCGACCAGTCTCCATCGAGGTAGAGCAGCATCCCGGGCGAGATGGTCAGCTGCCTGAGCATCTGGCGGAAGCTGCCGAGCGCGTGCTGCCGCTGGATGAGATGAGCAGGCCACTCGACGTTCCACCAGAAGACCTTGCTGTGGCTGATCGTGAGGTGACCGTGCCAGAACCAGGTCATCTTCTCGTGGAGGCCCGCCCTGGCGTCGGCCATCATTCCGAGCCACCAGCGGACCGGTTCGTCGGACGAGTCGTCGGACAGATCGGGCGCGACGACGGGCAATGGCGTCGCTGCCAGGACGCGGTCGATCGCGCCCTGGATGCCGAGCCTGGTCAGCTTGTCCACCTGCCCGGGCAGCGGCCCGAAGCTGGTGCGACGCAGCAGGTGGGCGACCTGGGCGTTGGTGGTAACGGTGGCCATGGCCTGCAGCCTAGTGCCGGCGAGTGCCGAGCCGCCGCATGACGTTTCGCCCCTGACCCCGCCAGCCGATGGTCCGGATGGACGGGCCCGGACCGGTCGAACGTCCTCGTTTTGAGCTGCGATCGGAGCTCTGGAGAGGCTTTTCAGCCCCGTGTCGGAAACGGCTGGCCGTGGCCGGGAATCACGATGTCGGCGGCCTCCAGGACGCGGGCGCGGTTGCGCTCGAGCTCGGCCTGGTCGTCCGCCAGCGGATCCATGTCCGGGGAGCGGTCGCCGCGCCACCAGAGATGCGTGATCGCATAGACGGCATCGTCCGCGCGCACGATCAGGGTGGCGTCCTCCGCCGTGTGGCCGGGCGTGAGCCAGAGCTGGCAGTTCGGGGAGAGCCCGTAGCCGTCTCCGTCGTGGTCGAGCCATTCGTCGCCCCGATAGCGCGCCCAGAAGTCGACGACCTCGGCATTCGGGAAGAGGGCGACGTTGATGGTGTGGTCGGGATGGTGGTGCGTCAGGAAGACGTGGGTCACGTTCTCCGGAGCGACACCGAGTGCGCGGAGCGGGTCGAGGATCGCCGCGCGGTCGCCGACCATGCCGGGGTCGGCGACGATCAGGGCGTCCCCGTCGCGGATCAGGGTGACCGTGCTGGCGACCCGGTCGTCGGCGTAACCGGCATGGAGCACGTGGATGCTCGTCACCCTGGCTCGCCGCCGGTCGCGGCGTCGCTCCGTGGCCGCCTGCCGCTGACCCTTTCGAGGACGACCGCCGACAGATGCTCCTGCCCATCCCGAACGACCAGCACGTCCGCCCGACAGGCGACCAGCCGCTTCCCGGCGCGCAGCACCTCGCCCCGCGCGATCAGCTCCTCCCCGAGCGCCGGTTCCAGGAACTGGATGCTGTAGTCGACGGCGAGGACGCTGGAACCCGGTGGCAGGACGCTGAGCGCCGCGTAGCCGCAGGCAACGTCCGCGGCCGCGCCGCTCATCGCGCCATGGAAATAACCGTGCTGCTGGGCAAGCTCCGGCCGGAACGGGATGCGCAGCTCCGTGCGGCCCGGCCCGATCACCCGGAACGTGGCGCCGGTGAGCCCCATGAAGCCCTGGAGCTCGAAGTCCGCGTAGACGTGCGCGAAGTCGTCGGAGATCGGCTCGGTCGGTGGGCTCGTCATCGTCGCGCATGCTAGCCGCTGGCAGACTCGGCTACGATCTGGTGGCGAGCGGGAGTAGCTCAGTTGGTGGAGCGTCTGCCTTCCAAGCAGAATGTCGCGGGTTCGAGTCCCGTCTCCCGCTCCACTCCTTCTTTCAGCCGGTGATCTCGGCGCGCTCTGGCCTCGGTCGGACTCCAGGCGATGCGTGGGCGGCGGCACTGGCGGGGGCCCGAGACGACTTGAGGGGCACCGCGACCCGGTCTTCCGTCTCCTCCTCCGCGACCGGCAGCGAGAAGCCGATCTCGAGGCCGCCACCGTCGCGCTGCTTCGCCCAGATCCGTCCCGACTGCGCCTCCACCAGCCGGCGGCACACGGTCAGGCCGAGACCCGCCCCGGACACGTAGCGCGCACGCGACGAGCGGAAGAACGGCTCGAAGAACTGTTCCAGCTCCGCCCGATCCATCGGCTCTCCGCGGTCTCGCACCACGATCTCGACTGAGCTTTCCTGCTGCTGCGCCACGACCTCGATGGGGGTGCCCGGACGGCTGTACTTGGCGGCGTTGGTGATGAGGTTGTAGACGATCTGGTCGACGTACGTTGGCTGCGCGAGCACCGGCGGCATGTTCGCGTCCATGGCCAGGAGGATCTCGCGCGACGGGTGCCGGCGACGCGCGTCCGTGGTCTGCCTGGGGAGAACCCGCTGGAGAAGCACGGGCTCGACCGCGCCTTTCTGGTCGCTCTTCTGATCCTCCCCGACACGAGCGAGGACCAGCATGTTCTCGATCAGGCGCGTGAGGCGGTCCGTCTCGGCCGCAATGTCCTCCAGGGGCCGGAAGCGAGGACGTCCGAGGCAAGGCGGCGGCGCAGCACCTCGGCCATGCCGAGGATGGTGGTGAGCGGCGTCCGCAACTCGTGGGACACCAGCCCGAGAAGCTCGTCCTTGATGGCATTCGCCTTGGTGAGGTCGGCGGCCAGGTGCTCGAGGTGGCGCATGAGGTTGCTGCGCTCGCGGTTGAGCTTCGCGTTGGCGAGGGCGGTCGCCGCCTGGTTGCCCGCCACCCCGACCAGCAGGCGCAGCGCCTCGATCGGCAGGTCCGATTGGGTAGCCCCGACCGCTACGACGCCCTGGTCCCCTCCGATGCCAAGCGGCACGACGATCAGATCGATCGCGCCCGTCCCGAGCGGATCATCGAAGCCTGCCGGGCCACTCGAGCGTGGGGCATCGTCGAGAGCCCCCAGGCTGCCTTCGACGAGCGCCAGCGCGTTCGCATCGACCGGCCGCCCGTCGACCATCCCGCAGGTGAAGGGCCCACCATCAGAGACGTCGCGCGGAACCCGCACGTAGACCCAGCCGCCACCCAGCCGGCAGAGCGCCTCAGCGAGGCCCTTGCCGATTTCTTCGGCGGGTTGGTCGACCCACGCCGCAGCGAGACCCGACAGCGCAATCAGGTCGCGCACACAGCGCGTCGCCGCGGCAGGGTCGAGGTTCATGGCGGAGCGACCGGGTCATCAGGAAACCGGCGGTCGGTCGCGTTCGCGCAGCTCGGCGCGCAGGGCATCGGGCGCCATATAGAACGGGTTCTCGTGCAGGGTGCTGCCGACGACTGCAACCGGGTGCTTCCGCAGGATGTCGACCGTCACACCGGCGCCGAAACGCCCCAGGTCGTACGTGCAGATGACCGGGTCCATGGCGTAGTTCGGCAGCACGTCGTTGAGACGCGTCTCGTACTCGACGATGTCGCCGACGCCCGGCACGTCCTCCAGCGCCCATTCCATGTTGGCGATGAAGCGGGTCAGCGGAAACGCGGGGCGGCCAGCGCGCAGGACCTCCTGGATCAACGCCAGCATCCGATCCTGGTCGAAATGGCCCTCGATCAGGTGGACGTCGGGCCACGTGCGCACCTCGAGCGCGCCTCGCTCCATCCAGTGGTTGACGTCGATGCCGGCGGCCTGGAGGCGCTGCAGATGGGCGCCGCGACGGCCCGGGTCGACGATGTGGAAGGCACGTGCCCCACCCTCAAGGCCCTCGGCGATGAACGGCAGGAGAAGCCGGTACTGCTCGGCCTCGTCGCGAAACATCGCGCACACGTGGCGCTGATCGGTGAGCTCCGCGCCGTCGAGGCGGATGGGCGCCCCTGAGGACGCGTCAGTGCCCGACGCGTCCATGTCGAGAGTGGCCATGGCAAATCTCCTGCGACCCATATGAACGACGACGCGCAGGGTAGGGACTCGACCCTGGCGAACGCATAAACGTGCACGACGAATCTCGCGTCCCGCGCTCGCTGCGGCTGGCCTGCCCGGGTTGGGCCGGGCGACTTGGCCTCAAACCGGGGCCAGGCCCTCACCTGCAGCCCGCGACAGCCGGTAGTGCACGGGCGACGACGCGCGCAGGCGCTCTGCCGCTTCTTCGGCGCTCAGGTCTCGCTGGGTTTCCGCCAGCAGCTCGTACCCCACCATGAACTTGCGCACGCTGGCGGATCGCAGGAGCGGCGGATAGAAGTGCGCGTGGACCTGCCAGTGCTTCGCGGAGCCATCCTGGAATGGCGCCTGGTGCCAGCCCATCGAGTACGGAAACGGCAGGTTGAAGAGGTTGTCGTAGCGACCCGTGAGGTCGATCAGGGTCGTTGCGAGGCTGTCCCGCTGAGCATCTTCGAGATCGGGGAGCCACTGCGCTGGTCGCTTCGGAACCACGAGGGTCTCGAATGGCCAGGCTGCCCAGAACGGAACGACAACCAGCCAGTCCGCGTTTTCGGCGATCACCCTCGGGCCGCCGGTCTCCTGCGCCGCGTAGGCGATCAGCAGGGGCGTCCCATTCTCCCGCCAGTACCGCTCCTGGCCGGCATCCTCACGCGCGGCCTCGCGGGGAAGGGCGGTGCCCGCCCATATCTGACCGTGCGGATGGGGGTTCGATGCTCCCATCGTCGCGCCGCGGTTCTCGAAGACCTGGACCCATCGATAGTTCTTGCCGAGCTCCGCGGTCTGCGCCGCCCAGAGGTCGATGACGCCGCGCACGTCGCCCGGTGGCAGCTGGCCAACGCTGACGTCGTGGCGCGGCGAGAAGCACAGCACTCGACACGTGCCCCGTTCACCCTCGGCCCGCAGGAGGCCGCGCTCGATGTGCGCGTCAGACGTGTCCGGGCGGAGCGCGGCGAAGTCGTTCGTGAAGACGAATGTGCCTGCGTAATCAGGGTTGGCCTCGCCGTTGGCGCGCGTATTGCCGGGGCACAGGTAGCACGTCGGGTCGTACGGCATGAGCTGCGTATCCGGTGGCGACTCCCTGCGTCCCTGCCATGGACGCCGCGTGCGCTCGGTGGACACGAGGACCCATTCGTCGACAAGGGGGTTGTACCGCCGGTGCGGCTGCGACAGCAGTTCTTCCGCCTCCGCGTCCGGGCGCTCGCTCTCCACGATCGTGGTCGTGTCAGTCAAGGACGGCGGCTCCGGCAAGCGCGACGACGCGGCTGCGCGGCTCGTCCAGACGGCCGCCAAAGCCCAGCCCACTCTGTTCGACGATCACCACCTCGGGAACGGCAGCTGCCAGCACCTCGCGCGCCTCGGGCGGCAGGCCCCAGTCGGTGATCAGCACCTGGGCCTCGTCGAGCCGGGCGATCGAGCTGAGCCCGACGACGCCCCACTTGGTGTGATCCGCCGCTACGACCAGTCTGCGGCCTGCGTCGATGAGCGCGCGGTCCGTCTCGGCCTCCAGCAGGTTGGGCGACGTGTAGCCGGATCTCGGGTCCATCCCGTGGACGCCCATGAAGACGATGTCGACGTGGACCATCTTCAGCGCCGCGACCGCAAAGGGACCCACCAGTGCGTCAGACGGCGTGCGCATGCCACCCGTGAGAATGATCGTCTGGCCCTTGAGTCCGGTGTCGTGCAGCACGTCCGCGATGCGCACGGCATTGGTCACCACGGTGAGCCCGACGACATCGGCAAGGCGCTGCGCGATGGCGAATGTGGTTGACCCGGCGGAGATCGCGACGGCCATGCGCGGCTCGACCAGGGCGGCGGCCGCATCCGCGATCGCCTCCTTCTCTGCGTGGCGGAGCGCGGACTTGGTTGCGAAGCCCGGTTCGAACAGGGCGCTTCCGGCTGCAGCCGTGGCGCCGCCGTGCACCTTCTCGAGGAGACCGCGCTCGTCCAGCAGCTCGAGGTCGCGTCGCACAGTCATATCGGAGACGCCGAGATCGCGTGCCAGGTCGGCTACCCGCACGCCTCCGTCGGCAGTGACACGTTCCAGGATGTAGGCATGGCGCTGACGGGCCAGCAAGGCGTCTCACTCCCAAGCGTGGTACACGCGACCGACGCTAGTTTCACGCAACATCGAACACAAGTCAACGGAATCCAGCACGCTCGCACGCGGCCTTTGCATCTTGACATAGGTACTCTCGGCGGCAACAATCCTGTGCGAACCTGTGGGTTTCTGTTGGGCCAAGAGGTCCACAGCACGAGGAGGAGGAACGATGGCCGATCCTGAGGCACGGCGCGCTACAGTGCCCGTAGTCAACGAGGGGTACGTCGTGCCCCGTCGAGCTCGGGCCCGCCGCGGCGCTGCGGTAAGCCTGGCCGCTCTGGCGGTCATCGTGGCCGCCTGTGGGGGCAGCAACGCAACGTCGATTCCGTCGCTTGCAGTCCCATCTGTCGCGGTTCCGTCCGTCGCAGTACCGTCAGTCGCGGTGCCGTCTGTCGCGGTGCCGTCCGTCGCGGCGCCGTCGGTCCCGGCCGGTGGAGGGTCCGTCACCCTGGGATCGAACGCCTCGGACGCAGTGCCGAAGGCCGCCCTTGCAGCCATGGCCGCTGTCTGCACCGCGTCAACCGGCGTCCAGATCACGATCAACACGGTCGATCACGCCAAGTTCCAGGACTCGATCAGCTCGTACCTTCAGGGCACGCCTGACGACATCTTCACCTGGTTCGCCGGATACCGGATGCGGTTCTTCGCCGCACAGGGCCTCTCGACGGACGTCAGCGATGTCTGGTCGAAGATCGGCGGCGACTTCTCTGACGCGTTCAAGAACGCTTCCACCGGTGACGATGGCAAGCAGTACTTCGTGACGAACTACAACTACCCGTGGGTGGTCATCTATCGCAAGGCTCTCTGGGCCGCAAAGAGCTATACCGTCCCGAAGACGCTGCCCGACCTGATCACCCTGGCGACCAAGATGAAGGCTGACGGGATCACCCCGATCGCCTTCGCCGACAAGGACGGCTGGCCGGCCATGGGCACGTTCGACATCCTGAACATGCGCACGAACGGCTACAAGTTCCACGTTGACCTGATGGCCGGCAAGGAGAAGTGGACTGATCCCAAGGTCAAGGCCGTCTTCGAAACCTGGAAGACCCTGCTGCCCTTCTACCAGTCGGGCGCGCTGGGACTCACCTGGCAGGAGGCCGCCAAGGCCATGGTCGCGCAGACCGCAGGCATGTACTTCCTCGGCACGTTCGCCGGTCAGCAGGCAACGAACCCCGCTGACGCTGCGGACCTCGCCTTCTTCCCGTTCCCGACACTCGGCACCGCGTTCGACGCCGAGGGCGGGATCGACGCACCGATCGACGGCTTCATGCTCAGCAAGGCACCCAAGGACCTGGCGGCTGCCAAGAAGGTCATGGAGTGCTTTGGCGGGGCGGAGGCACAGGCCGCCTACATCAAGCTCGACCCCAATGACGTTTCGGCGAACAGCAAGGTCGACACGAGCGGATACACCGCGTTCCAGAAGTCCTCTCAGGACATCATCAGCAAGTCCAGCGCCATCGCGCAGTTCCTCGACCGCGACACGCGGCCGGACTTCGCCGGGCCCAACTACATGCAGGCGTATCTGCAGAGCTTCCTCAAGGACCCCAATCAGGATCTGGACAAGTTCCTCACGAACATCCAGACCAACTACGACTCGCTTCCACCCGTTCAGTAAAACGGGGGATCCATAGCGGTGACCAGTAGCCAGGCCCCCGCCCACACCGGCCCCCAGGCCGGTGGGGCGGGGGCTTCGGTTTCCCCGCGCAAGCGACGCCGGTTCAGCATGCTGACGCGCCAGGACAAGTTCGTCCTGTGGGTCATGGCGGGCGTCCCGACAGCGATCGTGGCGTTCTTCATCTGGCTGCCGACGATTGCCTCTATTGCCCTCTCGTTCACCAATTGGAGCGGCATCGGAGGACTCGCCAGCATCAAGTTCGCGGGCCTCAAGAACTACTCGGACCTCGTCTCCATCTATCCGCCGTTCTGGCCCGCGGTCCAGCACAACATCATCTGGCTCGGCTTCCTGCTGCTGGTGGCGACACCCATCGGGATGTTCATGGCTGTGCTCCTGGACAAGGAGATCCGCGGCTCGCGGATCTACCAGAGCGCCCTGTACCTGCCGGTCGTCCTGTCGCTCGCCATCGTCGGCTTCATCTGGCAGCTGCAGTACTCGACCTCGGACGGCTTCATCAACAGCATCCTCGGACTCTCCAATACGAACCACTTCATCGACTTCCTCGGCGACTCGAGCATCAACCTGTGGGCAGTGCTCGTCGCCGCGAGCTGGCGGCACATCGGCTACGTGATGGTGTTGTACCTGGCAGGTCTGAAGAGCGTGGATCCGAGCCTGCGAGAGGCGGCCGCCATGGACGGCGCCAACCAGCGTCAGACGTTCTTCAGGGTCGTCTTCCCCGTCCTGCGGCCGATCAATGTCGTGATCCTCGTGATCACCGTCATCGAGGCGCTGCGGGCGTTCGACCTGGCGTTCATCATCAACCGCGGCCTGAACGGGCTCGAGCTGCTGTCCGTCCTGGTGACCAACAACATCATCGGAGAAGCGAGTCGTGTCGGATTCGGCTCAGCAATTGCCGTGATCCTGCTGCTGATCTCGGTGGGGCCGATCCTCGTGTATCTCACCCGATCACTGCGAGAGGAGCCGCAATGACCGCCGTCGCCGAAAGGGCTCCGGCCACGGTCGAGGCAGTGGCGTACCGCCGGAAGCGCATTCGCTGGGGCCGTGCGGGGCTCCACACGTTCCTGATCGCGATGAGCCTGCTGTGGCTCTTTCCGCTCGCATACGCAGTCTACACATCGCTGCGGCCATACGACGACACGAACACGCGCGGGTATGCGTCATTCCCGGGGGTGCTGAACTTCGACAACTACATCACGGCCTGGAACCAGGCCCAGATCCCGCACTACTTCATCAATACGCTGATCATCGTCGTGCCGGGCGTGGCGATCGTGATCTTCCTTGCGTCGATGGTCGCCTTCACCGTGTCGCGCTTCAGGTGGCGCTTCAACCTGGCGCTGCTCATGTTCTTCACGGCCGCGAACCTGCTGCCGCCGCAGGTTGTCATCACCCCGCTCTATCGCCTCTACCTCAACCTGCCCCTGCCGGGCAACGGCTCGGGGATCCTCGACAAGCTCCTGCCGCTGAGCGACAACGGCCTGTTCTACGACCAGTACTTCGGGATCATGGTCATCCACATCGCCTTCCAGCTCGGATTCTGCGTGTTTGTGCTCAGCAACTTCATGAAGACGATCCCGACCGAGCTCACCGAGGCGGCGGTGGTGGACGGGGCGCCGATCTGGAAGATCTTCTGGCAGGTGACCCTTCCGCTCTGCAAGCCAGCGCTCGCCGCATTGGCAACGCTCGAATTCACGTTCATGTACAACGACTTCTTCTGGGCGCTCATCCTGATCAAGACCGGTGCCAAGTTGCCGGTCACGTCGGCACTGAACAACCTGAAGGGCGAGTTCTTCGTCAACAACAACCTGGTCGCGGCGGGAGCCGTGCTGGTTGCCCTGCCGACGCTGATCGTCTACTTCGCGCTCCAGCGGCAGTTCATCAGCGGCTTGACCCTGGGCTCGACCAAGGGCTGAGACTGCCCCAAGGTCGCGGCGCTCCGGTGGGCGGGCTGAACCGGCGTTGGCAGTGAGGCGGCGGCGCCTGATCAGCGCAGCGCGCCCGGTCCCCCGGTTGCCATGATCCGCTCAGCTTCGTCGCGCGTCGGCAGGCCATGGAGATCGCCGACCGACGCGGCCACGGCCGCCCCGCAGGCATTGCCGAGGGCAAGGGCTCGTTCGGCGGGCAGGCCCTCCAGCGTCGCGGCAATGTAGCCGGCCACGAACGCATCTCCGGCGCCAACCGGATCGAGCGGCTGCGACAGTGGGTAGCCGACGTGCTGGGCTGTGGTGATGTGGCCGTCGGCATCGCGCCGCCGTTCCAGCGCGCCGCCGCTTCCCAGCTTGACCACGGCGACCGATGGACCCAGCCCGAGGATGGCGTCGGCCGCGGAGATGGCAGCCGCATGGTCGATCGCCCTTGCCGGCAACTCGACTTCGCCGAGCAGCGCCAGCTCGTCGAGACTGCCCAGGACGACGTTGCTCTGGGCCGCGAGCGGCGCCAGGGCCCTGCGGGCCTCGTCCTCCGACCACAGCTTGCGCCGCAGGTTCACGTCGAAGCTGATGGTGAGGCCGGCGTCGCGGGCGAGGTTCATGGCCGTCTCCACCGCGTCCGCGGCCGATACCGAAAGGGCGGGCGTGATGCCGGTCAGATGCACCCAGCGCGCGCCGTGGAGCAAACCCCGATCTGCGGCCTGCTGGACTTCCGTGCCGGAGATGCGCGACCCGGCCGAGTCGCGCCGGTAGTAGAGCACCTCCGAAGAGCCCACCAGCCTGCGCTCCCGGATGAGGATGCCGGTCTGCGCCCCCGAATCGACGACGAGGCCGGAGCAGTCGACCCCCTCGCCGCGCAGCCTGCGGCCGATGGCCGTGCCGAAGGCATCGGGTCCGACGCGGCCGATGAAGGCGGTCGCGTGACCGAGGCGAACGAGCCCGACTGCCACGTTCGCCTCGGCACCCGCAACGTGGCGCAGGAACGTGCCGTTCTCGGCGAGCGGGCCGGGTTCGGTGGCGACGAGGGCCACCATCGCCTCGCCAAGAGTCACGACCTCGGGGCCGCCGTCGGTCCCGGGCTGAGCGGCCGGGCTGGCGCCCACCTCAGGCATCTGTCGGGGCCGCCTCCGCGGGGGCCCGGGGTCTCTCCTCCGTCACGCGGCGCTCCCAGCCGGGCGAGAACAGACGCAGGATGTGCTGGCGCTCGTACGGATGCTCGCCGAGTCGCTCCCAGTCGAGCTCGATCCCGAGCCCGGGCCGGTCGCGTACCTCGAGGTATCCGCCGTGCTGCACGACGGGCTCGTCCACGATGGCGCGCGTCCACTCGTCGTTCGTCTCGTCAAAGGACTCCTGGACGTAGAAGTTCGGGATGCAGGCACCCAGTTGGAGACTGATCGCGCTGCAGATCGGTCCCTGCGCGTTGTGCGGTGCGACGACGGCGTAGTGCGCGTCGGCCATGGCGGCGACCATGCGCGTGCGCCACAGGCCGCCGATGAAGAGCGGCTCCGGCTGGATGATGTGGACGGCGTCGTGCGCCAGCAGCTCCGCATGCTGCTGGATCGAGCTGAAGCTCTCGCCGGTCGCAATGGGCACCGGAGACCGCCGCGCGACCTCGACGACGGCCTGCCCGTACTGGTGCGGCACGGGCTCCTCGAACCAGGCCGGCCGATGCTCCGCCAGTCGGTCGGCGAGGCGAAGTGCCGTCGCGACCGAGAAGCGAGTGTGGCCCTCGATCATGAGGTCGACGTCCCACCCGACCGCCGCCCGCACGGCCGCCACGATGTCGAGCGAGAGGTCCTCTTCCTTCCGATCGAGGACCCGATAGGCGGCCGCGAACGGGTCGAACTTCAGCGCCGTGTAGCCGAGCGCCACGGTGGCCACGGCACGCTCCGCGAAACCCTCGGGCGAGCGAGCCGTGCGGTACCAGCCGTTGGCGTACGCACGCACGCTGTCGCGCACCCGTCCGCCGAGCAGCTGGTGGACGGGTCGTCCCGCGGCCTTGCCCATGATGTCCCAGCAGGCGACCTCGATCGCCGACACCGCCGACATGTGGATCTGGCCACCATCGCTGTAGACATCGCGGGTGAGGCGCTGGAGCAGCAGCTCGATCTGGGTTGGATCGAGCCCGATGTACTCGTCGCGCAGCTCATGGACGGCCGCCGCGACCGTTTCCGAGAACGCATTCAGCGTGCCTTCGCCGGCGCCGTGGATTCCTTCGTCCGTGTCGACCCGTACGAACAGCCAGTTCTTCCAGGCGTTGCCGACCAGGTAGGTCGTGACTGCGGTGATGCGCACGGCGTTACGCGGCGAAGAGTCGCTTCACCAGGGCGCCCGCACGCTCCCGGACCACCTCTGGATCGCCACCCCCCATCAGCCAGCTGCCAACGCCCACTGCCGCCGCCCCGGCCTCGAGATACGCCGGCGCCGTCTCCGCGCTGACGCCGCCTGTCGGCACGAGCGGAATGTCGGGAAACGGGCCGCGGAACTCGCGGATGAAGGCCGGGCCCGCAACCGACGCGGGGAAGAGCTTGACCGCGCACGCTCCGGCGCGCCAGCCCTGGACGATCTCGGTCGGGGTGAAGGCCCCGGGAAATGCGGGCACGCCACGCTGGGCAGCCCAGGTCACCAGCGTAGGGTCGGTGTGGGGCATCACGAGAAAACGGGCGCCCGCGTCGAGTGCCTGCCTGGCGGCCTCGACGTCGAGGACCGTGCCTGCACCCACGAGCAGCTGGTCGCCGTAGGTCGAGGCGATTGCGCGGATCCCGGCGAGCGCGTCCGGGCTGCCCAGCGTGATCTCGAAGGCGCGCACGCCGCCTGCCACCAGCGCTTCGGCGATGCCCTCCAACCGGCTCGAATGGAGGTTGCGGCCGATGGCCACGATGCGACCCTCGCGGATGGCATCCGGCAGTGCGGGACGCGCAGGACTGGCAACCTCGGCGAACTGACCGTACACCGACGGAGCATAGCCTCTGACCGTGCCCCGGTTCTCGCGAAACGTCTGGCGCGCTCCTGCGACTCGGCCTCCGGCGAGTCGCGGAACCGCCCGGAGATGCTCGGCGTCTCTGGGGCGAACGGAGCCCTGGGGAGCTCCACCAACCAGACAAACCGCCACCTGCGTCGCCAGCCCGGAAATCGCCAGGAGCGGACCCGGAGGTATTCAGATGCAAACAGGTCTACTCGTGACAGCCCGACGCAACCGGATAAGCTGGCTCCTAGGTGGAGCAGCGGCCGGCGTGATGTCGGCCATCGTCCTCGCGCCGAGCTTCGGAAGCGGGGTCAGCCGAGCCGCCGACACCAACCCGCCGCAGCACACGATCAGTGTCTCGGGCACGGGGCGCGTGCTGGTCAAGCCGGACGTCGCCGACATCTCGCTCGGTGTCCGCGTCGAGCGCGGCAAGGCAAAGGAATCCGAGATCGCCGCCGCCGAGCTGATGGGCAAGATCATCGATGCGCTCAAAGCAGCCGGCGTGGCGGAAGCCGACATCCAGACGGCCAACCTCTCGCTCCAGCCCACCTACGACTACTCGTCCAGCAAGTCGACCATCACCGGATATGCCACGGACAACGTGGTCAGCATCACCGTCCGTGACCTGACCAAGGTCGGTGAGACCGTCGACGCAGCGGTAGACGCCGGCGCGACGCAGGTCAACGGCGTCAGCTTCCGCGTCGACGATCAGTCCAAGGTCGAGGCGCAGGCTCGCGCTGCGGCCATGAAGGACGCCAAGAGCAAGGCCGACGCGCTGGCCTCGGCCGCGGGCGTGAACATCACCGGCATCGCCTCGATCTCCGAGGTCAGCTCGCCGTTCCCGACTCCCTACCCGGACGTGATGTCGGCGGGCGCACCTGCCGCAGATCGCGCAGTCACGCCCGTCGAGCCCGGCAAGGTCACGCTCGAAGTGACCGTCACTGTGATGTACCGGATCCCCTGACCGGGAAACCCCTCTTCAATCCGACGGCGGGGCCGGAGCAATCGCTCCGGCCCCGTTTTCGTTCGCTTCGGTCCCGATCTCGGTCGGCAGCGGGAACCAGCGCAGGTGTTCGAAGTCGGCGCCGACGACCGGGTCGGTCGGCGTCCACTGCGCCGGTGCCGGCGAGTCCAGGATGCGGCGGGCTTCGACCAGGTAGTCGCCGAGCCGGGCTTCGGGCACACGGTGGTGATGCACCGTGTAGGCCATCTGCCCATCGTTGTAGCTCACGTCATCCAGGCTGAGCGGCGGCTCGGCGAGACCGGCAGCGTGGCGCCAGAAACCAGTGGCCGGCTCGAAGCGGTACTGCGGCAGTAGCTTCCAGCCATCGCTTGCGACCATGTCGACGGCATCGAGGATGAACTCGAACACCGCCTCGCTGATGAAGTAATTGAAGTTGACCCGCACCCAGCCGGGCTTGATACCCATGGAGCCGCGCCCGGCCTCGCGCATGAGCTCGCGCGAGGTCTCCAGGTTGATGCCGAGCAGGTGGTGGCCGTAGGGGCCGGCACAGGCGCAGCCGCCCCGGGACTGGATCCCGAACAGATCGTTGAGCAACGACACCACGAAGTTGTGGTGCAGGTAACGCCCCTCGTAGCGGACCACGAAGCTCACGATGGATAGCCGTTTCGCGCGCTTGTTGCCAAGGATCTCGATGTTTGGATTGCGCTCCCAGCGCTCGATGGCACGTGAGATGAAGCCCTCTTCGCGCTGCCTGATGGCTTCCACGCCGATCGTCTGCTTCAGCTGGAAGACCAGGCCGGCCCGGATCGACTCGACGATGGCGGGCGTGCCGCCCTCTTCGCGGAATTCCGGGTCGGCGAGGTAGGCGTGGGCCTCGTCGTTGACGTACTCGATCGTGCCGCCGCCGACGACTGCCGGCACGCGGTTCTGGAACAACTCCCGGCGCGCGACCAGCAATCCGGGCGTGCCCGGCCCGCCGATGAACTTGTGCGGCGACACGAAGATCGCGTCCTTGTAGTCGAGCTCGGCTTCCGGTCCCGGACGGTGCGGGCTCATCTCGACCTTGACGTACGGCGCGGCGGCCGCGAAGTCCCAGAACGACAGCGCGCCGTGGCGGTGGAGGACCACCGAGATGGCGCGGGTGTCGGAGAGGATCCCCGTGACGTTGGACGCGGCCGAGAAACTGCCAATGCGCAGCGGCCGATCGGCATATCGGAGGAGCTCGGTCTCCAGCTGCTCGAGGTCGACGTGTCCATCCATGTCCTCGTGGATGGTCACGAGGTCCGCGATCGATTCGCGCCACGGAAGCTCGTTGGAGTGGTGCTCGAAGGGGCCGATGAAGACCACCGGCCGCTCCTCCGCCGGGATGAGCTCAGCCAGGTGGTAGCGGGCGTCGAGGTCGGCCGGCAGGCGCAGGTTGAGCACCGCCACCAGCTTGTCCACGGCGCCCGTCGTGCCCGAGCCGCAGAAGATCACGGCGTGCTCATCCGTGCCGCCGACGGCCTCGCGGATGATCCGCCGGGCGTCCTCGCGGAAGCGCGTCGTCTGGAGCCCGGTGCCGCTCGATTCCGTGTGGGTGTTGCCATAGAGCGGCAGCACGGCGTCACGCAGGTAGTCCTCGATGAAGGTCAGGCTGCGCCCCGAGGCGGTGTAGTCCGCGTAGGTCACGCGTCTCAGGCCGAACGGTCCGGCGACGGCCTCGTCGTCCCCGATGACGGAGGCGCGGATGAGCTCGATCAGCCCAGCGGCATCGCTTCTGGGAGTGGAGGGTCGGGCGGTTGACGTCGGGAGTCCCTGCCCAGCGGGCGCGATGACGGTGTCGTGCATGCGCAGGGCATCGTAGTCCTGCGCGTCCACCTCAGCCGGTGTCGCGCCAGCCTGTCAAGTAGCGGCGTCTCACGGAGCCCTTGGAGTGCGGCACTGACCCGCCAGACCCGGGCTGTTGCCTGCCGGTCGCGGCCCTCGAGGGGGCCATTCACGCGGGTCTGTCGAGGTTCTCCAGTACACGGCCGAGCGCCCTGATCGAGTCGATCGTGATCGGATCGAGTACGAGCTGGACATGGGCGATACCGGCGTCGCCAAAGGCGCGCAGGGCGTCGGCCATCTGCTCGGGCGTCCCCTCGACGGCAGGGTCCGTGGCCCCGGGACGGCCCGCCCCGCCGGGGAAGCGCACCAGGACCGCAGCCGTGCGCTCGAGCGTGGCGGGGTCTCGTCCGACGTCGCGGCAAGCCTGGTGGACGCTGGCCTGCAGCGGCGCAAGCGCCGCGGGGTCATTGCCGTACGAGCTGAACCAGGTATTCCACGCGCTGACGTAGGGGGTGGCGATTCGCAGCATCCGCGCGCCGTTCGAGCCGATCAGCAGCGGCGGGCCACCGGGGCGCCCGCTGCGAGGCTGGAGCTCGCAGTCGCGCACCTGGTAGAAGCGCCCTTCGAAGTCGATCGAGCCTTCGCTGAGCAGGGTGCGGATGATCGTGAAGGCCTCCTCGAAACGCGAGATGCGTGAGTCGAAGGGAAAGCCGAAGGCCTTGAACTCCACCGCGTTCCAGCCTGCGCCGAGCCCGACGGTCAGGCGGCCGCCGCTGATCTCGTCGATCGTGGAGGCCTGCTTTGCGAGCATGGCCGGGTTGTGGAAACCGGTCGCCGCGACCAGGGGTCCGAGCTCGATCCGTGTCGTCACCGCCGCCAGGCCGGCAAGCGACGTCCAGGCCTCCCACGGCCCGACGGCGCCCACGTGCCTATCGTCGCGGTAGAGCAGGTGGTCGCCGACCCAGAGCGAGTCGAGCCCGATGTCCTCAGCCGCGCGGGCCATGTCGGCGATCTCGGGCCAGCGCACCACGCGTTCGACCTCCGGCAGCTGGACGCCGACTTTCAACGGACGACCGGAGCCAGCTGACCTGGCGGCGCCCGTCGCGGCCGAGGCAGACATGGGCGGCAGTCTACCTCCGCACGCCGCGGGTTCGAGTCAGGCACGATGGGCGCGTGGCAAAGCGGGAAGTCCTGGTCAGCGTTGATGTCGAGGCATCGGGTCCGTCACCGGGCACCGGCAGCCTGATAGCGATCGGGGCCTGCCTTGTCGATGACCCGGAGACCGGGTTCTACCGGGAGCTGCGCCCGATCGAGGGATTGCCATGGGAGGCCGGGGCGGAAGCCGTGCATGAGCTGAGCCGGGACCACCTTTCCGTCGAAGGCCTGGATCCCGTGGCCGCGATGACGGCATTTGCCGGGTGGCTCCGCGATGTCGCGCCCGAGGGCTCGGTTCCCGTCTTCGTCGGCTTCAACGCGCCGTTCGACTGGATGTTCGTGGCCGACTACTTCCACCGATTCCTGGGTCGCAATCCATTCGGGGTGTCCGCGATCGACCTGAAGTCGTTGTACATGGGCCGGCACGGGGTGCTGGACTGGGCACGGACAACGAAACGGCACGTGCTGGCGGTCCATCCGGTGTCTCGCATCCATACGCACCACGCGCTCGACGACGCCCGAATGCAGGCCGATCTGGCAACCGAGCTGCTGGTACGATCGGCCGGCTCCGAGGCTCAAGCCAAAGGCTGAAACGCCCTTGGACGACCGCGCAGCGGCGGGACGCGAATAGTACGGTGGAGTGCGGTACGAATGGGTCATGTGAGCCCGTTCGGCCGCAGGCTACCTTGCGCCGCAGAGAACAACAGCGGCAATGTTCGAACGGGAACGCCAATGATGGACCCACAGGACCCGAGCCCTCTTCCTCGGACCCGCGGATCGGCGTCACCCACGATCAACGCCTCTCCTCAAGACTCGGCAGCCGGGGTCTGGTCCCTCCTCCCCGTCTCCAGCTGCCGGGTCTTTTCCTGTCCGGCAGACGCTCCGCGGGTCTACGGCTCAGCCAGCGGCACTCCCAGGACGTTGAAGCCGCCGTCGACGTAGAGGATCTCGCCGGTGATCGCGCGGGACAGGTCGCTCGCCAGGAAGAGCGCCGAGGCCCCGACATCCTCGATCGTGATGCTGCTGCGCAGCGGGGTGATCTCGCGGAACTGGCCATGGAGCGTCTTGAAGCCCTTCACGCCTGACGCAGCCAGCGTGCGCACCGGCCCTGCGCTGATCGCGTTCACCCGGATGCCCTGCGGCCCGAGGTCCGCGGCGAGATAGCGCACCGAGGCCTCCAGCGCGGCCTTCGCAACACCCATTACGTTGTAGTGCGCGACCACCTTCTCCGCACCGTAATAGGTCAGCGTGATGACGCTCGAGCCGCGCCTCATGAACGGCAGCGCGGCGCGCGTCACGCCGACCAGCGAGTACGCGGAGATGTCGAGCGCGAGCGCGAACCCCTCGCGGGACGTGTCGACAAACGCGCCATCGAGGTCCTCGCGCCTGGCGAAGGCGAGGGCGTGCACGAGGATGTCGAGATCGCCGTGGCGCTCCCCCCACTTGCGCATCACCTCCGCGATCTGGGCGTCATCCTGGACGTCGCAGGGCTCGATGAAGTCGGAGCCGATCGACGTGGCAAGGGGTCGCACCCGCTTCTCGAGCAGCTGCTCGACCGAGCTGAACCCCAGCGTTGCGCCCTCAGCGTGCAGCGCCTGCGCGATTCCCCACGCGATCGAGTGGTCATTCGCGACGCCGAAGATCAGCGCCCTGCGCCCGTCGAGCAGCCCCATACGCGCACCTCCCTGGAGCGATAGCATGCACCGATGCGCCTCCCTCGACTCGGCCCAGCGGTCCCCCGGCGTTTCGCGGGCCCGAACGCCGCGTGACCAGCCGGTGAAGCTCCAGTTCCTCGGCGCGGCCACGACCGTGACCGGTTCGCAATTCCTGCTGACCACCGACCGCGCGAAGATCCTGGTGGATTGCGGCATGTTCCAGGGTTCGCCCAGCGAGGCCGCCCGCAACCGGGTGCCGCTGGCCTACGACACCTCCACGATCGACGCCATCCTGCTTACCCACGCCCACCTGGATCACTGCGGCATGCTGCCGATCGTGGCGCGCGAGGGCTACCGCGGACCGATCCACGCGACCCGCGCGACCGTCGAGCTCGCAAGCCTGGTCCTCCTCGACAGCGGCAAGGTCCAGGAGGAGCACGCCAAGGACCGGCGCAAGCGCGCCGAACGAATGGCGAGGCGTGCCCCGCGCGACGCTGCTGGGGCAGGCGCGGGCTCGGCGAACGCCGCCCCCGCAGCTCCGGCGCCGGGCGCGGCCGGCACCGACGAGGAAGAAGCGGCCGCAGCCTCGGCCGCGGCTCCACCTCCGATCGCCTCCGACGGCCCGGCAACCGAGCGGCGAGGGCGCGGCAGGCCATGGCCGCCGGATGACCCCCAGGACCCCGGCTACAACCCGGAGGAGACCCTTCGCAGGCAGCCACCGAACCTCGAGACGGAGATCTTCGAGCCGCTCTACACCGTCGACGACGCAGCGGCAGCGAATGCCCTGTTCCATGGGATCGACTACGACCAGCCGTTCACGGTTGCACCTGGGGTCACCGCCACGTTCCGGGATGCGGGGCACATCCTCGGCTCCGCGATCATCGAAGTCGAGGTGGCGCAACTCGATGGCTCGTCGCGCCGTATCGTCTTCTCGGGTGACATCGGCCGACCGGACACCCCGATCCTTCGCGATCCGACCGCCATGATCGACGGCGCCGACTACGTGCTGATGGAGTCGACCTACGGCGGCCGGGAGCACGAGCCCGAGGACGAAGCCATCCGCCTGCTGGCCGAGGCCGTCCAGACCGTCTCCGATCACGTCGGCGTGCTGCTGATCCCCTCGTTTGCGATCGGCCGCACGCAGCAGATCGTCTGGGAGCTTGACCGCCTGTTGTCAGCCGGCAAGATCCCGCACCTGCCGCTCTACCTCGACTCCCCGATGGCCGCCCAGGCAAGCGACATCTACCGCCGCTACCCGGGCTACTACGACCAGGTGACCCACGACCTCCTCCAACATGGAGACACGCCGCTCGACTACCCCGGCCAGACGATCACCAACGCCCCCGCGCAGTCGCGCGCCATCCGGACGGCTCCGCGGCCGATGATGATCGTCTCGGCCAGCGGCATGCTCACAGGCGGACGCGTCGTGCATCACCTGCGCGAGCTCATCGACGATCCGGCCGCGCTGCTGCTCTTCGTCGGCTACCAGGGCGACGGCACGCTCGGCGCCCACCTCCAGGCCGGCGCGACCTCCGTGGTCCTCGATGGTGCGGCCCGCACGGTCCGCTGCGAGGTGCGATCGATCAGCGGGTTCAGCGCGCACGCCGACGACAGCGAGCTCATCGACTGGCTGCGACACCTGGCGGCCGCTCCCCGCAAGCCGCGCCTGGTGTTCCTGGTCCACGGCGACCCGGCCGGTGAGGAGGCGCTGGTCCCCGAGGTGAAGGCGCTGGGGCTCGAACCCTATCGACCGGCCTGGCGCGAGGAAGTCGAGCTCGACTGACGAGCCGAGCCGCCGCGCTCAGCGGTCGCGACCGTCACTCGCAGGCGCCCAATCCACGCGCCAAGTGGTGACGCCGAGCACCTGACCTGAGGCATGACGGCCCATGACCTTGGTCCGCTTTCCGTCTGTTGCCCCCGCGTCGATCATTCGTCTGGACTGAGGGGTCATTCGAGGGCGTTGCTCGGACGCTCGAGGGTGACCCCTCGTCTTTCTGTCGGCGCCCGGGTCACAGGGGTACGCGCCTCGTCGTCTACCCTGTGCGTTCTCGTCTCTCGCTCGGAGGCTTCGTGATCCTGGGGCAGATCAGGTCCATCCGATTCGCGTTCCTCGGCGTCGCGCTGGTGGCCACGCTCATGGCCAGCCAATCCCCGACGTCGGCATCCGGCTTCGGCGACGCCGCGATCAGTGGCTCGGGCGGGAGCCAGCGCTATCTCGTTTCGTTGCGCGGGCTCGCGATGCCGTCGTTGAAGGCTGCGGGCCTTTCGTCTGGTGTGGCAGCCCAGCGTGAAGCGGCACGCGTGGCACGAGTGGACCGGACGGTCGCCGGGCTCGCGGGGCGGCTGGGGTTCCGGCCCTGGTTCCAGTACCGCTGGGCATTCCAGGGGTTTGCAGCCGACCTCGATGCGAAGCAGCTCGCGGCGCTGCGCGCCGACCCTCGCGTGGGTGCGGTCTCCCTCGACATGCCGGTGCAACTGACCGACCAGAGCGTCCCGACCGGAGTCCAGCGTGTTCGCGCGCAGCCGGAATCGTCAGGGGGACCGGCGGTTCCGGAACTCAACTCAGTCAACGTTGCCGAGATCGACACCGGGATCCGCCACCTCACCACCAACCCGCCGGAGACCCAGCTGAACATCGGTGGGGGCGTCGACTGCTCCGGGGATGACCAACGTGGCTCCACGAACCCCAGGGACTGGAAGGACGCCGACGCGGGAGGCCACGGCAGCCACGTGGCGGGGATCATCGGCGCGATTGACGACGGCTGGGGGGTCGTCGGCGTGGCACCGGGCGTGACGTTGTGGTCGGTCCGGGTCTTCGACCACCAGCTCCAGGGCTCGGAGGCGACGGTTGCCTGCGGCCTGGACTGGGTGGTGTCGACACGGTCGGGCTCGCCGCCAACCGGAACGCGGCCGATCGACGTCGTCAACATGAGCCTGCGGGGCCCGCGGACGGGGAATGGACGCGAGGACTGCGGCCAGGTGGACGACCCGGATATCGAGCATGTCGCGGTATGCCACGCGTCCGCCGCGGGCGTCACACTGGTCGTGGCGGCCGGGAACGAGTCGATGGACTCGAAGGACGTGGTACCCGCGGCATACGACCAGGGTGATCACCGTCGCCGCCCTCTCCGACCTGGACGGGCTGCCGGGCGGCCTCGGCTCCCAGCCGTGCCCCGGCCCGCGCGGCCCGGAACGTGACGACACGTTCGCGCGTTACAGCAACTTCGGCACCGATGTGGACCTGGTTGCGCCCGGCAGCTGCATCATGTCGCTCAACAAGAGCGGGACGGGCGCCGGCGTCCGAGAGCTGAGCGGCACATCCATGGCCGCGCCCCACGTCGCCGGGGCAGCGGCGCGCTACATCGCGGACGTCTTCCACACGACGGCAACGCGTCCGACGCCGGGCGAGGTGCGCTCTGCCCTTCGCGCGACGGGCGGCTTCAACTGGAATGCTTCCACCGATCCCGACGGGACCCCGGACCGCCTGTTGAATGTGGCCGGGCTGTCCGCGACGCCGCGAATCGCCGTCGCTGCCTTCCCCTCGCGGGTGATCGTGCCTGCCAGCTCGGACCCGACCGAGCGCACCGTCCAGGTTGAACTGATTCGACCTGGCCTG
>JBBSGX010000001.1:0-43562 GCA_038253685.1 Candidatus Limnocylindrales bacterium | reverse complement strand
CTCGTCCGCGACCGCGGGACATACGAGCCGATGACTCCCTACAACGGCACAAGCCCCGAGATGAAGGCCGTCGCAAAGCACCTGCGCGACAACGGTGTATACACGCTCGTGCGCTGGAACACGATCCACAACAACCCGCCGCTGACGATCACCGAGGAGCAGCTCGGAGAGGCGTTCGCCGCCATCGACGGCGCGCTCGATATCGCAGACCAGGGAGTGCGAGCCTGACCCATCGGGAAGTCACCTGAGGGCCTGACAACTTCGACGGGCGGGCCGTTGACGCCGACTCTACGATGACTTCCTCGTCACCCAGACGCGAGGACAACGATGCCGATCCGCCGGGGCCTGCGGGCCACCATCGCCCTCTCTGTCGTGCTGTTCGCCTTGCTCCTGCCGAGCGCCGCGGCAGGCGCGGCCGCCATCGACGTCACCACCAACGCCGATGAGTTCGACACGAGTGGAACGGGCATCGGGTGCGCGCTGCGGGAAGCCGTCCAGGCGGCCAACACGGACGCGGCCTCCGGTGGCTGTCCTGGAGGCAACGGCGCCGACACCATCCGGTTGAAGGCGACGACCAAGGCGGGATCCACCTTCGCAGGGGCCGGCATCTACAACCGCCCACGATGAGCTGATGCTCCGGCGCAGCACGCTTACCCAGAACCACGGGGCCCGGGAGACGGCCTGTTCAACGACGGTCGGCCACGCTCCGGAACGTCACCGTCAGCGGTAACGGAAACAACACGGGAGGCGGCATCGACAATGAGGGCACCGTGCTGCTGATCAACGTGACCATCAGTGGGAACCTCGCGTCGAACCAGGGCGGTGATGGCGGAAACATATACAACCTGGGCACGATCTCCGCGAAGAACACGCTCGTCAACGAGGCGTTGACCAGCGGGAGCTGCGGTGGCACCGCGCCGGTCTCGCTCGGGCCCAACCTGGACTACGCCAGCGCTTCGTTCAGTCCCTGCTTCTCCAACGCTGATCCAACCACTGCCGCGGCGTCCTGGTGAACCTGGTGGGGACGGACGGCGCAGACACCATCACCGGGACCGGCGGTCCGGACGGGATCCTGGGCCTCGGCGGGAGCGACACGATCGGCGGCGGGGGTGCCAACGACGGCATCTGCGGCGGCCCGGGCAATGACAAGCTGTCGGGGGGCCACGGCGCCGACGTCCTCGACGGGCAGGCAGGCAACGACAGCCTGAACGGCGGACCGGGCGTCGACACCTGCATCCAGCGACCCGGCCGCGGAACCCGCTCATCCTGCCAGCATTGAGCACGGCCGGATTGCAGGGGGCCCAGAACCCAGCGGGCGCCGGCCCCGGATTGTCGCCCGACGAACGGCCCAACCCAAAGCGGCCACTCCTTCGGAGCTTGCTCGCATTCGTGGTCTTCTTCGTCGGTCTCGCCATCGTGTGGGAAGGCTTCAAGTGGCTGGCGGGCGACCCATGGCGTCTGACCGCGATCGGGTACGAGCACCACCCGCCGTTCCACCTGCTCCAGGCCGCGGACCTCCAGTTGCCGCATATCTGGGACATCGCCGGGGCGCTCTTCCAACCGGTCCAGCGGGGCCAGGACCAGACGCTCGGCCAGTTCCTGATAGGTGCGGCGCTCTTCACGTGGGGCGAGGCCGCCATCGGCTTTGCCCTGGGCGCGCTGATCGGGATCGTGCTCGCAGCGATCTTCGTGCATTCGGTCCTTGCCGAGCGCGCGTTCGTGCCCTACGTCATCGCAAGCCAGACGATCCCGATCGTGGCGCTCGCCCCGCTGATCGTGGTCGGGTTCGGGCGCGGCATCACGTCGGTGGTCATCATCGCCGTGTATCTCACCTTCTTTCCCGTGACGATCGCGGAGATGCGCGGCCTGCGCTCTCCGGATCCGCGCGCACTCGAGCTGATGCGCTCGTACGCCGCGTCCCGCTGGTCCATCCTGTGGAAGGTGCGGTTGCCGGCCTCAGTGCCATACCTCTTCAGCGCGCTCAAGGTCGCCGCAACCGCCAGCATCGTGGGCACGATCATCGGCGAAGATCCGGCCGGGACGGCCCAGGGGCTTGGGCGGGCCATCGTGAACTTCAACCAGCAGTACATCACGGGCCCGGAGAAGCTCTGGGCGACGATCCTGATCGCCTCGTTCGTGGGCATTGCGTTCTATCTCGTCGTGCGAGCCGCGGAAGTGGTCGCCCTGCGCGGCCGTCGGGCGGTCCCCGTATGACCGGGGAGGACGGCACGACCCAGGTCAGCGGCACGGCCAAGCGCGGCGGCACGACCCAGGGCAGCGGCGCGACCCAGGGTAGCGGCGGCGCCGCGCAGGCTGC
Source organism: Candidatus Limnocylindrales bacterium (assembly GCA_038253685.1). GTDB lineage: Bacteria > Chloroflexota > Limnocylindria > Limnocylindrales > CSP1-4 > JAFMJV01. The sequence goes on along the minus strand of JBBSGX010000001.1, from coordinate 41,245 downwards.
CACCGCCAAACCCGGGCTGGCCGTCCACCTCGTCGGGGTCGACAAGACTTTCGCCGTGCAGGGTGGCGGCGAGACGGTCGCGCTCCAGGGGATCGATCTGGACGTCCGCCACGGTGAGTTCGTTTCGCTCATCGGGCCATCCGGCTGCGGCAAGTCGACCCTGCTGCGCATCATCGGGGACCTCATCCAGCCGACCACGGGGAGCGTCGACGTCAACGGCAAGGCGGCGCACCGCGCCCGGCTCGACCGCGACTACGGAATGGTCTTTCAGGCACCCGTGCTGTTCGACTGGCGCTCCGTGGAGGCCAACGTCCGCCTCCCGCTCGAGGTCATGAAGATCGAGGGCGCGGAGCGCGACCGGCGGGTGCGCGAGATGCTCGACCTCGTTGAGCTCGGCGGGTTCCTGGGCCACTACCCGCACCAGCTGTCGGGCGGAATGCAGCAGCGGGTCGCCATCGCCCGAGCCCTCGCGTTCCAGCCCGCGCTGCTGCTCATGGACGAGCCCTTCGGCGCCCTCGACGAGATGACCCGCGAGCGCCTGAACACCGAGGTGCTCCGAATCTGGGCGCAGACCGGCACGACCATCATCTTCGTGACCCACTCCATCCCGGAAGCGGTCTTCCTCTCGACTCGGGTCGTGGTCATGAGCACGCGCCCGGGCCGCATCGCGAACCTCATCGACATCGACCTGCCCCAGCCCCGCAACGAAGAGACGCGCGAGAGCGAGCGCTACTTCCAGCTCGTCACGGCCGTCCGGGAAAGCCTTCGCGGCGGTGCCGGATCCTCTGCGCGGCAGCGTTCCGAAGGGCCGATCGGATGACGGCGGCCGCGCAGGCACGTCCCGCGGGCCGCGGGCCGGAGCCTCGAGCGGGATGGCTGGCAGCGGCGGCACTGCGCGCATTGCCGCCGCTCGCGGTCATTGCCGCAGTCGTGGTCCTCTGGGAGCTCACCACCGCCGGTCCCGGCCGCCACGTGATCCCGCCTCCGAGCGCTATCATCGCCGCGCTGTCGACGGAGCGGACTCTTCTCGAGACCTCCGCCCTGGCGACGCTGTACGAAGCGCTCGGAGGGCTGGCGATCGGAACCTTCGGCGGCGTGGCGGTGGCCTTCGCCGCGGCACGATGGGCCACGGCACGGGACCTGCTGCTGCCCCTCGCCGTGGGCGCGAGCGCCCTTCCGCTCATTGCTGTGGCGCCCATCCTGAACAATTGGTTCGGGGTCCTGGACCCGTTCTCCAAGATGATGATGGCCGCGTTGCTGGTGTTCTTCCCCATCACGGTCAACGTCACACGCGGCCTCGTGCAGGTTGATCCCGCAGCAGTCGAGCTGATGCGCTCGTACGCGTCGAGCGAGTGGGACGTGCTGCGCCGCGTACGCATCCCCAACATGCTGCCTTTCTTCTTCACGGCGCTGAAGGTCAGTACCACGCTCGCGTTCATCGGAGCGATCGTGGGGGAGTTCTACGGCGGCACCAGCGAAGTGCTGGGCCGGGTCGTACTGACGTCCATCAGTGGAGGCAGCTACGACGTTGCCTGGGCGGCGATCACACTGGGATCTCTTGCGGCAATCACATGCTATGTCACGGTCACATTTACCGAGCGCGCCGCCATCCCCTGGTACGCGGCGCTGCGGTCCGGACCGGGCTGAGCGGCGTCGTCGCGGTGCGCTAAGGTGGCGGGGTCAGGGACCGCGGCGTCCGCCTCGAAGGGAAAGAGGGCTCGGCCGCGCACGTTCGATGAGGAGGAGTGTTCAACATGAAGAAGCGATGGAGCCTGTGGATGGCAGCCGCCGTCTCAGGTCTGACGGTCGCTGCGTGTGGTGGCGCAACGCCGACTGCCGTGCCTTCGGTGGCAATCACCAGCACTGTCTCGCTGCAGCTCCAATGGGTGCCGCAGGCGCAGTTCGCGGGCTACTTCGCCGCCGATCGGCAGGGCTACTACGCTGCTCAGGGCCTCAAGGTCAACCTCGTTCCAGGCGGCCCGACGGTCGACAACCAGACCGTCGGATCCGACCCGAACGGCCCTGAGTTCACGATCGCCTGGGTGCCGAAGGTGCTGGTCCTGCGCGACAAAAGCCAGTCGGATCTCGTCGATATCGCCCAGACCTTTCAGCGCTCGGGTACCCGTGAGGTGTCGTGGAAGACCACGGGCATCAACTCGCCCGCCGACTGGAAGGGCAAGAACGTCGGCGTCTGGGACTTCGGCAATGACTACGAGGTCATCGCCGCCGGACGCAAGCAGACGCCGCCGCTCGAGGCGAACACGGACTACAAGCGGGTCATCCAGCCGTTCAACATGTCCCTCCTGCTGAACAAGCAGATCGATACGGCCGAGGCGATGATCTACAACGAGTACGCCCAGGTGCTGGAGGCCAAGAACCCGACGACGGGCGCCCTCTACCAGCCCGGTGACCTGAACGTCATCGACTTCAACCAGGTCGGCACCGCGATGCTCCAGGACGCAGTCTGGGCACGCGCTGCGTGGCTCGCCAAGGCCGGCAACACCGACATTGCCACGAAGTTCCTGCGAGCCTCGTTCCAGGGCTGGATGTACTGCCGGGACCACCCAGCGGACTGCGTGAAGTACGTGACCGACGCAGGGTCCACACTCGGTGCCGGGCACCAGGCCTGGATGATGAACGAGATCAATACGCTGGTCTGGCCGTCAGCCAACGGCATAGGAGACATGCCCACGACCACCTGGGCCCAGACCAACCAGATCGCGGTCGACGCGAAGCTTCTGACGAAGGCAGCCGACTCGACCGCCTACCGCACCGATCTCGCCCAGGCTGCCCGCACCGGCATCACGGGCGATGTGAATGGCGCGAGCTTCCAGAAGGGCACCGTGCAGGTGACAGAAGGCGGAAACTAGCTGTGAAGCCGCGCGGCCGGTGGTGGGAGCGCGGCTCGACCCAAAGCAACTGCAGAGGCCGGCTCGTAAGAGTCGGCCTCGTGTAACGTCCGGGCCGTGAGAGCTCTTTCGACCGCGCTCCTCGCAATCCTGATTCTTGCCCTGTCCCAGGCCACGGCTGGAGCGGCGACCCAGTCGGTCACGATGGACAACAGCCGTGCCTACCACCCCGCCGGTCCTGACGATCGCGCGGGGCGATACGGTGCAATGGAGCGTGGCATCGAACGCCAACACGACCCACGACGTCTCCTCGACAGGGGTGCACAACTACTTCCAGAGCCCGGGCGGGCAAGGCGGGATGCACCACGGCCAGTCGTATTCCTTCCGATTCACCTCAGCCGGTAGCTTCCCGTACGTGTGCCGCATCCACCGCCAGGACGGGATGCACGGGACGGTCATCGCGCCGGTCAAGGTTGCGCGGATCCAGGGCCTCCGCCTCCTATGCCCCGGGGGCCCACGGTACGTACGCGTTCCGCTCCTGGCTCACAGCGGCCGACGGCAGCCAGTCGAACCCGACGCCCGGCGTGGCGATCACGTTCTGACCGCCCGCCCGCCCAGGGCGGAAACCAGCGACCGCTCCTGCGACTAGCTCCAGTTGTCCCAGGGTGGCGCTCGATCGGCGGGCGGGAGACCGGACAGATGCATGGAGGGTTCGATCATGCTCCGACGTGCGGCCATCGCGTCCGTTCTGTTGTTCCTCCTGTCGACGGCATCGGCCGCGGCGAGCACGACCCACATCGCGGTCACGCAGATCCACTACCCGCCCAGCACGTCGACCAGGTTGGGTGACACTGTGAGCTGGGACAACACCAGCGGCGTGGGACACACCGTGACGAGCGACGCTCCATTCTCGCTGTGGAGCTTCAGCCTCCCCAACGGCGCCAGCGGCACCAGGGCGTTCAAGCAGGCCGGCAGCTTCCCCTACTTCTGCCAGATCCACGGGGCCTCCCTGATGCACGGCAGCATCCACGTCCCGATGCACTCCGTCCCGACGAGCGGAGCGCGCTCCACGACTTTCAGCATCCGTGCAGCGACCGTCGTGGCACCGGCCGGCCTCGCCTACGTGATCCAGCGCAGCGCGCCCGGCGGCAGCTTCGCGCTCTGGAAGACGATCACGACGCAGACGACCACCTTCAAGACCCGCCACGCGGGGCAATGGACCTTCCGGACCCGCGTCAGGCGGACCTCGAACGGCACCCACTCGGGCTGGAGCCCTGTCCTCGTCGTCAACGTGACGCCGTAAGCCGACGACTCCCCGGACATCCGTCCGGCGTCGCCCCGTACGAGAGCACAGGTCGTTCTCGAGGATTCCGCACCTAGCATCTGACCATGCAACGCTCGCTCCACCCGGCCTTGGCGGTGGCGGCCCTCGCGCTCACCCTCGTCGCGACTCCGGCTGCCGCCGCCTCCGCCGTCCAGGTCTCGATCAGGACCATGTCCTACGACGCTTCGGTCGTCGCCTTGCAGGCACCGGGCGGCAGCGTGACGTGGACCAACGTGACCAATCCCAGCCGAGGCCACGACGTCGTCAGCTCGCTGCCCGCTTACTTCGACAGTCCGCTGAGTGGCAGCGGCGGCACGTTCCACTTCAGGCACCGCCGCGGGCTACTTCACGTACATCTGCAGCATCCATGACTCGATGCTCGGCGCGGTCTCCGTGCCGATGCTGGGAACGACCACGGACGTCGGCGGCGTCACGCACTTCAGATTGACGGTAGGGGTCGCAAAACTGCCTGCGACGTCGCCCTATCGCCACGTGCTGCTTCGCCAGTTGCCGGGCGCGTCCGCGCTCACCTACTGGAAGACGACCCGCAATCTCGTCGTGGATGTAGTGCCCACTGTCGCCGGCGACTACGTTTATGCGGCTCGCCTGAAGCACATCCCATCCGGGCGACCTTCGGGCACCAGCCCGAGCGTCACGCTGACGTACGCTCCGCCCACGAACTGAACGCGGCCAGCGAACGGGCAAAGCCGGGCAGCCCACCTCGATGGGTTGCCCGGCCCTCCGGGTAGTCAGCCTTCGGCCAGCATCGCCGCGAAGCGATCCCACGTCTCGGCTGCGCCGCCGAGCATGCCGGTCGCGATCGCGCCCTCGATCTCCTCGACGGAGCCGAAATGCGAGACGGACGTCAGCTTCGTCTTCCCGCCGACGTCCTCGAAGGTGAAGGTCTCCGGACCTCCTTGCTCGCCGACGCCCTCGACGTCGAAGAGGAAGGTCCACTTGAAGCGTTCGGGCGGCTCGACCTCCAGGTACTCGCCGTGGAACGACACGTCCTCGCGATCCGGTGCGCGGCTGACGTAGCGCCATTTGCCGCCGACGCGGACGTCCATCTCCACAACCTCCGTGGTGGTGCCATGGGGGCCCCACCAACGGTGGATCCGCTCGGGATCCATGAAGGCCTTCCAGACGACCTCACGCGGCGCGTCGAAGGTGCGCTCGTAGACGAGGTCGGTGCCGTCCGAGTAGACGTTCAGGGACTCGGTTCGAAGTCGTTCAATCACCATGATCCTGCTCCTTCTCCTGCGCAGGTTCGTTGTCCTGGATCTCGCGCAGATATTCGTCCAGGCGCTCGAAGCTCTCTTCCCAATGGCGGCGGTACTGGTTGACCCAGTCCGCGATGTCCCGCAGCGGTCCCGCCCGAAGCCGTCGTGGTCGCCACTGCGCCTGCCGGCCCTGCTCGATGAGCCCGGCCCGTTCCAGCACCCGGAGGTGCTTGGAGATGGCGGGCTGACTCATGTCGAAGGGTTCGGACAGGTCCTTGACCGATGCCTCGCCCTGGGAGAGGCGGGCCAGGATCGCCCGCCGAGTGGGATCGGCAAGGGCGGCGAACGTCTGGCTGAGGGGATCGGGCTGCTGCATGTCCGTCACTATTTGGTTATATAACCTGTCGGTACTGTACACGCCCCAGCCGACATGTCAACCCCGCAGTTCGCGCGCAGGTGCCGCCTCGCGCTAAACAGGGATGCGGGCGCGCTCAGCCCCCCGTTCCGAACTGGCGGTCGCCCGCGTCCCCCAACCCCGGCATGATGTAGCCGCGCTCGTTCAGGCCCCGGTCCAGGGCCGCGGTGTAGATGGGGACGTCGGGGTGGGCCGCGGAGACGGCAGTTACGCCCTCTGGCGCCGCGATCAGGTTGATGAGCTTGATGCGCGTCGCCCCCCATGCCTTCAGTACCTCGATCGCGGCCGTCGCCGAGCCGCCGGTCGCGAGCATGGGGTCGAGAATCAGGCAGAGATCGACCGTCGCCTGATCCGGCAGCCGGTTGTAGTACTCGACCGGCCGCAGGGTGCGCTCATCGCGAAAGAGGCCGAGGTGCCAGACCTGGGCCGTCGGCATCAGCTCGAGCATCGCATCGACCATGCCCAGGCCGGCGCGCAGGATCGGAATCAGGCCGATCCGGTCGGCAAGGCGCTTTCCTTGCGTCTCCTCGAGGGGTGTCCGGATCGTGATGTCGTCCAGCCCGGCATCGTCGAGGGCCTCGTAGCCGACGAGCCAGCTGATCTCGCGGACGAGCTCGCGGAACTTCTTCGGCTCGGTGCTCTCGCTCCGCAGCAGCGCCAGCTTGTGCAGGACTGCCGGGTGATCCGAAACGTGCAGCGTGGGGAACTCGCTGGAGGTCTCGGGCACCCGGCAATCGTAGCAAGCCGTCCCCGGCCAAGGCGGTACCATCGCGAGGTGCCCCGAACCCCCACGGCAGACCATCCGGCGCTCCCCGCCGAACCCCGGCCACGAGCCACGCCGCGACGAGCCCCGCGCTACCCGCGCAGTGCTCCAGCACCGGTCCTGGTCGAGGTGCGGCGCGCCGGAATCGTCGAGAGCCGGCATCGTGGGCACGTGGTCCAGGTCAGCGAGAGCGGCGAGATCGAGCGCGCTGTCGGCGATCCGGAGACGATGGTCACGGTGCGTTCGGCGATCAAGCCCTTCGCCCTCGTGGCACTCATCGAGGCAGGGGCGGCGGACGACCTGCGCCTCTCGGATCCCGAGCTCGCGATCATGGCCGCCTCCCATGCAGGCGAGGACCGCCATGTTCGAACGCTCCAGGCGGTCTTCCGGCGGGCCGGCATCAGCCAGACGCTGCTGGCCTGCGGTGCGGAGGGCATGCCGATCGATCCGACCACCGCGGCGCGGCTGACACGCGACGGGGAAGAGGCGGGACCGATCCGGCACCAGTGTTCCGGGTTCCACGCGGCCAGTCTCCTGCTGAGCCGCTTCAAGGGCTGGTCCCTCGAGGATTACCACCGCCCCGACCATCCGAGCCAGGTGGCGGTGCGTGAGACGGTGGCGCGGCTCTTCGGCACGACCCCGGCCGCCCTCGAAACAGGAGGAGATGACTGCGGGCTGCTCACCTACGCCTTCCCGCTGGTCGAGGTTGCCCGCGCGTTCGGCCTTCTCGCGGACCCCGGTAGCGCGGTCGACACGGGACGCGCTCGATCGGCTCCTGCCCTGACCCGCATCCGCGACGCCATGATGGCCGCGCCGGACTTGGTGGGCGGCACCCAGGACATGCTCGACACGATCCTGATGAAGCGGCGGCCGGGCCAGCTCGTCATCAAGGGTGGCGCCGAGTCGCTGCGCGGCGTGGGCATCCTCCCGGGCGCACGTCAGCGGCAGCCCTCGTCGGCCGGAGTCGCCATCAAGATCGAGGACGGCGACGGACACGGGCGCGCCAACCGGGCCGTCACGGTGGAGGCGCTCTCGCAGCTCGGCGCCCTCGACGAGCGGGACCTGCGGGCGCTGGCCTCGCAGCATCGCCCGGCCTCGCGGGACCCGATGCGACGGGTTGTCGCCGAGTCGGTGGTGGGCTTCGAGCTGGCGCCCATTTCCGAGCTGCTCTGAAGGGATAGCACCCAGTGAGCGGAATGCAGCCAGTCCCCGATCCCTACCGTCAGCTCGGCGTGCAGCGCGGCGCCACGATCGTGCAGATCAAGGCCGCCCATCGCAGTCTCGCCAAGCGCTTCCACCCTGATGCCCCGGAGGGCGATTCGACGAGATTCCTGGCGATCCAGGAGGCCTACCTGCTGCTGTCCGATCCCCTTCGGCGGCGCGATTGGGATGCGCGGCACGCTCCGGGTCCGGTGCGAGCGGGGACCGCTCCACAGGGACGAGCCACGCGGCCACGAGCCGCCAGCGGCCGCTGGACTCGCGAGGATGGCGAGGCAGGCGCGCGACACACGCGAGGGCCGGGTTCGGGGCGCGGGTCCGCCGGTCGAGGCACGGTAGGCGGGCCAGGCACGCCCGGCGCGGCCGATGATGGTGCCGGGAAGGGCGGTGGCGCGACCGCGGGCAGTGGCACGCCCGGAGGCAGTGGCACGCCCGGAGGCGGTGGCGCGCCCGGAGGGACTGCCTCTCCACGGGGAGGCGGCACGTCTCGGAGTCGCGGTGGCGCGGCCGAAGGGGAAGCCCGGCGAGAGGATGCCGCGTGGAGCCAGTCCGGCCGGGAAGCTTCGAGCCGGTCCTACACCTGGTCCGCGGAACGCGTTCCGTGGTGGGAAGACTTCACGCCGCGCGGACAGGCCTCGAAGCCGCGCGATCAGACCGCACGCCCGCGTGACGGTGGAAGCGCGAGCCGTCCGGACAAGGCAACGGCATCGGCGAGTGGGGCGCCGAGCTCGTCGAACGCGCCCGGCGGTGCGTCGCGCAGGGGTACCGGGTCCACTGGTCGTGCCTCGAGCAGGAGCGCCGGAACCCCAGGCGGCACTTCGAACGCGAGCACGGGAGCTCCGGGCGGAACCCCGCCGCCCGGCCCGGGCGCCACCCGGCCCACCGGTCCGGAGATGGATGTCTACAGCCGATCGAGCGGCGCCGCCTGGTCGATGGCCGCCCGCCGCTACTTCCGCAAGGGCGATGCGGACCTGCCCAGTCGCGGCGCCTTCGTCTACCGCGGCACACAGGTGGTCACGGGCGCCGAGGCGCGCCAGGTCAAGGAGGACGAGGCGCGTCGCCGATCGGCAGCGGACGAACTCCTGCGGCCACGACCCGGCACGAAGGCTGCCCCACGCCAGGCTTTCGACCACGCACCGAAAAGCCACGATCGATCGACTCCTCGTTCCGAGCCTCGCCCGGCGCAGGCCCCACCGCAGTCGCAAGCCACACCGCATCCGGAACATGGCGACGCGCGTAACCGCTCCAGCGCGACGATGCCCGCCGCCGAATCGAGCGCAGGCCCGCGCGCCGGCACAGCCAAGGGACGAGTCGCCGCCGCTCCGAGGAACACGTCCGCCGCCGACCAGCCAAGGGCCGCGTCCGCGGCGAGGACCGCCGCAGCCTCCTTTCGCCAGGCCAGCGCCACGTCTCGAACCTCAAAACCCGATCCGAACGACGAGGCCGGCTCCCGGGACGCTTCGATGGGGGCGAGCGCCATCATCGGCGCCGTGGCCGCGCTCCTGGTCACCACGCCCATTGTTCTCCTCAGCGGTGTGGTTCTCCTCCATCCCATCGACCCGATCGTCGTGGCGATCATCGTGGTCGTCGCGGCATTGAGTGGCGGCATTGCCGCCGCGGCGTGGGATGCCGGCCGGCACCGGAACCCGCCCGGATAGGCGAGTCGCGGACGCAGGCTGCTCCGCCGCCGATTACTGCCCCAGAAATCGAACGGGCGCGGTCCTGCCGACCGCGCCCTCTGCGCTACCTGGGATTGAGCACGGACCTCAAACGTTGATCCCGTGCCAGGGCTCGACCGTGACGGTGCGATGCCCGGTGGTGCCTCCAAGCTCGATCTGGCGGAGCTCCCGGTTGTTGGTGTAATCGCTCTCGAAGAGATGGCCGGCCGGGTTGGCCTTGACCGAGATGTAGTACGTGCCGTTGGGCACATTCGTGATGTCCAGCGACTGACCGGGTAGCGTCTGGGAGTAGGTGTCTCCCCAGCCTGCCGGCAGCGACTCACGTGTCCAGATGGAGCTGCGGTCGCCGCAGGCGCTCCCGAAGCCAACCGAGTAGGGGTTCCATTCGGCGCCGGGTCGTGTCATGTCGATGGCGTCGGTCGGTGCGAGGCAAAACGCCTCCTTCTCGCTCACGACGATTTTCTGCTGCGATGCGTCGAGCAGCGAGTACCGGGCGAACTGGCGGAAGTGCCAGTGCTGGTGCCCGGGTCGCGTGTCGTACTCCATGGTTCCGACGTGTGCGCGGCCGATCGCCTCTCCGTCCTTGAAGAAGTACTCCCAGGCGTCCATGACGGGCTTGCCCCTCCGGCGGTAGCCCTCGACGACCATCGGGGCGGGCCCTGCGTCCCAGACCGTCGCCGAGAAGTCGACGAAGTCGCCGCTGCTCTGGTGGTCGATCATGATGCTCCAGGCCGGGAGCGCGACGAGGTCGGGCAGCGTGCTCGGATCAGGGGTTGCCTGGGTCGGCAGCATCCCGAGCGGACCTGCGCGGTTGACGATGGCAGGCGCGTGGTGTGCGGAGCCCCCGACGCAGAATGGCGGGCACGGGCAGATCTTCCGGCAGCCTTGATCGCCGCTCTTGAGATCGAGGCTGATGCTCACCGAGTCGTGGCCTTTTGGCACGCCGAAGAACTTGGCGTAGGCGTGGCCAAGGGACACGGTCATGTGGTAGCGGCCGTTCTTCGCCTTGACCTTGATGCCCTGATAGCCGAAGGCCGAAACGGCCCAACCGCGGTCAATGCCCCAGACGGATCCGAGGGTGAAGGGACCCGTGAAGCAACCGCGCGGGTAGGTCGGGTTCATCGGGCCGTCCGGCGAAACGCGCGAGTCGGTTCCGTCCGGGCAGAAGGTGTAGAAGTGGGAGAGGACCTGATGGCCGCTGAGGTCGGTGATCACGACATGGAAGAACTTCGGCAGTCCGTGGAGCCCGGTCACGAGGCCGGCGGGGAGCGGGCGATAGTTCCAGCCCGACTTGGTCTTGATCACCTGTACGGCAGCGATCGGATGGTCGTAGTCCGGCCGGCCGGCGTTGATCTGCCACGCGCCGCCGACCGCTTCCAGCAGGATTCCGGGATCGATGTACGCCGGCTGTCCCTTGAAATGCTGGGCCGTGATGTGGTCCCGCGCCGCGTAGAGCCGGACTGAGGGATTGGCCGGGCCTGAGGTTCCGGCGGCGACAGGGAGGGCTCCCGTTGCGAGGGCCGTGCCTCCGATCAGGATGGAGAGCAGCGACGAAATCCAGCGCTGGCGGTGGGCCATGGTGCTCCTCTGCGGGTGACCTGGGGCGGTCGTCTGACAGCTGCGGATGAGGTCCGGCGCACTCACAGACGGGCGGCCGGTGGCGATTGTTCCGCGTCTGGGGCGAACCCGTGCAAACGGGACTCCCGGGCGGGCCTCACACTTGACAGCATGACGGTTCGCGTTCGCATCGCACCAAGCCCGACGGGCCCGCTGCACATCGGTACGGCGCGGACCGCGTTGTTCAATTACCTCTTCGCGCGGCGCAATGGCGGCTCCTTCATCCTGCGCCTCGAGGATACCGACGTGGCGCGTTCCTCCATCGAGTACGAGCGCGACATCCTCGACGGACTGCACTGGCTCGGGCTCGAGTGGGACGAGGGGCCGGAGGTTGCCGGCCTGCCGGCCCGTGGACCCTACGGTCCCTACCGGCAGATGCAGCGACTCGATTCCTACCGCGAAGCTGTCGAGCGCCTGCTCCGGGAGGACAAGGCGTACTACTGCTACTGCACGCCTGAGGAGCTCGCCGCCGACCGGCTGGCCCAGGAGGCCGCGCATCAGCCGCCGCATTACGTCGGTCGATGCGCGCACCTCACGCCCGAGGAGCGACGCTCACGCGAGGCGGAGGGCCGCAAGCCCGTCATTCGCTTCCGCATCGGCGAGGGCGTGGTCGAGTTCGATGACGTCGTGCGCGGCCACATCGCCATCGACACGAGCGCACTGGGCGGCGACCTGGTGATCGTCCGCTCCGACGGCACGCCGCTCTACCATTTCACGGTCACAGTCGACGATGCCGCGATGGCCATCAGCCACATCATTCGCGGCGAGGACCACCTCTCCAACACGCCGAAGCACATCCTTCTGTTCAAGGCGCTGGGCGCCGAGCTGCCTAAGTTCGCGCATCTGCCACTCATCCTGAACCCGGACCGGACCAAGATGTCCAAGCGCAAGAGCCAGACGGCGATCGACGACTACCGCGAGGAAGGCTTCATCCGCGAGGCGCTGGTCAACCATCTCGGGTTGCTCGGCTGGGCGTCGGGAGGCGAGGAGGAGGTCTTCGGCCTCGACGAGCTGGTCGAGCGCTTCGAGCTCGAGCGCGTGCATGCCGGCGGCGCCGTGTTCGACCGCGAGCGCCTCGAATGGCTCAACGGACAGTGGATCCGCCGCCTGAGTGACGACGACCTGGTGAGCCGAGCACTCCCATACCTGATGGGCGACCTGGAGGCGCGTCGAGAGCGCGGCGAAGCCGTCCGCATCCCTACCGAGGATGATCTGCGGGTGCTCCTGCCCCTCGTGCGAGAGCGATTGCCGGTGCTCTCGTCGATCGGGGCGATGGTCGACTTCCTCTTCGTCGAGGAGCTCCAGGTCAATCCCGCGCTGCTGGTCCCCAAGCGTTGGGACGTCGCCACGACGCTGGAGGGCCTGACGGAGGCGCGCCGCCTCATCGCGGAGGCAGGAGACGTGAGCTTCGAAGCCGATGAGCTCGAGGCGCCGCTGCGCGCGCTCTGTGAAGCGCGGGGCTGGAAGGCCGGCGACCTGTTCATGGCGATCCGCGTCGCGGTCACTGGCCGCACCGCCACGCCACCGCTCTTCGATACGCTGGTGTGCCTGGGACCGGCCCGGACGCTCGAGCGGCTGGACACCGCCAGGGCCCTGGTCGAGGAGACGGTTCCCCTCCCTCATGATTGACACGCCGCGTCAGGTATCGGCGCCCACCATGCCGACGGCACGACGCTGCACCCAGGACAGGAGGCTTCGATGACACTCGATCGCGCCGGATTCGCAGAGTGGCTTGACCGCTACGTCGGGGCCTGGAAGAGCTACGACCCGGAGGCCATCAGCGACCTTTTCAGCAAGGACGCCACATACCGCTACCACCCCCAGGACGACCCGATCAAGGGGCGCGACGCGATCGTCGCCGACTGGCTCGACGGACGCGACACTCCGGGTACGTACGATGCCAGGTACGAGCCCCTCGCGGTCGATGGCGACACCTATGTTGCGACCGGCTGGAGCCGCTACTTGGACCAGGACGGCAAGCTCAAGGACGAGTACTCCAACATCTACCTGTGCCGGTTCGACGACGAGGGTCGCTGCCGCGACTTCACCGAGTGGTGGATCCGCAACCGCGAGTTCGCGCGCGCAGCGGCCCAGGCGTCCCCCTCGGCCGCTGGCTCTGCTGCCCCGGCAGTAGGCTGAACCCAGGATGACCCCGCGCCGTTCCGTCCTGGTGGTCGACGACGAGCAGACGCTTCGCGAGACCCTGGCCGAGACACTGACCCAGGACGGGTTGCGGGTGGTCACGGCCGCGAACGGACGGGAGGCGCTGGAGCGCTTCCGGGCGGATCCTCCGGACCTCATCCTGCTCGATCTGATGCTGCCCGAGCTCTCGGGGATCGAGGTCTGCCGCATCGTGCGGCGCGAATCGGCCGTTCCGATCCTGATGCTCACGGCACGCGACAGCGAGATCGACAAAGTGGTGGGCCTGGAGCTCGGCGCCGACGACTACGTGACCAAGCCGTTCAGCCTGCGAGAGCTCCAGGCTCGGGTCCGCGCCCTCCTGCGGCGAGCAGACGCGCCTGTGCCAGGCTCAGAGAAGGGCTCGACCTCCACCGTGGAGCTCGGATCGGTGACGGTCGACCTCGCAGGACACCGCCTTCTGCGCGACGGCGAACCGCTGCCGATCAAGCCGAAGGCATTCGAGCTCCTGGCCTTCCTGCTCCGGCACCCCGGCCAGGTTTTCGGCAGGGAGCAGCTGCTCGAGCGCGTCTGGGGCTACGACTACGCGGGTGAGACTCGAACAGTCGACGTCCATGTGCACTGGCTCCGGAGCCAGCTCGAGGACGATCCATCCTCGCCGACGCGCATCCAGACGGTGCGCGGCGTCGGCTACGTCTTCCGACCGCCTGAGGCCTGAAGCCACAACCTGACAAGAATGTGGTAGGTTAGTCCGCATGACTGACCTTGAAAACCAAGACGAATCTCCCCGAATCGGCGCCCTTTCCAACGATCTCGGGGTCTCGCCGCGCATGCTTCGCTACCTCGAGCAACAGGGAGTGCTCAGGCCGGAGCGTGGCCCGGACCCACGAGGCCATCGACACTATCCGCCGCCCGAGTTGGCACTGGGAAATGCCGCATCGGCGGCGCTCCGGTCCGGAGCGACGATCGGGGCACTCGCCACGATCCGCCGTTTGGCCGAGCGAAGGGTGGCGGCCGCGCTGGCAGACGGAGATCCGCTGCTCATCTTCGAGCTGCTTGCCGTCGCCCGGAGCGTCGAGCTGGCCACGCGACCCGTTGGCCCGCCCGGCGGCCCTCCTCGCCCTCCCAGTCACCCGCCTGGCCGCGTCGAGCCACACACGAGAAAGCCCGGGCATCGCTGATGGTTGGGCTTGCTCCCGGGCGGGGAGTGCAGGCCGTCGGCGTCGCAAGTCTGCTGCTGTCGGCACCCGCTCTTGGAGTGGCGGTGGGGCGGTTCGGCCAACCGCTCGTGCTTCTGCTCGTGCTGCCGCCGCTCGCGGTTGGGCTGGGCTCACTGGGTTGGGGAGAGCACACCGCGTTCGCGTTGCGGCGTGCCATCTCGCGGCCGTATCGCCCAGCCGGTCTGTTCACTCTGTGGTGCATCACGAGTGCAATGCTCGGCCTTGATGCGGCCGCGATCGTTGCCGCAGATGTTGGGTTGGGGGTGGCCGGCCCAGACGTGACCGATCGCACGCTCCAGATGCGCGCTGCGATCCTTGGCTCCAACCTGGGCTCGCTGCTCTTTCCCTTCAGCAATCTCACCAATCTGCTGCTGGTGGCAGGCACCGGGCTCGCGTTCGGGACGTATGTCGAGGCGGCGGCTGTGCCCCAACTTGCTTTGGTGGTCGCGGGTGTGGCCCTGATGCTTCTGGGCACGAGGATCGGCAGAGGCGGCGATGGGACGCCGCCGGCGCGACCAACCCGGGAGCCCTCGGATGTCCGCCAGACGCCCTCCCGCGCCGCGGTCGTGGGGGGACTGGTTGCCATCACCGGTTCAGTTGCCGCTGTGATAGTCGGGTTCGCCGATGGCGACGTCGCGCCCGTCTTCGCGGTCACCGCTGCTATCGTTGCTGCGCTGGCCGTGACGGCGGGATCCTGTCGTCCAACCGCTCTCGGCCGGAGCATTCCGCCCGCCGGCGTGGCGATCATCCTGGCGACGGTTGCCTTCAGCGGCGAGCTCGATCGGCTCGTGGCTCTCCTTCCATCCGCCCCGCTCGGCGCAGACATCTTGACGTTGGCGATGGTTGCAGTAGCAGGCGGCCTGCTCTCGGCTGCGTTCAACAACCTGCCGGCGGCGGCGTTCGGGGCGCTCTGGCTCATCGGCGCGGGTCCGAGCACGGTGATCGCTTTCCTGATCGGCACCAATGTCATCAGCGTCCTGACGCCCCACGGGTCGCTCGCAACCATGCTCAGTCATTCGGTTGCGATCCGGCGCGGATGGCCGCTCGACCGGAGGGCCTACGTGCGCCGCGGCTGGGTCGAAGTCGTGGCGTTGACCGCGGCCGCCGTGCTCGCTCTGACGTGGTTCCGCTGACGCGGGTGTCGGTCAGGGCCCGTTGCGCAGGAAGCTCGTGTCGACGGCCTCGAAACTGTTCCCCGAGATGCTGTTGAGCGCGTGAAGCTCGTCGTCGTTCCAGCCGGCGTTCGGGGCGCCACTCACATACCAGGGGCTGCCGTTGTCGGCCAGGATCATGCCGTAGGTCTTGAGGGCAGTGAGGAGGACGCGCGATTGGGGCCCGAACGAGGTGATGTTGAAATCCGCCTTGAGGCGCACCCGCAGGCCCATCGGGGGCAGCTCGGTGGCGCTCGAATCACCGGCCTGGTGGCGCGCCGGATAGATGTAGGACGCTCGCGTGGTATCCGCGGTGAAGCGGAGCGCGTGGGTGATCGCTCCCGCTGCCACCTCGTTGTAGCGCACAAGTCCGGGGAGAATCGGCAGTCCCGCCGCGTCAGCGCTGGTCCAGCCCTTCGGCCGGAGCGCGTTCGAAGAAAGGTTCCAGATCGCGCCGGAGCCGGCGTGCCAGCCGTCGGACTTCTTGACGGCCGCAAACAGCTCGTAGAGCTTGCAGCTATCGCGGTCCACGAGGAGGATGTGACGGTCGCTGCCGCCCTCGATCTTTACGTGCGCCGGATCGGATAGGGTCCCTTGTCGGACTCGGCGCGCCACGTGAACTTGACGTGATGCGTGGGCGTCAGACGTCCGACCACGTTGTAGGGGATGCCATATCCCGCCCCGTCGCTGTCGCTGAAGTCGGGATGCACGTGCGAGCCGAGTCCGATCGACCAGACGAGCGTCTGGGAGTCGCTGCGCACGGGCAGCTGGTCGACCCGCTTGTTCCAGACGTTGTTGGCAGGAAACACGGCGCAACCCGGTGCCCCGGGAACGCTGAGCGCGGCCGCCGGGCTGGCCATCGCCGAGAGCAGGAGGGCCGCTCCGAGGAGCGGAAGAAACGGCAGCGTCCGACGTCGGTGCATCGGCCAAGGGTGGCCCTGTCTGCCGGGTGCTGCAATGCACCCGATCGGGCCATGCGACTACCCCATCTGCACCATGCGGGAGGCCGATCAGTCAGGGGGGACGGTCGGGATCGGTCACACGGGGCGTGCGGGGATGATGGCGGGCGGCGCAATCTTCGTGCAATTGGTCAGCTTGGTGAGCGCCGCCGGCAGCTCCGCGGACGCGGTCTGCACCTCGACCAGGATTTGCACCACCCCGTCGACGCGCGTCACCAAGCCGACGTTGAGTGCCTCAATCGCACGCACTGCCTCGTCGATGTTCCCAGTGTCGAGGCTCCCTGTATTCGCGAGGCCGAAAGCCAGGCTCTCGCCCGCTTTGAGAGGGAACCGTTTGATCGGACATGGCTCGGGCGCGCGCGGATTCAGCGGCACCTTCAGGACGTCGCGTTTCACCGGCCGCCCGCCGATGACTCGCTCGACCTTGGCGTCGAAGGCTTCCCAGCTCGCGGCACTCAGGGCAATGAACGCCTGGTACTTCGAGCCCATGAGCAGGTAGCCCGGCCGTTTCTCGGGACGACTCCGAACGATGGCTTCGATGTCCTCCTCGCTACCGTCGTAAAGCAGCACGTAGCCGTCGTACCATGGAGGGCCCTTCAGGATCTCCTCGTCGTCGTCCACGTCGCCCTCCGTCCTGCGGTGCTCGGGCGTACCAGCGCCGTTGGTGGCAACGGTACGACGTTTGCAACGCGTTCTGGCACCGATTTCGCGGGTGTCCGCGATGACCGCCCAGTCCCACCATGGGAGCGAGGGTCAGTCGGGGTCGATCCCGGGTCCGGCGGCACCGGGCAGGTGGGCGCCCAGCCGCTGGTGGCCAATGCCGCTCACCTGGCCCAGCCTCGCGAAGCTCAGGTCCACGGCGGGCTGGGACGTCTCCTGCACCTCGACCAGGATCTGCGCAATCGCCGAACCAGCGACGATCGAGGAAACGGTCAAGCCGCGTCCCTGGATCGCGGCCAGCGCCGCGTTCACGGCCCCGGCTGCTGCGGGGACGGTGACGAGGGCGAACTCGAGAACGTGGACTGCGGGATTGAACGCCGTCCGCTTGATCGGGCAGATGTGCACACCGGGGGGCAGATGACGACAGTCAACCGTGAATTTCACCTTGTTCACCGAGCGGCCACCGACGATCTGCGTGACCTTCTGCCGAAACTGGGCCCGGCTGTCGGCATCGATCGGAATGAGTGCCTGGAAGCTCGAGCCGCTGAGCACCAGGCAGGGCTTCCGCGCTCCCAGGGCCTGCGCCCCCTGGACGATCGCGTCGATGTCCGCCTGGGAACCGCCGGACAGCAGAAGGTAGCCGTCCACGGGCTGGACCATTTCGCCCTCCTTTGCCCCCCTCCTTCCCCCGCCGCGCAGCGCCGGTCGGCCATATCTCCGCGGTTCCGCAACGGTACGCCATGCCCGGCGCGCTGAAGGCACCATTTTCGGCGTCAGCCGCCCGAGATTGACCCCACCGCCGTATTGAGCGCGACCCACGCCACTGCGGCCACCAGGGCGCTGGCCGGGATCGTCAGTACCCAGGCCACGAGGATGTCGCCGGCCACGCCCCAGCGAACACGCTTGAGGCTCTCGCTGGAGCCGGCTCCCAGGATCGTGCTGGAGATGACATGGGTGGTGGATACCGGCATCCCGAAGTGGCTCGCTGCGAGGATGATGCTGGCGGCCGTCGTCTCCGCGGCGAAGCCGTGCACCGGGTCCAGCTTGACCACCTTCTGGCCCATGGTCCGGATGATCCGCCACCCGCCGGCGGCCGTGCCGAGGGAGATGGCAGTGGCGGCCGCGACGATCACCCAGACCGGCACCTGGAACGTCGGGATGACTCCCGCCGTGACCAGCGCGAGGGTCATGATTCCCATCGTCTTCTGGGCATCGTTGGAGCCGTGGCTGAAGGCCATGAAGCCGGCGGAGATGACCTGGAGCCGCCGGAACCGGCCGTTGAGCCGAGCAGGATCCGCGCGCCGGAACACGTTGAAGATCACCACCATGAAGAAATAGGCGCCGATGAAGCCGATGATCGGCGAGCTCACCAGCGGAAACAGGACCTTGTTGGTGAACCCGGCGACGATCAGTCCACCCAGCCCGACTCCCGCGATCGTCGCGCCCATCAACCCGCCGATGAGGGCATGGCTGCTGGAGCTCGGGATCCCCAGTCGCCAGGTGATCAGGTTCCACGTGATCGCGCCGAGCAACGCCGCGGCGATGACCACCTGGCCGGCACCACCCTCGGGGTTCTGCACGATCCCCTGTCCGATGGTCGCCGCCACGGCCGTGCCCGCGAACGCCCCGACGAAGTTCATCGTCGCCGAGAGCAGGATCGCGACGCCGGGACGCAGGGCACGCGTGGAGACCGAGGTGGCGATCGCATTCGCCGTGTCGTGGAAGCCGTTGATGTAGTCGAAAAGGGCGGAGATCGCGAGGATCGCGACCAGACCGAAGGTGAAGCCCTGCACAGATCAGGCGTGCTTGACGACGATCTTCTCGATGATGTCAGCGACGTCCTCGCAGCGGTCGCAGCAGTCCTCTAGCAGCTCGTAGACGTCCTTCCACTTGATGATCTCGACCGCGTCCATGGAGCCGGCGAAGAGGCTCGCGACGGCTTCGCGCGATACGCGATCGCCCTCCGATTCCAGGCGGTGGATCTCCACCCAGTGGCCCTTGAGATCCTTGAAGCCACGCAGGTTCTTGAGCGCTTCGAGGATCGACTCGCACTGCTGAAGGATGATCGACGAGAGCTGGACCGCCGGGGCGGAGGGCGCGCTGATGTGGTACAGCACGAAGGTATCGGACGTTTTCTCGATGATGTCCACGACATCATCGAGGGCATTCATGAGGCCGTGGATGTCCTCGCGGTCGAACGGTGTGACGAAGGTGGTGGCGAGCCGGCTGGCGATCTCGTGGCTGAGCTCGTCTCCCTTGTGCTCGAGCGACTGGATGTGCAGCCCGTGCTGGATGACGTTTCCGTAGTCGCTCATCAGCGTGCTGAGCGTACGCGCGGCCTCGAGCATGTTGCTCGCGTCGTCGACGAACATGTCGTAGAAGCGCTCTTCGCGCGGAATCAGACTTCGGACCATCGGCTCACCTCCTCCATGGATCACAAGCGTATAGGGCCGCGAGTCCGGGTGGGCTGCGGGCGCGCGCGTCGGGGCCGACCCTAGACTGGCAGGGTGACCTCCGATCCTGGTTCGACCGAGCTGGCCGACCTGATGCGCCTCGCGGACCACATGCTGCTCGGGCTGCTCCGCGTCGATCGCCGGCTCACGGTGATCGCGGCGAACCAGGCGGCGCACCTTCTGTTGGACCGGCGGCCGGGCAGCCTGCTCCGCCACTCCACCATCGAGGCCTTCGTCGACCACCGCATCGAGGAGCAGGTGCGGAGCGCGGCGACTGGGACGCCCGCGAGCGGAGAGCTGACTATCGGGCGGGACCGCGAGCTCATCGTGCGTGCTCGCCCCGCGACGTCCGGCGGTGCCTGGGTCGCTCTCGAGGACGCAACCGAGCTGCGCCAGCTTCAGCGCATCCGCCGCGAGTTCATCGACAACCTCGCGCACGAATTGCGGACGCCGCTGACCAGCATTCGACTGCTCACCGAGCTGCTCATCGGGGAGCTGGAGGAGCTCGACGTGCCGGCGCGGGTGCGGGAGCGCGTCGCCAAGATCGACGTCGAGACGGGCCATCTCGTGCAGATGGTCAACGAGCTGCTGGACCTGTCGCGCATGGAGCAGGCGGTGAGGCAGCTCGACATCGCGGAGGTGTCGTTGCCGGCGATCGTGCGTGGCGCGCTGGATCGCCTCCGGACCTTTGCGGAGCGCCAGGGCGTCGTGCTCGTCGCAGACGTGCCCGGGGACGGGTCTCTGCCGTCTGTCCAGGGCGACGAGGAGCGACTGGGTCAGTTGCTCGTCAACCTGCTGCACAACGCCGTGAAGTTCTCACCGCAAGGATCGCAGGTGGTGGTCCGCGCGGCGCTGGAGGGCTCGACCGTGGTGGTCTCGGTGGAGGATCACGGCTCGGGCATCCCTCGTGCCGATCTCGATCGCATCTTCGAGCGCTTCTACAAGGTCGACAAGGCGCGCGTCCGGGGCGTGGGCGGCACCGGGCTCGGCCTGTCGATCGCCCGCCATATCGCGGAGGGGCATGGCGGCCGCATCTGGGTGGAAAGCGAAGAGGGTCGAGGCGCCACGTTTCGCTTCTCGATCCCGGTCCACACCCCGGCCATCACCGGCTGAATCGCACCGACCACCTGTGCCAACTCTCCGCGCGGCGATACCACGACCGGCGGATGCCGGCAGCGACTTGGGCATTCATCGGGCCTGACGAGCCGGGGTTGGCTACGACCCCGGCTCGTTCATGTCGCGCGTCAGGACGGGGATGAGCGGCCGGCCGCGGCAGCTTCGGCCCGGAGCCTCGGAATGATGGTGCGCGCGACCGACTCCAGGACGTTCCGGTTCTCAGGTTCCGGCAGGTTGGTGATGAAATCGGTGAAGCCGAGTGCGCGGTGCTGCCGCTGGAACTCGAGGTACGCCTCTTCGGAACGCAAAACATCCGCGGTCGCCCACGTGGAACGACGGATCGTCGCAGGGTCCCGCCCTACCTTCGCGCACGCTTCGTCCAGGCGGCGGATACGGGCGCCCATGTCTTCCTCGACGCCCTCGGTGGCCGTTCCCGGGGTCACCGCAAACGTGTCCCACTGGTCCGCGTAGCGCGCGGCGATAGCCATCATCCGCGGCCGGTGCGCCGAAATCAGCAACGGGATGCCTGGCTTCTGCACGGGACGCGGCTCAAGAGGAGCGTCGTCGAGTTGGTAGTAATGGCCGCTGAAGGTGGTGCGCGCCTGACCCATGAGCAGGCTCACCACCTGGACTGCCTCCTCGAACTGGTCCACCCGCTGGGCCGGCGGCGGCAGTGGAATGCCAAAGCGCCGATGTTCGTCGCCATACCAGCCCGTCCCGATTCCCAGTATCAACCTGCCGTTGCTGACGTGATCGACGGTGACGGCCTGTTTGAGGAGCACGGCAGGGTTGCGGAACGTATTGCTGCTCACGAGGACGCCGAGGCGGATGCGCGACGTGGTAGCGGCCAGCGCCGCCAGCAGCGTCCAGGCCTCGTGGATCGGGTCATCCGGTGGGCCCTCGGTATTGAGCAGGTGGTCGCACAGCCAAGCGTGATCGAAGCCCAGCTCCTCGGCCATCCGGAACTCGTCAAGGACCTGCCCCCAGGTCTTGTTGACCTGGCACAGGAAGAGGCCGAAGCGGATATCGGTCATCGGGTTCCCTCAATTGTCCATGCCGGACAGGAACGCTGCAGCTTCGTCCGCGGCGGCGCGCTCGGACGCCGTCATCTCGGCCAGCCGGTTGTAGGCGCTGTGCGCAGCGTAGCCGTCAAGGCGTGCCAGGAGCTCGGTGACGCGCGCAAGCTGTGCCTCGGCAACCCGCGGCCACGCCCCCGTGCGCCGCCCGTCGGCAGTGGTCCACAGCGCCAGCAGGTCGCGCAGGCAGAGCTGAGCGACGGAGACGGCTTCGGCCCATGCCGGGTCGGCGATCCGATCGAGCAGACGCGGTATCGAGGTGGCCTCCGTCTTTGCCACTTCGGCGCAGACCGGACACCTGGGGCCTGCGCGCATCGCGTCGAGGGCGCGCCCTGAGCCGCGGCCTGGTTTCGTCCCCACGCCATCGAGCTCCGCGAGGCGATCCCGGACCATGTAGCCGAAGAGGATCGAGGCACCCAGCGGCCCGCCGCCCTGGCTGCGATCCACCTCCAGGGCCTCGCGCACGTGTGCCGCGCAGAAGCCGCGACAGCGGCTCAGGCGGGCGCGGAAGCCGCGGTCGTTGACGCTCTCCCAGAGGATCGATTCGAGGTAGCGCCGCGCGGTGCCCCCGCGCAGCCGGCAGAGCGGGCAACCCGGTGGCCCGAAGACCTCGGCCAGCGGCGCGTCTGCGCGACCCTGGATGGGCAGGGCGTCCCGTTCCAGTTCGTCCAACTGTCGCCGGAGCCCGGCCACGGCGCCCTCAGCCTCCCTTGAGGAGATCCGGCGGCACCAGCCAACGCAATTGACCGGCTCCAGCCGCGAGCGGGCGGGCCGAGTCGATGCGCGCGAGGGCACCCTTCTTCATCTCCACCCCGGAAGCATCGCAGAGTGCCTCGACCAGCATCGTGAAATCCGGGTCGTGCCCGACGAGCAGCGGCCGCGAGGTGCCGAGGTCGGCGACCAGGGCCTCGAGCTGGGCGATCCCGAGCGCTTCGCCGAGGCGATCGTCGATGCGGACCTTCATGCCGAGGTGCTCGGCCACGATCTCCGCCGTCTGCGCCGCGCGCACCTTGGGGCTGCTGGCGACGATGTCCGCCTTGAAGGAGACCGAGGCGAGGAAAGTCCCCAGGCGCTCCGATTGAGCGCGACCCTTCGCGGTCAGCGGCCGCTCGTCATCCGACCCCTTCCAGTCCTCGCGATCTCCCGCGTCCGCGTGGCGGAGCAGGTGGATCCGCACCGTGGTGGCGCTGCCCGTGTCTCCCGCCATGGCCCGCTTCAGTCCGCGACCGCGGCGAGCGAGAGACCATGGGCTTTGAGCGCGATCGGCACGAACAGGCCGATCCGTTCCGAGATCTGGGTGAAGACGTGCCGGAACGCCGCGGCGCGCTCCTCCTCGGTTCCTTCCGCCTCTGATGGATCGTCGTAGCCCCAGTGCAGCGACTCGCCGCTGCCCGGGAACACGGGGCAGGATTCGCGGGCACGGTCGCAGACGGTGATCACGTAGTCGAAGCGCTGGCCGAGGAATTCGGTCACGGACTTCGAGCGAAGTTCGGACGTGTCGTAGCCCGCCTCCGAGAGGACGTGCAGCGTGAGCGGATTGACGCGGCTCACCTCCGTACCGGCTGAGTGGACCTCGAACGCCTCCCCTCCGCGCCGACGCAGCACGACCTCGGCGATCTGACTGCGGGCCGAGTTGTGCGTGCACACGAACAGAACGCGGATCGGGCCGCCGTTCACCGTCCCAGTCAGCCCCAGGATCTCGTCGGTCATGGGTTTAGATCCTCGATGTCGCCGGTGGAGAGAAAGACCACGTCCTCCGCGATGTTGGTGACGCGATCACCGATGCGCTCCAGGTAGTGCGCCGCGAACAGGATCCGGGTGCCGCGGTCGACGTTGTCGGGATTGGCGCGCATCAGCTCGAGCACCTCGTCGAAGATCGCGTGGTACAGCCGGTCGATGTCGTCGTCGATGGCGGCCACCTCGCGGGCACGCTTCTCGTCGACGTCGACGAGGGCCCGCAGCACCTCCCGCACCTGGCTCGCGCACAGCGCTCCCATCTCGGGCAGGTGGACGTACTGCTGGAGCGGCGGCTCGGGCGCCAACTTGCGGGCCTGCTTCGCCACCGACGATGCGTGGTCACCCATCCGTTCGAGCTCGTAGCTGACGTGATCGAGGGTGAGAAGGAAACGCAGGTCGCGGGCAACCGGCTGCTGGGTCGCGATGGTCCGTGCGATGAGGGACGAGACCGTACGCTGCACCTCATTGAGACGTCCGTCGCCGATGATCACGGCCGTGGCTGCCTCGGTGTCGTGCGCCTCGAGAGCGGCAATGGCAGCCAGGATCTGTTCTGCGACCAGGCTGCCCATCCGCAGCACGTTGTCCTTGATCTCGCGCTCCTCGCGGTCGAGCCCTTCGCGCGAGTGCTGGCCGACCTGCGGCGGTGCGGCACGGGCCGCGAGCCGGTCAACGATCCCTTCGATCTGGCGATCGACGAGACCTGCCGCCAACGATGTTTCGGTCGCCGCCGAGTCGTCCGCCTGGAGTTCGTCGTTCTCGTCCATGTCCTCGCCCTCTAGCCGAAGCGCCCCGAAACGTAGTCTTCCGTGAGTTGCTCGCGCGGGTTCATGAACATCTGGCTGGTCTCGCCGAACTCGACGAGGTAACCCGCCCGATCGTCGCCCAACGTGAAGAAGGCCGTGCGATCGCTGACCCTGGCTGCCTGTTGCATGTTGTGGGTGACGATCACAATCGTGTAGCGCTCGCGCAGATCGGCCATCAGCTCCTCGATCTTGAGCGTGGCGATCGGGTCGAGCGCGGAACACGGCTCGTCCATCAGGATCACGTCGGGCTCCGTCGCGAGCGTGCGCGCGATGCACAGCCGCTGCTGCTGGCCGCCCGAGAGTGAGAGTCCCGACTTGCGCCGGTAGTCGTCCTTCACCTCATCCCACAGCGCGGCGCGACGGATCGAGTTCTCGACGACCTCGTCGAGGACCTTTCGATCCTTCACGCCGTGCCGCCGCGGCCCATAGGCCACGTTGTCATAGATGGTCATGGGGAAGGGGTTGGGACGCTGGAAGACGAGCCCGACGCGACGCCGCACCTCGACCGGGAGCACGTTGCTGGCGTTGATGTCCTCGCCGTTGAGCAGGATCTCGCCTTCCACGCGAGCGCCGGGGATGAGGTCGTTCATCCGATCGAAGCAGCGCAGAATCGTGCTTTTGCCGCAGCCGGACGGCCCGATGAACGAGGTGATCGCGTTGGCACCGACGTCGAGGTCGACGTCGCGAACCGCGCGTCGTGACCCGTAGTAGACGTTGAGCCCGCGAGCCCGGAGCTTCACCTCGCGGGCGCTCGCGGCCGGCGCCTGCTCGCGAGCGACCGCGGGCATCGGGATGGGCGGGCTGGTCAGCGCGGGTGGATCTGCAACGGACATGGGCTCCTCCGGAATGGTGGCCATCGGTTTCAGGAGACGCCCGTGGCACGTCGTTGAAGGACACGGCCCAGGCCGCGGGCACCGAGGTTGAAGATCATGACCATGATCACCAGGACGGCCGCGGACGAATCGGCGATCTGGCGTACGAACTGGCCCAGCCCTTCGGAGTTCTGGGCCCAGATGTACACCGCCAGCGTGGTGGCCGAATGGAACGGGCTCCAGGGGGAACGAGGGTCGGTGATGTTCAGGTTCGCGAAGTCGTAGTGGGACGGCGTGGCGACGCCGGCCGTGAAGATGAGGGCGGCTGCTTCGCCGAAGATGCGGCCCGCCGTGAGGATCACGCCGGTCAGGATGCCGGGGATCGCCAAGGGAAGCGCCACATGGCGGATGGTCTGCCATTTGGTCGTTCCGAGCGCCAGGCTTCCGTCGCGCTCGTCCCGCGGCACCGCGCGGAGCGCCTGTTCCGTGAGACGCGTCAGCAGTGGGAGGTTGAAGACCGAGAGCGCCAGCGCGCCGCCGAGTGCCGTGAAGCTCCAGTGCGTGGCATTAACGAACAGCGCGAGACCGAAGAGCCCCACGACGATCGACGGAACGGAGCTGATCAGCTCCTGGCTGAGGCGGATGATGTTCGGGATGCGACCCTGGCCGGCGTACTCGGCCATGTAGATCCCACCGAGCAGGCCGAGCGGCACGGTGATGAGCAGCGTCAGCACGAGGACGTACACCGAGTTCCACAGGACCGGTCCGATGCCACCGACCGTCGTGTCGCTCGGATCGCCGAACAGGAAGCTCGGTGACATCGTGCCGATCGAGGCCAGGAGGAAGTGCAGGATGATCGCGCCGAGGATGAGCACGACGAAGATGCCGATCGCCCACAGCACGCCGGTGGCGACGCGATCCGCATGGAGCGTCCGCCTCATGGCGGCTGCCGACTGCGGGGAGGTGGCCTGGCTCATGGGACCTGCCGGCTGCGTGACAGGCGGCGCACGAGCAGGACGAACCCGAACGAGATCAGCAGCAGGACCAGGCCCATCGTCCAGAGCACCTGGTTCCAGGGTGTGCCACCGACCGTGTTGCCCATGTCGAGGGTGATCTGGGCGGTTAAGGTCGTCAACGGCTGGGTGAGGCTGGTGGGCATGACCGGACGGTTCCCGATGACCATCTGGACCGCGAGTGCCTCTCCGGCGGCGCGCATCATGCCGAGCACGACGGCGGTGGCGATGCCGCCCAACGCGGCCGGGATCACGACGTGGCGGATCGTCTGCCAGCGAGTCGTGCCCAGCGCGACCGATGCGCCTCGCATCTCTGCCGGAACGCTGGTTATGGCGTCGTACGCGATGCTCGTGATCGTGGGCAGGATCATCAGCGCGAGCACCAGCGAACCGGCGAACCAGCTGAAGCCCAGGCTGAAGCCGATGCCCGCAAGGTTGTGGCTGAGGAAGGGCACCAGGATGGTGATCCCTAGCCAGCCCCATACGACGCTGGGAATGCCGACGAAGACCTCCATCGAAGGCTGGGTGATCGAGCGGGCCCAGCGGGGCGCGACCTCGGCCATGTAGATGGCGAGGCCGACGGACAGGGGGGTGGCCATGAGCGCGGCCACGAACATGACGCCGAGCGTCCCGGCGATGAAGGGAAAGATCCCGAAGCTCACCTCACCGGGGACGAACTGGTCACCGGGCAACCACTGCGTGTTGAAGACGGCGGCGAACGGAATCCCCGACGACGTGAAGATCTGGACGCCGTTCAGCCCGATGAAGACGAGCAGCAGGAGGACCAGCAGGAGCACGATGGCCGATGCCATCAGCGTGATCCTGCGGGCCGGATCGATCCGCTCCCGCACGGTCATCACCCGATCGATGGGTCCCCGTTCTATCGTGGCGGTCGCGGCCATCGCCTGACTCCAGATGGGTGTTCGCTGGCCCGGCGATGGCCGGGCCAGCGGCTGGACAGGAGTTCGGTTGGCGAGCGGTGGTCAGCTCGGGCTGGGGCTCGCCGGCGCCGGAGAGCTGGGTCCCACCACGACCGGCGGGGTCGCAGCGGGCCCGGTGCCGATGGGGGCGTAGAACATGGTCTTCACCAGGCCATTCTGAACCGTCGGGCTCAGCATGTAATCGGTCAGGGCCTTGCTGAGTCCGTCTGCGGCACCCTTCGTGTACATGTGGCCGATCGCCTGGAGCTTGTAGGTGCCGTTGCCCATGTTGTCAACCGATGCAGTCACACCATCGAGCTGGAGGGCGTTGAGGGTGGCTGTGTTCGACTGGTAGAAGGTGAAGCCGACCACGCTGGTGGCTCCCGGCGTGGTCGACACAGCCGTCTGCACGGCTCCGTTTGAGTCCTCGGTGAGGGCGGTTCCGGCCGCCTCGTTCTTCCCGCCGAGAACGATCCGCTTGAAGGTGGCGCGGGTGCCCGAGGAAGCCGGGCGGATGATCAGGACGATCGGCAGGTCGGGGCCGCCGACGTCCTTCCAGTTCGTGACCGCCCCCGTCCAGATCTGCGTGGCCTGGTCACTGGTCAGGGTGGTGACGCCGGTGACTCCCTTGTGTGTGACCATGACCCAGCCCTGGCGGACGACCTGGTGGTCGACCAGCTGACTCGCGTCGGCAGGCTGGAGCTTCTCCTCGGCGAAGATGTCCGAGTTGCCGATCTGGAAGCCTCCCGACAGGACCTGGGTGAGTCCGGTCCCGGAGCCTCCCGGCTGGACCGAGATGGTGGTGCCAGTGCACCCCGTGGTGTAGGCCTTCTGGGCTGCGTCCACGAGCGGCTGAAGCGCGGTCGAGCCGCCGGCGATGATGCTGCCTGCCACGCAGTTCCCACCGGCACCGACACTGCCGGGAGCGACGGACCCCGGGCCTGCCACCGACGGCGGAGCCGACGAGCCTGAGCCGCCACAGGCGCCGACGAAGAGCGCCCCTGCGACTGCCACGGCGGCAATCCTCTTTCCGATCTCCATCTGTGCCTCCTCAGATTCCAGCCGCGCGATCGCGCTCTTTCCTTGACGTTTCCCGGATGAGCGTGGGCCCGGCCCATGAACGCCCGTTTGTTCTCCGGTTAACGCTCGGTTAACGAGGAGACGGCCCGGGCCCCGGGGTGAGGGAGGCCCGGGCCGTCCGGAGGAGAGGAGGCGGACGGGTGAGGGAGCTCGCGCTCCGTGCCCGCGGGATCGAGCCGGTAGCCCACTCCGCGTACGGTGACGAGATGGACCGGCTTGTCCGGCTTCGGTTCGACCTTGGCGCGCAGCCAGCGGATGTGGACGTCGACGGTCCGCGGGTCGCCGGCTCGGCCGGGTCCCCAGACCCGGTCGAGCAATTGGCTGCGGCTCTGGACGCGGCCGGGATGCCTGGCAAGCGCTTCAAGGAGCCGGAATTCCTTAGGCCGCAGGTGGACCGCGCGCCCGTCGCGCACCAGCTGGCGCGTGGCGACGTCGAGCTCCGAGCCCTCGCCAACGGTGAGCCGGTCCCTGCCGTTGCGCTGCGCCCGCGCCAGGATCGCCAGGCGTCCGATGAGCTCCTCGGCGGTGACCAGCGAGGTCAATGCCTCGTCGAATCCGCCATCCAGGGCGCGGAGCCTTGCCTCCACGCCGTCCGGCTCGTTGACGAGGATGCAGCGCAGCGCCGTGCGGCGTCGTCGAAGGGCCGCCACCGACGTGATCACGTTCGGCGTGGCCGGGGGCAGGTACACGAGCGCGACCCGCGGTCGCAGGTCGCTCACATCGGCAAGGAACGATTCGGGCCGGTCGAGCACGCGGACCGACAGGCCCGGCATGTGAAAGGCGAGGTTGTCGAAGGTGCGCGGGTCGGCGAGCACCAGGACCTCTGCGGTGAGCTGTCCAACTGCCATGGCGCGATGCTGGGAGCGCTCGGTCAACGCTCCGTTGCCCCCGCGTTAACGGTCCGTGAAACCTCCGGATTCCCCCGCCGGCGCCGCGACGTCTAGAGAGCCGAGATCGAGGTCCCCAGGCGGCGACGGAAGGGGATGGCCGTGACGCGGCGCCAGATCGGGGGCAGCAGCCGCCGTAGCCGCGCGATCTCCGCCTCGCGCGAGTCCAGGTAGTGCCCGATGGCCTCACGGGAGCCTGCCGGCAGGCGCGATGCCTGGCTGACCAGGAAGGTCCGGGTCAGGTGCGACGCGACGTCGGCATCGTTGAGGAGTCCGAGATGGTCCTGGAGCTCGGTGACCCGGGCGATCAACTCGTCCGACTGTCGCGGCAGGACCTCGCGAAAGAATTCGAGCGTGTAGCGCAGCCGCTTCCCGTCGATGCGGAGTGCATGCAGGGCCGCCACATCCGCCCAGGCCAGCGTGGTGTCGTGCGCGCGTACCCGCTCGTAGGCCTGCCAGATGCGGCCGCCGGCCGTGTCATGCACCAGGATCGGGGCACCCGGTGCGGGCTCCAGCTCTCCCTTGCCGGGCGTCTCCACGAACTCGCGATAGTCGATCACGAACCGCGCGTAGCTGTTCGAGTCAAGCAGCTCGAGCAAGCGTTCCCGCCCGGCCTCGCGGCGACGCTGCCATTCGTCGCGGAGCGGCTCCAGGGCGGCCGCGCCGGCAGGGGAGAGCGTTTTCAGATAGTCGTCCACTCCCTCGATCTGGACGTCTAGGTCGCGCACCTCGCCGAGCGCGGTGGCCGTTTCGCGCAGCTCGCGCACGTAGCGTTTCTGGAGCTTGGGCCGGTAGGCACCGTCGAAGACGCGCCAGGCCGCGCGCATGCGGCGGGTCGCCACCCGCATCTTGTGTAGGTCCTCGGGGGTCTCGCCGGTTCGCGTGCCGGGCTCGCTGGCGAGCATCCGCATGAGGTGCATGCGCAGGACCTTCCGGCCGGCCGCGCCGAGAGTGTCATCAACGCTGACGCCGGGAGACTTCGGCGGCTTGGGGGTCGCGTCGTCCTCATCGACGCCAAGAGCGTCAGGTGACGCAGCCGACTCCTCCGCCGAGCCGCCCGTCGGTTCGCCCGCGCGCGCCCTCTCGCCGGCACGTACGACCAGCTCCGCGGCGATCACTTCCTTTGAACGGTGCTCGGGCTCGACGAGCCCGCTCGACTCCAGGTCAGCGGCCATCTGATCGAGAAGCGCGCGCGACTCGCCGATTGCCTCCACCTCGAGCGCGGCGAAGCTTCCAACGACCTTGCCGCCCGACCTGACGCGCACCTCGTCCAGGCTGACTTCGGCCGCGTGACCATCTTCGTCGCGGAGCTCCCGCACGGCCCGACGCTGCTGCACGACGAAGCGGATTCGCAGCGGCGCCTCGCCGATGATGTCGACCAGGCGCTGGCGCGCCGGGCTGTCCGACCAGTCCCGGGGATCGAGCGAGCGGGTGGCCGGGCCCTCGATCTCCACGCGCCGGTGGAGCGCCTCTGGGACCGCCTGTCCGGAATCCTCCTCGTCCGGATCCGGTCCCACCGTGCCCCTGGACTTGAGCGACAGCGTGAAGCGGGAGCCGCGCCGGCGGAGTCGCCCGCCGAAGCCCGCCTGTGCAAGCGCGTCCGCCTCGGTGTCGATGTACGCGTCCTCGTCGTTGCGCGTCGACCAGGGCCCTGCTGTGATGGCCGGGGAAAGCTGGCTCTCCAGCAGCGCGCGCAGCGCCTGCACGTCACGAACCGCGTACTTGAGCTCGACCTCCTGCGGGTCCGCTTGTGCGGGTATGGTCTCGACCGTCACCCAGCGGGCTCGAGGGAGGCGCGCACCACCGGCATCAGGGTCTCGAAGGTGTCGATGCCCGACGGCTCCGCGACGAGCGTCTCTGCCCGGCGCCATTCGCCGTCGTCGCCGAGCACCCAGGCGCGGCGATCGTCGGCCAGCATCACCTCGAGGATGCGGCGCAGGCGATCCATGAGCGGTGGGTCGGTCACGGGCGCGATGGCCTCGATCCGCCGGTCGAGGTTGCGTTCCATCATGTCGGCAGAGCCGATGAAGAAGCGCTCGCGCTCGCCCTGTCCAAAGCTGAAGATTCGCGAGTGCTCGAGGAAGCGCCCCACGATCGAGCGCACCCGGATGGTCTCGCTGACACCCTGGACTCCCGGCCGCACGGCGCACATGCCGCGCACGATGAGGTCGATCGGGACCCCGGCCCGGCTGGCAGCGTAGAGCGCAGCGACGACGGTGGGATCGACGGTGGCGTTGTTCTTGATGACGATGCGGCCATCTCCATGTTCGCGATGGCGCACGATCTCCTCGTCGATGAGCCCGAGGATGCGATCGCGGAGACCGACAGGAGCGACCAGCAGCCGGCGGTACTGGCCCTTCCGCGCGACGCCGGTCAGGACATTGAAGAGGTCCGTGACGTCCGAGGCGAGCTCGTTGTCGTCCGAGAGGAGTCCCAGGTCGGCGTAGACGCGTGCTGTCGTCGGGTTGTAGTTGCCCGTGCCGATGTGGACGTAGCGGCGCAGGCCGCGGCCCTCGCGGCGGACCACGAGCGCGGCCTTGCTGTGTGTCTTGAGGCCGACGAGCCCGTAGGCGACGTGTGCCCCGGCGCGCTCCAGCGCTCTGGCCCAGACGATGTTGGCGCGCTCGTCGAAGCGTGCCTTGATCTCCACCATCACCACGACCTGCTTGCCGGCCTCGGCGGCGGCGATCAGGGAGCGCACGATCGGCGAGTCACCGCTTGTGCGGTAGAGGGTCATCTTGATCGTCAGGACGTCCGGATCCTCGGCCGCCTGCTCGATGAAGCGTTGGACCGAACCGGCGAACGACTCGTACGGATGGTGCAGCAGGATGTCGCCCTCGCGGATGGCCGCGAAGACGTCCGCCTCGTCGTCGGGGTCCGGTGGCTGCAGACGGAGCGGCACGACCGGTTGCCAGGGATGCGGCTGCAGTTGCGGGATGTCCAGGTCCGCGATCGAGAGCAGCGCGCTGAGGTCGAGCATGCCCGAGATCTCGTAGACGTCCTGCGGCTCGAGAGCCAGGCCGCGCTGGAGCAGTGCCCGGGTGGCATGCGGCATCGAGCGCTCGACCTCGAGGCGCACCACCTTGCCGAAGCGCCGCTTGCGCAGCTCCTCCTCGATGGCCATCAGCAGGTCGTCCGCCTCGTCCTCTTCGATCGAGAGGTCGGCGTTGCGCGTGACGCGGAAGAGGTGGTGCTCCAGGACCTCCATGCCCGGGAAGAGGATGTCGAGGTTGGCGGCGATGATCTGCTCCAGGAGCACGTACGTCCGAACACCGACCTCCCAGAGGCGCGGCAGCACCGGCGGCACCTTGATGCGCGCGAACCGGCGCTCCCCCGTCTCGGGATCGCTCACCGTCACCGCGAGAGACAGCGAGAGGTCGCTGATGTAGGGGAATGGGTGTCCGGGATCTACCGCGAGTGGCGTCAGCACGGGGAAGATCTCGTCGAGGAACTGCTGGCGCAGCTCCTTCTGGCGCTCGGCTCGGTCCTCGTAGGGAATGATCCGGATCTCCTCCTCGGCGAGCGCGTTCCGGACCTCCCCGAAGGCCTGCGAGTGGAGGGTCTGGAGCTGGAGCACGCGTCCGCGGATGGCGTCCAGCACCTGCGGCGAGGACATGCCATCGGGCGTTGGCGTCGAGTGCCCCGCCGCCACCTGCTGCTTCACGCCCGCGACGCGCACCTGGAAGAACTCGTCGAGGATGTTGGCGAAGATGCCCAGGTAGCGGACGCGCTCGAGCAATGGGTTCCGCTCGTCCTGTGCCAGGTGCAGGATGCGGGCGCTGTAGTCGAGCCAGGACAGCTCGCGGTTGATATAGGGCAGCGAGCGATCTGCGCGCGGAGGTGCGCGACGCGTCGTCGGTTGTCGAAGGGCGGTCACGGTGCGCTCGAGCTCCTGGGGCTCAGGGGGTCGAGATTGTACCTTGCCGCTCGGCGCAGTTCGCCAACCGCAGCGGCTCCGCGGACCCGGTCTACGCGATGGCGCGTTCCCCGGAGAGCGGCACGGTGATCCAGAACTCGGCGCCGCCTCCCGGCCGGTCTCGCGCCCCGATCGCCCCGCCGTGGGCGCGCACGCTGTCGCGCGCATTGGCGAGACCCAGTCCGACTCCGTCGCCGCGCGGATCGAGCCCACGGTACCCGCGCTGGAAGAGGAGTTCGGAAGGGCCGGGTGGCAGCCCCGGGCCCCGATCCAGCACGCGGATCACGAGCCTCGAGCGACCCGCACGAGTGAGGACCCGCGCCGACGCGTCGACGACGGCTCCGGGCGGGCTGTGCCGAACCGCGTTGTCGAGCAGGTTCACGAGGGCGTGCTCCATCCGAAGCGGGTCGAGCCGCACCTGCTCGATGGTTGACTGCGCGTCGATGCGAACACCTCGCACGCGGGCAGCGCTCTCCACGTGGTGGACGCTGGAACGGAGCACCTCGTCGACGCGGACCTGGAGACGGACCACCGCCGCGTGGTCCGCCGGGGCCATCGCCTGCGCGAGGAGCTCCGTAGCCAGCTTCGCGAGCTGGCCGGCGTCGCTGTGCGCGGCGCGGACCGCGGCACGCAGCTCGGCCTCGGTGGCATCGGGCCGGTCAGCGAGCTCCAGCTCGGCGCGCAGAGCAGAGATGGGCGTCCGCAGATCGTGGGATGCCGCGGCCACGAAGTCGCGCTGCTGGCCCGCCGCGTGCGCCACGCGTTCGAGCATCGCGTTGAGGGTGCGTGCGAGCCGGCCCAACTCGTCGCTGCGCCGTCGCTCGGGCAGGCGCCACTCCAGATCGTGGGTGCCCAGCGGCTGCCTGGTGCGTCATGGCATCGACCGGGCGGAGCGCGCGGCCGGCCAGCCACGACCCGAAGGCCAGTGAGACGCCACCGGCCGCCGCAGCGGCAAGCAGCATCGACCGGGCGAGCTCTTCGCGCGCAGCGGTCAGTGGCGCGGTGTCCGCGCCCGTCACCACGACCTGCCCGTTCGGAGCGATGTCCTGGCGAAGCAGGTAGGCGGTGCCCTTGAGGGTCACGTAGCCGGTCGCCGGCCTGAGCGGCAGGGGAGCGTTGGCGGAGGCATCGAGGAGCGATCCGTTTGCCCTGAAGACCGCGGTGAAGGTGCCGGCGCTCGTCGTGTCTCCCTCCTGGATGCCGACCTGGCCGTCGTTCTCCAGCGTCGTGAGCACGCCGAGGGCACGCGTCTCGAGCGTGGTCTGGAGCGAGTCCTGGAGGGCAGCGCTGACCTGCCACCAGACGACGAGCCCGGCCACGGCCATGGTCAGGGCAAGTGCGGCAGCGTATGTCAGCGCCAGTCGAAGTCGGATGCTCATGGGGAAGTGAGGCTCACGAGAGTAGGCGTCGGGCAGCGGGCCGCGGTAGAGCGGCGGGATCGCGCATGACGTAGCCGGCTCCGCGCACCGTAGCCAGTACCGGAGCCGCCGGGTCGTTGCCCAGCCGGCGCCGCAGGGAGCGCACGTAGACGTCGATGATGCGCGGGTCTCCGTCGAAGGCCCAGTCCCAGACCTCCTCGATGATGCTGGCGCGGCTCAACACCTGGTCGGCGTGGTGCACGAAGTGCTCCAGCAGCGAGAACTCGCGGGCGGTCATGCTCAGGTCCTCCGATCCGAGCGTCGCCGTGCGTCGCGCCGGGTCGATCCGCAGCGATCCGAGGTGCATCACCGTCGGCCGGGCAACCGGGCCACGGCGCGCGACGGCACGGAGGCGGGCCTCCAGTTCGGCCAGGACGAAGGGCTTGACCAGGTAGTCGTCCGCGCCGACGTCCAGCCCGCGAACCCGGTCCGGAACGGCATCGCGCGCGGTGAGCATGATGACCGGCGTCCAGATCCCCTCGTCGCGCAGGCGGGCACAGAGGGAGAACCCGTCGCCGTCGGGCAGCATGACGTCCAGGATCAGCACGTCATAGCGCGACTCGGTGGCGAGCCACGCGGCGTCTTCAATCGTCGAAACGAAGTCGACCACGTGTCCTGATCGGCGCAGGGACCGGTTCAGCACGTCGGTCAGCCGGAGGTCGTCCTCCAGCAACAGGATCTTCAGAGCACTCGAGCCTCCGCCTCCGAGGATGCCCGGCGAATGTGAATCCGGGGTGAATCGTCGCGCGCCGGTGATTCACCGTGGCCTCACGGGCCGGGGGACAGGGTGGGGCTGACGCCGACCGAGCGTGCCGGCGCGAACATGGAGGACGAGCCATGAAGCTCGATCGATTCCGCGGTGCCCCGGTCGTGATGGGCGTCGCAGCTCTCGTCGCCGGCGGCGCAGGCGCCGCTACCGCACAGAGCCCACTGGCCGCTGCCACGAAGGCCTCATCCAGCGTGAGCGTCTCGCGTGCCGCGTCCGAGCCCACCAGCCCTGACACGGACAATGTGCAGTCCGGCGACCAGACCACGCCTGACGGCGCGGAGACGACGACCGAGGAGCCCACCACTCCCGACACGGACAACATCCAGTCCGGCGACCAGAGTAGGCCTGACGGCGCGGCCGCCAGCAACACGTCTCGCAAGACCGCTGGAGCTGCAAAGGTCCATACAGCCGCGTATCACCGCAACGCCAAGGCGACTGCGGCGACCGGCGAGACTCCGGGTGAGACTTCGGGTGAGACCGAGGCTCCGTCCGATGGTCCGGGCGGCCACGAGGACCCCGCGGGTCAGAACGTGGACCACCAGTTCCAGGGCGAGGAGTAGCCGACCCGGACACCATGCAACGAAGAAGCCGTCGGGACTCGTTCCCGGCGGCTTTTCAGATCCGGGCGCTGATCAGCCCATGCGGTGCAGTGCGTGCGGGGCGGCAGCACGCTTCGCCGTGTCCTCGGGACAGGTGCATTCCTCGCGCAGGCGCTGGAACGTGTAGTAGCCGGTGTGGTGGCCGTCCGCCCAGGTCGGGCACACCGCGTACTGGCCGATCAGCTGCATGTCGGTGAGCTGCGTCTGGGCCTCGGTGAGGGTCGGTTTTGAGTCGAGCCAGCCGGGCATCCCCGCTTCTCCGCGACAGAAGGCGCAGGGGCACAGCCAGCGAAGTGTCGCGAAATCGTACCGGGTCTGGTGCCCGTCAGCCCACTCGATCTCCAGGATCGCGTTCGGCCGATCGGCGTGGATGCGAACCGGCGTCAGGTACTCGCCGCCGGAGGTGAAGCTTGATCCCACCCTTCGAGTCTAGGCGATCGGGTGCCCGCGTCCTCGCGCAGCGCCGGGCTCTCGAGTCGAAAAGGGCGTGCGCCGGGGTCGTGCGCCAGGTCGAGTACCGCGTGGCGGATGGGGGCAATGAGGTACGTTTAGTGCCAATGGCCCGAAGTCCGAGACCCGACGACCTCTACACGTTGCGCGTCCCCACCGACGTGCGCATCTCTCCGGATGGACATCGCGTGGCTTACGTGGTCAAGGAGAGCAACCCGGGCAAGGACGACTACCGCCAGTCGCTGTGGGTTGCGCCCTTCGACGGCTCTGCGCCGGCTCGCCGGCTGACGCACGGCGCCAACAACGACACGAGCCCGCGCTGGAGCCCCGACGGACGGACCATCGCCTTCCTGAGCGACCGCGGCGCCGTTGCAAAGGACGAGAGTCGTCCCGATGGGAACGACGTCCCGGCCGGGCCCGTGAAGCTCCCCGACGATGCGACGCAGGTCTGGCTGCTGCCCATGGACGGCGGCGAGCCGGCCCAGCTGACGCGGCTTCCGCAAAGCGTCTCGGAGATGGCGTGGAGCCTGGACGGCGCCAGGCTGTGCCTCGTGTCGGCAGCGACCACGGTCGAGAAGCCGCGCAGCACACGCAAGCCCGGCGACCCGCCGCCGCGCGACATCCACCTGATCGATCGACTCCAGTACATGCTCAATGGCGTCGGGTACACGTACGACAAGCGGCCCAACCTGTGGGTCGTGGAGATGGCCGGCGGCAAGGCCAGGCGCATCACCTCCGGGATCGGCGAGGACGAGCAGCCCGCCTGGAGTCCGGACGGCAAGCGGATCTGCTTCGTTTCCAACCGCCATCCGGACGCGGATCTGACCTGGCGCCGCGACCTCTACCTGGTGTCTTTCGATGGCGGACCCGTGACGCGCATCTCGGCCGGTCGCGGCGATCGCGTCTTCCAGGGGCCGGCGTGGAGCCCGGACGGCCGCTGGATCGCCGCGTATGGTCACCGGTTCCCGGCCGCGGCAGGCTCACGCAACGACGTCTGGCGCTTCCGACCGGACGCGGACCAGGTCGGCGAAAACCTGTCCGGCGAGAGCGACCTGATGGTTGGTGCCCACAGCAACACCGACCTCTTCGGTTTCGCGGAGCCGCGGCTCTTCTGGAGCGAGCGTGGCGACTGGATCGTCTTCAACGCGCCGATCGAGGGCGCCTATGAGCTGTGGCGCGTCGCGACGGCCGACTGCCGCGTCGAGCGCCTGACCGAGGACGAGCACACCTTGTCGCGGCCCGACGTGCTGCCTGTGGGTGACGCCCTGCACGCGGCGGCGGTGCGGATGACCGGCCACGAGCCCTCGGAGATCGTGACGTACACGCTCGGAGAGACGGGCGGTCGCGAGCCACGCGCGGCGGGCGCCACCCAGGTTTCGGAGCTGATGGGCGAGCCGTGGCACGGGATCGAGACGATCCGGCCGGTGACGCGCTGGCACGAGACGGATGGCCGCAGGATCCAGGGCTGGTTCCTGGAGGCGCCGCGCCACCACGGGCGCCCGGCGCCGCTCGTCGTGGAGATCCACGGCGGTCCGGCCACGCTCTACGGCTGGAGCATCTTCTGGGAGTGGCAGTGCCTGCTCGCGGCCGGGATCAGCGTGTATGCCTGCAACCCGCGCGGATCCGAGGGCTACGGTCAGGATTACTGCCACGCCAACTACCGCGACTGGGGCGACGGCCCCATGCGCGACATCATGGACGGCGTCGATGGCCTCATCGCGGATGGCCTGGTGGATCCCGACCGGATGGGCGTCACGGGCGGCTCCTACGGCGGCTACCTCGCGAGCTGGATCGTCGGGCACACGGATCGCTTCAAGGCCGCGGTGACCTGCCGCGGCGTCAACGACATGACGTCCGAGATGCTCAGTGGGGACATCGCGGGGCCGCTCTTCGGGCACTACGAGTACGGCTCGAACCCCTGGGAGGACCCGGAGCTCTACCGCCAGCACAGCCCGCTGAGCTTCGCCGCGAACATCCACACGCCGCTGCTGATCCAGCACGCCGAGCAGGACCTCCGCTGCCCCATCACGCAGGCAGAGGAGCTCTTCACGGTCCTGCGCTCGCTGCGGCGGCCCGTGCGCCTGATGCGGGTGCCGAACGAGTCGCACGAGCTGACCCGCAGCGGTTCGCCTTTCCGCCGAGTCGAGAACCTGGAACACCTTCGCGACTGGTTCGTGCACTACCTGGTCGAGGGGAAGAGCGGGCTGCCTCCGCTGTAGGGGTCGTGCTGGGCTATGAGTGAGGCGGGTCCTGTCCGCCGATCGCCCAGCTCCGCCGCTGCGGCCTGGCCCCTTCGGGCCTTGACGGCCTTGGGCGGCCTGGGTCGACCGGCGGCCACCCGCCTCTACCTTGAGCCAGCCCGCCTCCTTTGGGTTTGGGGGTGTTGGCTTGGCGTCGGGCCGGGGGCTGGGGCGACGATCGGGGCTCGGCGCCCTCGGACGGACTCTCAGGCACAAGGGTGACACCGGATTGGCTCGACTGGTACGCCGCCTAGAGGCCGAGTTGCTTGCCGACCGCGATGCTGACAACCCCCACGAACACATCGCGTGCAAGGCTAATTCCCTCGGCTCCGGCCTTGTTGATGGCGCGCTTCCAACGTGCCGCGGCCAAGGGAGTGCGTGGCGTCTCCGACAACAGGTCGGCTACATCGTTGCTGAGGGCTTGCTGTTCTTCGGGCGTAGACCCGAGTAGTTCTGCGAGTTCGCGGGCTGCTGCCTCCTTCGCAGCCGTCCACGGGAATGGAGAACCGCACATCGGACAGTGCCTTGGCGGGTAGTAGATGCTGCCGAGCACCCCGCCGTCGATGCCGTCCCCCTCAAGCTGCGAGTTGCAGTTCTGGCACGCCTGAATCGTGCGCGCGCCACAGCTGCCGCAGAACGGTTTGACATACTCCGGGAGCCTCTCGGCCCGTGCGGTGAGCACGTCCCCGTTGACGCAGACACAGGCTGTGTAGAAGCCGTGGCCGCTTTGGGTTGTCACCATGGACTCAGACCTCTTCGAAGTAGCCCGTATCCACCCGCTTGACGGGGTATGTGACCTCATCGGCCACGCCGATGCCGTAGTCGAACATCAGGCTGCCGAGGCGGTCTCCGTCGATGAGCACGAGCTTCTTCTCGATGCTGGCGACGTACCGCTCCGCCTCCGCCGGGAAGCTGGATGTCGTGATGAGCACACCCTTCCGGGCTCGGTGTGCGTCCAGGCTGCCACTAAACGCCCGCACCTCCGCGATGGGCACGGTGCCGGTCCAGCGCTTCGCTTGCACATACACCGCGTCGAGCCCGAGCTTGTCCTCTTGGATGATGCCGTCGATGCCGCCGTCCCCACTCCTGCCCACACGGGAAGCATCGAGCGCCGAGCCGCCGTAATCCATCGCCACGAGGAGGTCCAGTACCATCTGTTCGAACCGGGCAGGCGTCCCCGCCTTAGCACGCTCCACAAGCTCCTGCTCTATCACCCTCCGCATCTCCAAGTAGGTTGCTTCCAGGACTTCGCGGGGTGACCGCGCATCCGCCTCGGGAGCAGGCTGGCCGGGGCCGAACGCCGGCTTCAGTGCAAGCACCGTCACAGTGCGTTTGCGGAATTCGCGGAACTCTGAGAACTGGTTGAGCATGCCAAGGTCGATACGAGGCGGGTTGGTGGCCAGAACCTGCCGCCCGCGCTCGGTGATGCGGAAGCGGCCACGCCCAGTTGCTTCCAGCAAGACAGCCTTGCGGAGGTAGGTTCCGGCCCAGGGTACCCGGTTGTAGAACACCGGTTGACGCCCGCTCGGTATGAGTTGCAGCCGCTCTTCCGGACTCAGGCGGAACTCGTCCGCCAGGGCGTCGATTGCTGTTCCCATCGTGCGCTCCTGGCCATCAGCGGCCAGCTTGACCAGGGGCAGCATCAACGACTGGTAGTCCGGTATCGGCACGGTGGGAGTATGAATCCGCGCCGTGGTCCCCTGGCCCCATCAAGCTGCCCAGCCCCGAGTGGAGACTCGCGGAAACGACGGACGACTAACGGGACGGGCCGCTCACTGTGGTCCGCAAGCGCCCTCCTTCCTCCGAGAGCCGGAACAGCCGGAACACACGGAACGGGCCGACCGAGGAGCGCCACAGACCCTCGAGGCTCTGCCGGGGCTTGCCACGAGCGGGATGCACAGCAACTCCCGACTGCTCAACGCCATTGGAATGACAACTGTCCCTCATGTGGCCTGCATCCCAGGCGCCGAGCGCCGCGGGTCGCTCGAATCGAAGGCGTACAGCCACTCGACGCGTTCGTCATGGTAACTGGGCTCCCGGCGTACGAACGCCGGGCGGCCGCATCCGACGAGGGCGGTCACATGACTTCCGGGGGGTTCCGGGGCGGTGCGCGGGTGCACCACCGTTGCGCGTGATGAATGCCCAGCCGTTGACGCTGCCCGCTGGCAGGTTTGCCGGGGTGCGCATGCGCTCGAGCACGGCCGCCTCGCTGTCGGTGATCCTGGGTGGATTCGTGGCCGGACGACTGATCGTGCTGATGGCCGCGTGGTTCTCCGACACGCTGCTGATCCGCAACCCCAACCTGACAAGCGGCTCCGACGGCGGGATCCTGCGGGCCCTCACCAGCTGGGACGGGTGGTGGTACATGGGCATCGCCCGCGACGGCTACCAGCTGGCGCCGCTCCAGCTGGATCACCACAACTACGCGTTCCTGCCGCTCTACCCGATGCTCGTTCGGCTGCTGTCGAGCCCGTTTCCGGGAGCCGATGGCCTCATTGCCCTCCTGCTCTCCCATGCGCTGTTCGCGCTTGCGCTGGTCCTGCTGTTCGCGCTCGGTCGACGCCACATCGGAGATCGCCGGGCCGCGCTCGCTTGCTTCCTTCTTGCCATCAGCCCCTTCAGCGCCGTCTTCTCGATGGCCTACGGGGAGAGCCTCTTCCTGGTCCTCGCGATCGGTTCGTTCCTTGCTGCCGAGCGCGGAAACCGGCCCGCCTCCGGGATCCTGTTGGCGCTCTCGGCGCT